>CAYFQK010000100.1:0-10763 GCA_964345255.1 uncultured Bacteroidales bacterium | reverse complement strand
GGATGTATCAAGGAATGGATTCTAAATAACGCCATGGATGAGTTGAATAGTGAACAATTAAGAGACTGTAATTAAATTAGTTGTAAAATAAATCAGGGAATCGTTACCCCTGTGTTCTAAATAAGAAAGGATTAGTCATGAGGCAATGTGAGAAGGGGAACTGATAAGGCATTATCTCAACTGCTTTTGCAAAAAATCTATAACCACGTTCCAACTTACCTCGTCACCAGGGGTATTATACAGGATTCCGTATTGTGGTGTAAGCTGTAGTTGGTTTTCAGGAGTGAGCATTTGGTCATCCCCTGCCAGAAATGCCCATCGGCGCCCCTGGATTTTACAGAAATAAAGTTTGTTGCCAAATGAATTGGTCAACAGCACGGACAGTTCGCTGAATAGCTTCTCTTCATCTTTTTGAGGGGGTGAGAGTACATTGTTGATGGCACTAATTAAGTTGTCTAATTCTTCCTGATTCATTTTCAATCGACTGTAATTTGAAGATTGTCATACGCCAGATGAATATTTGCAGGCAGGTTTTTTTCCAGTGCAGCATGCTTTCCGATAAAATGGCTCATATGGATGAGATAGGCCGTTTCAGGATTAATCTTGTTAATCACTTCAATTGCTTCATCCAGTGAGAAATGGGAAACATGATGCGATTTACGCAGTGCGTTAATAACCAAAACTTTAGAGCCTTTGATTTTTTCCATCTCTTCTGCCGGTATTTCGCTGGCATCAGTAATGTAAGTGAAGTCCTTTATTCTGAATCCCAAAACCTCCATCTTGCTGTGCCACACCCTTATTGGAATCACTTCCATGCCGTAAAGATTAAATGGCTGATGACCAATGAGTTGCTCATTAATCTGCGGCGCTCCGAAATAGCGCGTATCATTAAAAACGTAAGGAAACTGCTCATTAAGAGAGGCGAAAACTTCCCGTGTGGCAAAAACATCAATACGTTTATTTAAGATGTAATTAAACCCTCTGATATCGTCAAGTCCGGCAATATGATCGCGGTGGGCATGCGTGAAAAGGATGGCGTCGATATCGGTGATATCATTGTTGAGCATCTGCATGCGAAAATCCGGGCCACAATCTATCACGACTTTTTTGCCCTCCGTCTCCAGCAATGCAGATGTTCTGAGGCGTTTATCTTTACTATCAACGGATGTGCAAACATCACATTGACAAGCTACAACAGGCACTCCGGTGGAGGTTCCTGTGCCAAGAAAAGTTACTTTGATGTCTTTATTTGTTTCGTCCATATTTATTTTTGGGCCTTTGGAATCTGCATGCTATGTATTGATTCACAAACAGGCATTATCGGGTTTTGTTTTAAGGCTATCTGGTTGCAATATTTATAATGTTTTAACCTCCATCAATAAATTAATTCCTCAATTCTGTTTTTGTCATTGTTCAGTTGCTTCTTTTTGTGCTCCATGTCACGAAAGCTTATTTCTTTTCTGATTTTTTTTGCAAAAAGCAGATTTGTTACGCGTCCATGCAAGTCTTCCTCTATGTTCATTATATGCACCTGCACTTTTTTATTGTGATTGCATCCCTCAATCAGCTTATTCCTTTGAGTTATCTCCGCCATCCCTTTGTATTGAGTTCCTTTGTAATAAATGCAAATGGCATACAATCCAAATGGAGGAATTAACTTACAATCTTCTTCAATCTGAACTTCATACCATGTAAATTCCTTTTGCCCGTTTTCCGGAGGTGATTTCCGCAATTCTCCGGCTATAAGATAATGGTGGTCAAGATAAGCATTAGCCTTTTGAATGTCTCCCTCATGCAGCGCATTACGTATTTTTGTACTACTCACCGTTTCGTGGTGAAGCTCTTGTTCTGGTATCTCCTCCACATCAAATCCGTACTCTACCCCCAATTTATAAAGGTAATCGTAATCCCCCTGGCGGTTGTGTCCAAAATGGTGGTTGAAGCCAATGACGATTTTTTTTGCCCCAAGTTTCCCGGCAAGGATATCTTTCACGAATTCGTAAGATGTGGTTTTAGAAAATTCCAGGGTAAAGTGTATGATGATGAGGTTATCCAGCCCCGTTCGCTTAAGTAATTCGATTTTTTCTCTTTGCGAATTAATGAGCTTCAAGTCCTTTCCCGATGAATCGGGGAATAGCACTTTTCGTGGATGCGGATTAAAAGTAATGAGCACCGATTCACCATCTATCTCCCGTGCCAGCCTGTTGATACGTTTTATAATGGCTGTGTGACCTACGTGAACTCCATCAAAAGATCCCGTAGTTACTACAGGATTTTTAATTTCTTTAACATCGTCTAAATTCCTGAATACTCTCAATCGCCTACATTTTTTTATAAAACTACACAGCTAAAGTGTTTTTCTTGACGAAAAAAGCTACTTTTTCGAGGGAGGTGATCATGTCATATTCTTCCAGGTAGACATGATCAGGAACATTTATGGCTGTTGGAGTATAATTCAAAATTCCTCTTATCCCGGCTTTTACAAGCATTTCTGAGATTTTCTGTGTTTCGTTAGCCGGTGTGGTGATAACGGCTATAGTAATGTTTTCACTCTCCACGACTTCTTCCAGTCTGTCAATATGATAACACTGCACACCTGCATAAACCCTGTCGACTTTCTCTTCGTTAACATCAAATCCTGCCACAATTTTAAGTTTGGAGCGTTTCCCCTGTAGGTAGGTGACCAGCGCCCTGCCCAGGTTACCAATACCAATTATGGCCACATTCTGTCCATCTTCTGTATCGATGATTTCACCTACTAAGTCAACCAGTTCCTGGATATCATAGCCCTTGCGTAAAGTTCCCGTATATCCTATCAGCATGATATCTCTGCGAACCTGCACAGGGGTGATATGATGCAGGTTTGCTATCTCGTGAGAGAATATATGCTTTTTTCCATTGGCCAGGCAGTTCAAAAGTGATCGCCTGTACTGACTTAGCCTTTCGACTGTTTTATCCGGTAACTTTTTCATCATTCAAATATATTGGTTCTATCATTTTTTTGGAAACGTTATTGTAAATATACTACCTTCATCCGGTTTTGAGCAAACGTTTATCTCTCCATTGTATGATTCCGTTAATTTTTTCACGATAGAGAGCCCCAAACCGCTGCCTGAAATGTTTTTTGTTTTTTCGTTTTTAATACGAACAAAATCGTTGAATAACTTTGACAATTCTGTTTTATTCATCCCGATTCCTGTATCGGAAATCTGAATGGATATGTTTTCTTTTTGTTCACGTATGTTAGCATCTACGCGGCCATTTTCTTTGTTGTACTTAATAGCATTGGAAATAAGGTTATTGAAAATTATCTCGATCTCTTCAGGATCTGCCTCAAAACTCACTTTTTCCGGGCCGTTCACATGAATGTCCACGCCGCGCTGTATGGCGTAGGGCTGCATGGTTTCTTTTGCCGAATGGAGGGAATCAACAAGGTTTAACTCCTTGATATTCCTTCTCACATTCCCGGTTTCTACCTTCGTAAGGTCCAGCATGTCCAGGATAAGGTTGTGCATGCCCTTAATCCGTTTCATGCTTCTGTCGATAATCTGCTCGTAACTACTTAAATCATTTCCGAACTGCTTATCCTGCAGCATTTTCAGATAACCCTCCACGGCATTGATGGGGGCTTTGAGTTCATGAGAAAGCACCGAGAGAAACTGGAACCTGATTTGCCTTCCCTCGGTATTCAGCTTTTTGGTCATCTGCTTCAGGAAGATATGCTTGGTCACCGTCTCAATGGAAGAGCGTAATTCCTGCGGAGTAAACGGTTTTGGGATAAAATCGTAGGCCCCGTCTTTTGTTGCCTGCACGGCCAGTTCCAGCGATGCATAGGAGGTGATCATCACCACCACACTATTGATATTTTCTTTCTTAATTGTTTCAAGAACGTCAATCCCTTGTATACCGGGTAATTTATTGTCAAGAAGGATGATTTCCGGTTGTTGAGCCCTGATGGTTTCTAACGCACTCTCCCCGTCTTCTTCATCCAGGATTTCAAACTCAATGTGTTCATCCATGAATGGATAATCTACTTTGAAATTCCTGAGAATCCTCGACACGCCAGACCGGATTCCCGGCTCATCATCTACCACAAGAATTTTTAATTCCGCCATAGTTTTTACTCTTGTTCAAGCAAACGCTTTATCTCTCTCTCAAGCTGGTCGTTTCTGATTCCTTTATCCAGAAACAAGTCTGCTTTTATCCACTTTTTATCTTCTTCCGAATTGATGTCGAACGACATTCCTGTTTCGGCAGTAACGGCTGTCGCAATTATGATGGGAACATCAGGGTACTTTTTCTTCATTTTATAGCTAAGAATAAACCCGCTGTCCTCGTTTTCCATCATTAGGTCGATTATTGCCAAATCAGGTTTTGTAGTGGAAATGATTTTTTCCCCTTCCTTCTGACTATCGGCTGTAATGGTATTATAGCCAAATCCTTCTACCAGTAGTTTTGTCTGGAATAGGTAATCACTGTCATCATCTACAATCAGAATTGTTTCATCATATTTAGCCATAGCAGTCTGTTTTTATATTGCTTTTTCTTTTTTTGCATGATGTCGTGGAAGGTTTATTGCGAACTTTGTGCCTGTTGATCCTTTATCAGGATCGGTGTTTGATTCCACGTTTATTTTTCCTTTATGCATCTTAACAATCCCGTAGATTGTTGCAAGGCCCAGCCCTGTTCCTTTGCCAATCTCTTTGGTGGTATAGAAAGGCTCGAATACTTTATCCAGGTTTTCCTTATCAATCCCTTTTCCTGTGTCTGCTACCTCAATTGTCACCTCTTCATTTGAATCGTCCAGGTTGATGATTAGCTCGCCCCCACCGGGCATGGCTTCTATACCGTTTTTAGCCAGATTGGAGATGGCCTGAATCATTTGTTCCACATCTACATAAGCCACCGGGTTGGTAAGGTTGTTTCTGATTTTTAATTCCACATTATTTTTTATTATGACCGACTCAAGGCTTTTGTGAATCAATTCGCCCATATTGATCTGGTCAAATTTTACCTGATTTTTTCTGGCAAAATTCAGTAGCCCGCTTACGATGCTTTTGCATCGATCAGACTGTTCGACAATTAATCTCAGATCGTTATAAAAATCTGAGTCTTCATTTGTTTCGTCGAGCAAAATATTGCTGTACATTATAATAACCCCCAGGGGGTTATTTAATTCATGGGCGATGCCCGCTGAGAGTTGCCCCATGTGTGCCAGCTTCTCCTGCTGCTTCAGCGCTTCGCGTGCCGAATTAAGTTGTTGGTTCGATATTCTGAGTTCATTAAGTGAATTATGCAATTTTTCTATAGAATAGGGGAGGCACATTTCATGCTCGGCCAGTCCCTGAACGATAGCTATCGCATGCTCGCGGCAGGTTTCATAACCACAGGCGCCGCAGTTGAGATGGTCCTTTTCCGAATATTTTCCAATAGATGTAAGTATTTTTTGGATTTCCTCATCAGAGGGTATTTCCATTCTTCGATCGGCCCGCTTGAACGACTGGCTGAGGTCCAGCTGTTCATAGGCTTCGATATCTTTTTTCCATTGATCTGCGTTGAGGCCTTTCAGCTTCTGTTTTACATAGCTGTTTACTTTCAGGCGCCGTGAGTATTTGTTATGCCCCCGCGAGGAGGTGCCGGGCCCCATAATACACCCATCGCATGCCAGAAGCATCAGGTTTTGGTAGATGACTCCCTTTTCAAATTCTTTGATGGCTTCTTTAAAATTGGAACGCCCCTCCGCAGTGATAATTCTACCGTCGTTAATGTCTTCAGCGGCGTCCAGGTTTTGCACTAACCCGCGACTGACCGGGAAGATAGCACCTTTTCCTCCGACGGGAGCATCGAATGCAGATGGCTTCGTATCTTCCGGCGTAATTTGTGCTTTTTCAAACATCTCCCGGAGCTCCATGAATGTGAGCTCCTGATCGGTTTCGTTCGATTCTGCCTTTTTGGCCACACAGGGTCCGATAAAAACAATCTTAAGGTCTTCTCCGTATTTTTCTTTTACAACCCTCGACATGGCAACCATAGGACTCACGATAGGCGCCAGATGCTTAGCCAGCTTAGGATGATAGTGTTCGATGTAGTAAACAATGGCAGGGCAATCGCTAGATATAAAGGATTTATCTGTTCGCCCGAGTAACTCATTAAACTTCTTAGCCACTAAATCAGCCCCAAAGGCGACTTCGCACACATAGTCAAACCCTAACGCTCTTAACATACCGGGAAAAAGGCTGTAATCTTCGATTTCTGAGAATTCGGAAGGAAAACTCGGAGCTACCAGGGCGGCCACCGGTCTGTCGTCTTTTAGCAGCTGCTCTACCTCATTGGTTAACTTTATGAAGTCTTTGGCTTGCTGGCTGCATACCTTCACGCAATTACCGCAGCCTATGCATCGTTTATTAATAACCTGCGCCTGTCCGTTAATAATTTGAATGGCCTTAGCGGGGCATTCTCTGACGCATGTGTAACAAACCCTGCATCGATCAGGTATAGTGTAAACCAACTTTTTTCTTACTGCCTGGCTCATTGCTTACTCCTTATCTAACAATTGTGCATTATACAAATGCTGCCTGCTTTTTTCACTTCCCGGCTTTTCCAGGAACTTTTTGTAAAGCTCCTCGATTTCAGGGTTCTTATGAGCTGTTTTGATCGACCCCTGGTTATCGAGATTGTAGATGGCTTTTTTTCTCAGATTGATGTGGCTGTCAGGCTGCCTCAGCGGCTGACCACCCCCATTGAGGCATCCTTGCTTACAAGTAAGCACTTCTATGAATGCGGGTTTTCGATATCCCTGTTTCATCTCCCTGATAACTTTTATAGCCTCAGCCAGTCCGTTTACGGCTATCATATTATAGTCCCTGCCGTTTCTGCGGAACTGATATTCTTTGACGGCCTTGTTATTGCGCAGTCGTGTAATCCTGTGCGGTCTTATTTCCCGTTCATTCGCATGGAAGAAAGCGGTCCTGACCAGTCCTTCGGTCAACCCGCCCGGTGAGGAGAACATTTTTCCTGCCGTGCTGCTCATGCCGTAAGGTAAATCTGTGAGTTCCTCTTCTATCTGGTTTAAGTCTATTCCGTGCAGCTTAATAAAGTCGGCCACTTCTCTTGTAGTCATTACTGCATCAACGTATGAAATCCCGTGAGGAGAATAGGCCTTTCTCATGCGTTCTTCCTTGCGCGCTGTGCAGGTGGTTAGCGAAACTACAAAAACATTTTCTTTATTTATCCCTGTTTTTTCAGCATAATGATTTTTGATCATGCTTCCTGTAATCTCCTGGGGCGGATTAACTGTTGTGAAGTTTTCTATGAGCTCAGGATAGTTGGCTTCCGCGTATTTCACCCAGGAGGGACAATGGGTGCTAATCATCGGAAGTTTTTCTTCGGCATCCATTCTGTCAAACCACTCCTGCGACATTTCATTAATCATCAGGTCGGCTCCGAAACCGGAATCAAAAACACGATTGAATCCTATTATTCGCATCGCGGCAGCGATAAGCTGTTCAATGTTCTTTCCCGTCTTGATATTGAATTCTTCAGCCAAAGAAACCGCTATGCCACTATCCATGATGGCGACCACATGCTTGTCTTTTTCGTGGATGACCTGCCTGATTTTACTTTGGCTGGTTTTTTCGTGCAGAGCTCCTGTAGGACAAGCCATGATGCACTGTCCGCAGTTGATGCATGTTGATAAGTTTAATCCTTTGTTGAGATCAGCCCCTATGGTAGCTGTATTTCCTTTATTGATGAAATCGATGGCCGAGACCTTCAGAATTTCGTCGCAATAGCGGACGCAGCGCCCGCAAAGGATACATTTTTCAGGATCATGGACCAGGCTGGGGGAGCTGTTATCCAGCTTTCCTTTACTCTTTTTGCCGAAAAATCGTCGCTCATGGACATTAAGTTCCTCTGCCAGTTTCTGAAGTTCGCAGTTGCCATTTCGAATGCAGTAAAGACAATCATCAGGATGATTGGAGAGCAGGAGTTCTACCAACATTTTTCTGGCAGATACCACGCGGGGCGAGTGTGTTTTGATGCGCATCCGTTTCTCAACAGGGTATGAGCAGGCAGGAACCAGGTTACTCATTCCTTCTACTTCTACAACGCACATGCGACAGGCTCCGCTGGGGTATAAATCCTTCATATAGCAGAGGGTGGGAACATGAATGCCGTTGCGCTTAAGTGCGCTTAGCAGAAGTTCTCCTTTTTTAGCCTCTATGGTTTTATTATTGACTTCTATTTCAATCACAGTTCCTCCTATTTTATTCTTACAGCATCAAACTTACACACGTCATAGCATACTCCGCAACCAGTACATTTGTCCTCCACAATAAAATGAGGGTGGTGTGCTGTTCCGATTATAGCATTTTCAGGGCATTTTGCTGCGCATATAGTGCATCCTGTGCATGCTTCCACATCGATGTGATAGGTGCGCAGTTCACTGCATACACTAGCCCGGCATTTTCGGTCAAAAATATGTTCTTCAAATTCATCCCGGAAATGGTGCAAGGCGCTTAGCACAGGCTTGGGCGCTGTTTGCCCCAGGCCACAAAGCGAGGTTGTTTCAATGACCTGACCAAGCTCTTCCAATTGCATGACTCCCTTAAACCTGTCGAGAGAGCTGTGATTATTGTCTTGTGGCCGGCGGGTGATGCTATCAAGAATTTCCAGCATCCTGCGCGTGCCTTCCCGGCATGGGATACATTTGCCACAGCTTGCTTTTTGCAGGAAATCCATAAAGAACCTGGATAAGTCCACCATGCAGGTGCTGTCATCTGCTACGACCAGTCCACCCGAACCCATGATGGCATCGATACCTTCCAGCGATTCATAATCGATGGGTGTATCGAGATTATCCCTTACGATGCAGCTACCCGAAGGTCCTCCTATTTGGGCCGCTTTGAAGGCGCCGCTGTTTTCCATTCCTCCGGCAATATTATCAATGACTTGCCTGAAGGTAGTTCCCATAGGAACCTCTATCAAGCCGGTGTGCCTTACCTTACCCGAAACAGAAAACAGTTTGGTGCCCGGGCTTTCAGTTGTTCCTATATTTTGATACCAATCATTTCCTTTAAGGAGTATTTTAGGAACATTTGCCAGTGTCTCTGCATTATTAACGACGGTGGGTTTATTAAAAAGTCCCCGCTGAGAAGGATAGGGCGGCTTGGGGCGTGGTATGCCCCGTTTGCCTTCCAGGCTGTTGATGAGCGCCGTCTCTTCCCCGCAAACAAATGCTCCGGCGCCGGTTTTGATTTTAATATGCAGGTTGAAGCCACTGTCAAGAATATTGTGCCCCAGCAGCCCCGATTCCTTGCACTCTTCAATGGCCTGCTCAAGACGTTGCCTGGCCAGCTCATAAGAAGAACGAATGTAGATATAGCTTTTGCCGGTACCAATGGCATAGGATGCAATAATGATTCCTTCAATCAGCAGGTGAGGATTTCCCTCAATCAATGCCCGGTCCATAAAAGCCCCCGGGTCACTCTCGTCGGCATTACAAATGAGATATTTTTGCTCTCCCTGAGCCTCGGCTGCTGCTATCCACTTTTTGCCGGTAAGGTACCCTCCGCCACCTCTTCCCCGGAGGCCACTGGTTTTTATGATATCCCTTGTTCCTTCAGGTGTTTTGTGCAAAACGGTTTTTGCCATCGCTTTATACCCTCCATGGGCCAGGTATTCTTCAATGCTCACGGGGTTGACGATGCCGCAATTTTCTAATACCAGGCGCTTTTGGTTCTTAAAGAAAGGGAGGTCTTCAATGTAAGGAATCTCCTCCCAGGGCTCCATGTTATAATTCTGAAATTGCCCGAGGACGTATTTGGGCTCATAGGTAATATTGAAGGTGGCATCAAGTATTTCAGTAACTTTATCGGGTGTTACCTGCTGGTAGCTTATCCGTGAACGCCCCGGCAGCTGGATATCCACAAGGGGTTCGGCCCAGCACATACCAATGCAGCCAACCTCGACAACTTCAGCTTCTTGCTGGTTCTCTTCAAGATAAGCATTGATTTGTGCCAGAGTTTCTTTAGCCCCGGCAACATGTCCGCATGTACCACTGCCTAAGTAGATAACCGGCTTGTCGACTGTGTCTCTTCGCAGCCGTTTCATTTTCTCTTCCAGCTCTGCTGGCAAAGCAGCCGGCAGCTTAATCAGCAGCTGTTCAAGCATTTCATATGAAGTAGCTTCTTTATTCATCATTCTTCGTTATTGCGGTATGATTGCAATATTTCTTTTATTTCATTGGCATTGACGTTCCTGTAATAAAGATCATTCACCCGTATGACGGGCGACTGGCTGCAGGCTCCTATGCAGGGAGCTGCTTCGAGACTGAAAAGCCCGTCATTTGTTTTTTGACCAGGGTGGATGTCCAGCTGCTTTTCGAGCTCTTTTAATGCTTCACCAGCGCCTGATATGTGGCAGGCAGTCCCATTACATACTTTGATGTGGTATGTTCCTTTGGAAGAAAAACTGAATTGGTTATAAAATGTGGCAATACTGTATACCTTGCTGGGTGGCAATGAAAATTCCCGGCTAAGCTGGTCTATCGCTTCTGCGGGCAGGTAATCGAATTTTTCCTGAATTAACTGCAATACAGGGATTAAATCCTCGCGACCGGCATGCCTGTATTCAGCTAATATTTTTTTAATTTGGTCCTCCATAAAATGGTGAAATTACCCGTTAAATCTAATACGGTGTTAATGCTCATACAAATATAAAAATAACCATGATGTTTGTTACAAAAATAACAATGTTAGGTTGGT
>CAYFQK010000099.1:0-10801 GCA_964345255.1 uncultured Bacteroidales bacterium | reverse complement strand
AGTAACACAAAGTTATATAATATTCGACGTTAATTTATTGAAATTCAATATTCTAAGATTCCGATTTTTAAATGCGATTCTTTAGTTCATCAGAATACCCAACTAACCCATGCCAGTCTTAATAACTATCTTCTTATTGATATTTGCTTTTTGGTGCTTTCTTGTTATTTGGAATTTGTCATTTGTTATTTGCTTTTTGTGGTCAACTTATTTCAGGCATTGACATTTCCTTTATGTCGCATGCTATATAACTTCAGCAACCTGTCGTCCCTGCTTTATCCGGTCGGCCATCCCAATCCCGTCGCGCATGTTGCCGGCCATAATCAGGCCGGGATGCGCTTTCTGCACCTTGTCAATCATGGCAAACCGCTCTTCCGAGGATTTCCCGTATTGCGGAATGGCATGCTCATAGCGGAAAATATCGACCATGTCGGGATGAAATTCCGGAAGTTTCATCATGGATTTCACCTCTTTTTCCACCAGCTTTAGTATCTCCTCATCCGACTTGTCAATCATTTCCGGTTTACGGAAACCTCCAAGAAATACCGATAGCAAGGCCCCGTTTTCAGGAGCACGTTGTGATAAGAATGCCGAAGGCAATAGTACCCCAAGAACATCTCTATTTTCTAAGAACGGAACCAATCCGCCAAAAGCATTTAGTTTGCGGCCATTCCAGTCTTTGAAACCCAGCGCAACCTGCACCACTTTGGCGTAGAGCAGGTTATCAATCGTTTCCACTTCTTCCTTATCAAGAAACTCAAAGACTTCTCTCATCCCATGCGACCCCCCGGTAAAAATCACATGGGAGGCCGAAAGCTTTTCTGCGTCATACGTTACTTCGAAATCAGTCTTGCTTTTCGAGATGTTGAGTCTATGATTCCCTAAAACGATCTTCTCTTTACCTATTTCTTCCTGTAGCGCATGAATCAGATTGGAGAGACCGCCCTTCACGGAAAAAACATCCTTCGTGGCCTTTTTCTCCCGCTCGCTTTTTTCCTCCTTTTTCTTTTTTATCGCGCCCCCGATAAAGCTCCCGTAATCCTGTTCGAGGTTGTAAAGCTTCGGCAGTGCATGGCGCGGAACCAGGTAGGACGGATCGCCGGCATAGATTCCAAGGATAAACGGATCGACGGCATAATTCAGGAAACTCTTGCCCATGCGTCTTTTCACCATCTCATCAAGCGTTTCATCAGGGTTGGTGCCGGGTTTTCGAAAAGGTTCACCCAGGATTCTTAGCTTGTCTTTCATGCTAAACAAAGGCGTTTTTACACCGGCCACAAGCCCCGAGGGGAGTTCCTGCCAGTCGTCGCCTTTCCACACCCACCGCCGTTTGGCGTTTTCATAGGCAATCTCCAGTTTGCATTTCCCGTCCAGGTCTTCCATCAGCTCCGCCGCTTCAGGTGTTGAAAGCACCCCCGTATTGGGGCCCGACTCATACACAAAACCGTTTTTGTGATGCGTCTGAATCACGCCGCCGGCATAAGGCTGCTTTTCGATGACTTTGACCTTTTTCCCTTTTTTATTCAGATAATACGCTGCCGTGAGGCCGGTTAATCCAGCCCCTATGATAACTGCGTCGTAATGTTCCTGTGCTTGCATACCTAAATGGATTTTGAAAATTTCTTATCCGTTTCTTTCACCAATGGATCAAATGCCGCCGCTACATTCCGGATAAAAAACCGGCCACGGTCGGTAACGATCAATCCATCTTCATTCCTTTCTATCAATTCATCTCTTTCAAAACCTTCGAGCTCTTCTTTTGTTTCAGCCGTAAAAGATTGTACTTCATCCGCAGTGATATTCATTCTCTTCGCAATCTCACTCCAGGCAAGCCGCCTGTTACACATAATATCGTTAATGACCTCCCTGAGGATTTTCTCTTTCTTCGACACCTCATAGATTTTCTCTGCCGCCCATTCCGTTTGATTCATTTTTTTGATGTAGGTGTTCACATCTTTGGTATTTTGCATGTAGGCAGAATCAAGCTGGCTGATGGCGCTCGTGCCGAACGCATAAACCTGCCCTGTTGTTTCGCGGGTGGCATAACCCTGGAAATTGCGGTGAAGGCGGTTGTTTCTCAAGGCCACCGATAATTCATCGTCCTTTTTTGCAAAATGATCTAGCCCGATTGGAACATACCCGTTTTCGGTCATAATGGAAAACGCATTTTCAAACAGCCGCAGCTTCTCATCCGCCGAAGGAAGCCCATGCTGTTCAAGCTTACGTTGTGCTTTTTTGAACCACGGTACATGAGCGTATGAAAACGTAACCAGCCGGTCGGGCTGAATAGCTAAAGCCTGCCCGATGGTTTCTTTAAATGACGCTTCATCCTGATAAGGTAATCCGTATATAAAATCCAGGTTAACGGCAGCATGGCCATCTCTGCGGATATAATCCACCAACTCTTTTACCGGAATGTTTGGTCGCGCACGATTTACAGCATCCAGCACCTCTTCTTTAAAATCCTGGATACCAATACTGAAACGGTTAAAGCCTGCTTCCAGCAATTCATCCACATAACTCTTGGTGAGATAGCCCGGATTCACCTCGATGGCTATTTCGGGTTTATCGTCAAAGCGATAATTCGCTCTCAGCAGATTCATAATTTCCCGGATTTGCTCTGCTTCAAGATAGTTGGGTGTTCCACCGCCCCAGTGAACCTGGGTGACTTTGCGATCAGGCGAAAGCTGGTTTGCCACCATTTTAATTTCTTTTTTCAGAGCCTCCAGATAATCGGACATCCAGCCCTTGTTGCGGGTAATGGTGGTATTGCAGCCGCAGTATAAACACAGCTGGGGACAAAAAGGAATGTGAATGTAGATAGAAATATTTTCAGGCTTATCGCTGTTTGAAGCCTGAAGCAGCTCATCAACGGCACTGCTCGAGGGATTTTCCCCGAAAAAATTGGCCGGTGGATAGCTGGTATATCGTGGAACAGCTTTGTTGTATTTTTCCAATAAATCACGCGGTATAAGCATATGCTTTCGATTTGTTTTCCTGATATAAAAAATATGTTGCGGTAATCACGACCACACTCATGAACACTTCTATGGCAAAAAGTCCTGAGTATCCCAGCAGATCTGCCACTTTCCCGCTGGATACGGCAATGATTAAACTGCTCAAGTGTGTTATGACAATTTGTATGGTAAAATCGGTTCCTTCGCGGCCTTTCCTTACCGTATCCATGGCAATGGTATACACAATCACCGACGATGCTCCGTAAGCGCCCCATACCAGCGCTACGCCGATAAAGATGTGGTAGAATGTTATGGAAATCTGCGTAAGCCACAGAAAATAGGTAGCTGCAATGAACCCGAAAAAAGGGATAAGACGTAACGAAAACCGCCGTCCCCATTTTTTAATGAACCCGCCCATCAGGATGGCTATCACAATAGCGACGCCGGTACCGTATACGCCTGACATTAATCCGATTTCCATCACCGAAAAATTGATGTCGACCAGGAAAGGTTTAATCATGGTAAGGATGCCAATAATTCCCGAGTAAAAGATGGCCAGTAGCAACACCCTTTTCATGATGCCTTGTTGCTTGAAAAAAGAGCCGATGTCTTTCATGGAAACCCTGTGGGCAGGCTGATGGTGGCGTAGCACTTTAGCTTTCTTTTTAAAAGATACCACCGGAAGCACCGCTACCGTCACAAATGCAGCCAGACCTATCAATAAAAATTTCCACCCAAACTGATGGTAGATTATCAGCAATACCCCACTACCTAACAGCGTACCTATAAAGCTTCCCGAAGATTGCATACTGTTTCCTACGCTGCGATCTTCCTTTCGAAGGGTAAGAATAGCATAGGCATCCGTAGCAATATCCTGGGTGGCGGAAGCTGTAAAAGCTATCACCATTAATACAATAATGGTTGTGAAACTTTGAGAGATATCCAAAAACCCAATACCGAGAATAATGATAGCATAAAAAATCTCCGAACCAATAATCCATTTTTTGTAATCCCTGCAAGTGTTATTTTGGCGATCAATATATGGAGCCCACAGGAACTTTAGGATCCAGGGAAGCTTTACGAGCTGGATTAACCCAATCGATTCCAGTGAGTATTCCTCCTGCCGCATAATGACGGGGACGACCGTGGAGAAAAAACTCATTGGAATCGCCTGGGCTACGTACAAGCTCAGTAAGCTGCCATATTTATTTATCTTCTTCTTATTCATTCACTAAAAATGAAAATCAACTCGTAAACCATACAATGCGGGCTGACCCATTTGCACATAAGAATTGCCGATAGCCTGGAAGTAGAATGATTGATAAGTGGCATTCAGCATATTCTTACCCCATACACTTAGGGTCAAATCATCCTTCCTAAAGGAGATCTTTGAATTCAGCAAACCGTAATAGTCCTGGTAGGATATATTTTCCTCCTGCCAGTAATGTTTACCTACCCCTCTGTAATCGACCTGGAACATCACCTCATCAAGCCAGTCGTAATCTAACTGATGTTCGTAAGTACCTCCCAGATGAAACGTATATTGAGGGATGTAAGGAATACGGTTGCCGCTGTAGTCATTTTCCCCATCCACATAATCCACAAATTTGGCATCCGTGTAACCCACGCTGAAAAATGCCTCGGTATGTGTTGTAGGCAATCCGCGGAATTCCAGTTCAAATCCTTTGCTTTCCGAACGGCCTGCGTTCTTAAGCATAGATCCCTGTCCGCTGGGCACCGGCTGATAAATCTGCTGATTTAGCCAGTCGATGTAAAACAAACTCAAATTGGTCTGTAACCGGTTTTTGTAATACCTGGATTTATAACCTACTTCGTAATTCCAACTATGTTCCGGGTTAAAAGTTCGGTCCTGCTTTCGCTCAAAGGTGGAATTAAATCCGCCGGTCTTATATCCCTTTGATATAGTGGCGAAAACATTTCTTCGTTCGCCTAATTTATATTTTACACTAAAGCTGGGTAGTATCTCCAAAAACTCCAGGCTGTTGTTGAAATCTGTCACCGGCATGGTTTGTCCGTTCATCAAGGTATTGTACTCGTAATCCAGGGAGGCTGTCTCATAGTCGAACCGCAATCCTCCTGTGAGGTCTAGCCCCTTAACCAAAAAATCTTCCAATGTCGATTGATGAAACAAGGCAGCTCCGTAAGTATTTTGATCATAAAGTTTTTGCTTGCTTAGCGGACCCGGAAGATTAAAAGCATTGACTCCATCTTCACCGAAATCTACATCTACCGTCTTATCCTGCAACTGCATGAAACCGAAAGCGCCAACAAGCCATGAATAGTTGCCGGTGTTTGGTTTCGATTTCAAATAAAATTCCTGTGAAACCATGTGCTGTTCCTGAAACTGCCCGACAAATAACAATGAAGCCGGCGTAAAATCCTGGTCTATGCGTTGGTCACCGTCAAGGTATTGGTGACTTGTTACTGATTTCAGGATACTGTTTTCCTGCTCAAGCTTTACCGTAACATTGTTGGATAGCATTTCCCTTACGTATGTGCTTTTTCTGTTGTAGCTTATATCACCCGCCGTGTTGGTAGAATCGGTAAATACGGCATAAGGATATCCCGCCTGGTCGCTATCCTCAAAGTTGAGGGAGTAATCAATAGTCAGGTTCTTTTTAGGCTGATAAACTGCCCTTACTCTCCCTGAGTAGGAGGTTATATCGTCGGCCGGTGCATCTGTAAACTGATTGGTATGAAAGCCATTGCGGTTTACATAGGCGCCATTCACCGAAATTCCAAGCTCATCTGAAACAGGCTGATGATGACTGATAATTGTCTTATAACTTTGATAGTTTCCTGCTTTCAGCGTGATATCGGTTTGCCTTCGCTCCAGGGGCGATTGTGTCTCAATATTGATAATGCCTCCCATGGTATTCCGGCCATAGAGCGTTCCCTGGGGACCACGAAGGACTTCGATACGTTCGATATCAAAAAACTCAAAATTAAATGCTGATTTTTGAAAATAGGGGACGTTATCGACATAAAGCCCTACCGATGGGGAGTTAATCCTTGACCCAATACCCCGGATATAAATCGGTGATGTTAATTTAGACCCATAATTCGGCATAAAAAGGTTAGGTACCCGTGAAGAAAGTTCTGTAAGAGAATTCATTTCCCTTTGCTCTAGATCTCTGTTTTTTATAACTGATGCAGCCATCGGCAGTTTCTGCAATTCGTTTTTCTTTTTCGTGGCCTGCACCTCAAATGTTTCAAGTTCCACAGGGGGAATGTAACTACTATCCCGTGATACAATAATATTTTGTGAGAATAAGGGTTGGCATGCTATTAACATAGCCACAACTATGAGTGCTGATTTTAAACTTCTCATAAAAGTGAATTTAATAGTTTGATTACTAGTAATTAATAAAACATCACAGTCATTTCTAACCATAAAGTAAGGGATTCAATAAGGGGTAGCTTTTCCATTAGGAACAAACTATTCCTTCGCTTAAGAATCCGGATGTTAAGGAAAAATCAATCAAACTAAAGGAGGTGGACGAGCCGAAATGCTTTTTGCGATGAGAAACTGACGCAGGTTATACTGCACGACAGGAAGGTCGTTGCAGATACCCGTGTCGATTGCGGGGATGTCCGCCGATGTGAAAAGTCCATCCGAAGATGGAAATATTTTGGTGTCTTTAAATTGCGATTTGGCGATGAAAAAAGTATCCTGAGTACCGGGAGCAAAGCTGCTATCGTCAATCAGGATATGTTTGCACGTATCTTCGGCTAACAACTCCTGCTTATCGTGGGAGTCGTTAACATGCACCAATAGCAGGTAGACCGCATAAAATGCGACGACTACGGCATATGGTAACGGTGATACAAAAATTCCTAGTGCAAACATCTTTTTTTCTATTTAAAAATGGTTTTGTCTTCTCGCCATTTTGATCTGCTAAAATAATAAAAAGCAAACTAAGTGAGTATCAATAAATATTTACCAATGTCTATATGTTTGATTGTGGGAAAGTTAAAAGCATAATTTAAATCGATTATAAGCTGAATAAAGCCTTGTAAGTCTTTGTCAGTGTGGTATCTCAGGTTTTTGATTGGTATTAATCAATTTTATTCCTGCATCAAATGAAGTTCTGTGGTTAAGTTCCCAATTTTTCCAGCTCGAGGAGAAATGATAATCCAGTAAGGATAACTCATTCAAAAGAAGTTTAAAACCTAAAAAATCCTACCTTTGCACAGGAGAGAAAGAAAACACCATGGAATTGAGAAAGGGCAACCTTTTGGCTAAGATCGACAGCCCCAATGATTTAAAAAAGCTTAATGAAGAGGAGCTTATCCAGCTTGCTGCTGAGCTGCGTCAATTTATTATTGATGCCGTTTCGCAAAATCCGGGACATGTAGGAGCCAATCTAGGCTCTGTTGAAATAACCCTTGCTTTGCATTACATTTTTAATGCCCCTTATGACAAAATTGTGTGGGATGTGGGTCACCAGGCCTATGCGCACAAAATCATCACCGGCCGGCGCGATGAATTTCATTTGAACCGGACCTACAAAGGAATCAGTGGTTTCCCGAAAATGTCGGAAAGTGAATATGATGCTTTTGGTGTGGGGCACTCCTCTACTTCCATATCTGCAGCTTTGGGTATGGCTGTGGCTTCATCGCTACTTGACGACAATGGCAGGCAACATATTGCGGTTATTGGTGATGGTGCCATGACGGGCGGCATGGCCATGGAAGCGCTAAACAATGTGGGCATCACTAAATCCAACCTGCTGGTCATTCTCAATGATAACGGCATAGCCATTGACAAGAATGTGGGTGCGCTGAAAGAATACCTGGCCCATATTACCGCTTCTAAAACCTACAATCGCTTCAAGGATTTGGTATGGCGAATGATGGGTGGGAACAGCAAGTATGGAAAAAATTCCAGAGCCCTGGTAAGACAAGTCAGTAACGCCGTAAAATCCAGCTTGCTGGATAAAAGCAATCTTTTTGAGGCCTATAATTTCCGGTACTTCGGACCTGTAGACGGCCATGACATTCCTTCGCTGATAAAAATTATGAAAGACCTCAGGTCCATTCCCGGCCCGAAGCTCTTGCACTGCGTCACCCGCAAAGGGAAGGGCTTTGACATGGCTGAGAAGGAGCAGGTACGTTTTCATGCCCCTGGAAAATTCGATAAAAACACCGGTGCCGAGATAAAGAAAGAAAAGTGTGAGGGAAAAATGCCTCCAAAGTATCAGGCTGTCTTTGGAAAAACGCTGCTGGAACTGGCAGGGCAAAACGATAAAATCGTAGGGGTTACGCCTGCGATGCCTACCGGTTGCTCGATGAACATTATGATGCACCACTATCCCGACAGGACCTTCGATGTAGGTATTGCCGAGCAGCATGCCGTCACTTTTTCGGCCGGTATGGCTTCAAGAGGGCTGCAGCCATTCTGCAACATTTACTCAACCTTCATGCAGCGAGCCTACGACCAGGCAGTACATGATGTTGCCCTTCAAAATCTTGACGTGACTTTTTGCCTCGACCGTGGAGGGTTGGTCGGGCAGGACGGAGCCACCCACCACGGAGTCTATGATCTGGCCTACTTCCGTAGCATCCCCAACATGACCATTGCTGCCCCGGCTAATGAGAAAGAGCTGCGCGACCTGATGTATACCGCGCAGCTTGGCGGGAAAGGGCCTTTTGTCATTCGCTACCCCAGAGGCCACGGGGTAATGCCTGAATGGAAAACACCGTTTGAGGAAATAACAATCGGAAAGGGAGATACCGTTAGAGAAGGGAACGACATTGCAATCGTGGCTCTCGGCCTCCCGGTAAACTTTGCTTTGGAAGCGGCCAAAACACTTTCCGAAAAAGGAGTAGAAGCAGAGGTATTTAACATGCGTTTCCTGAAACCGATGGATACTGATATGCTGCACCAGATTTTTAAAGAACATTCCAAAATCATCAGTATAGAAGACGGAACGATAATAGGCGGGCTGGGAAGCGCTTTAACAGAATTCAAGAACCTGCATGGATATCATTCACAACTGAGCATCCTCGGTGTCCCCGATCGTATCGTCGAGCAAGGTAAGCCGGAAGAGCTTTATCGTGAATGTGGTTTTGATGCGGAAGGGATTACTGCCACGGCTTTAAATATGCTTAAATAGTATCTGGCTGTCTGGATTCATTCCACACGCAATACCGGAAACTGCTTGCCTTTTCGGATAAGGCTATCAAACCTATCATAATTTCCGATTCCCCACATAGCCTGTGGTTCGAAAGCCTGGATGATTTTGTTCCTTCGTATTTGTTGAGCAGGGACATACAAGTAGTTTTCGGGTTTGATATGATTCATGAGTTGCTGAATAACCATCGGGTTTTTGTTTTTCAGTCCCTCATCTTTCGACATTTCCACCTCTATGGTTTCATACCCTAAAATACTTTTGTTTTTCTTGCTAAATCCTGTATCCACTTTAAAATGATTGTTTCTGACAATGTTTGTGAGGTTGGTGTCTTTCTTCGGGATAAGATAGCCCTTCGGTGTTTCTACTTTGAGCAAGGGTTTCACCACGTAATGATAATCCTCTACCAAAAAGACCGTATCTTTTCCTGTTTTCACCGATTTAAGGGGGAAGTGCAAAGGCTTTTCGCCATCGAAATGATCCATCCGGATGGCGGAACTGTCGCCGGGTTTTTTATCAGCCAAAGCCTGACGCTCTGTATTTACAATCTTGACGATGGTATCGGTTTTCATAAAGGCAAAATTCAGAAATGCCTTTCCCGTCTCATACTGGCTCATCGCCCGTTCCCTGATGCGGTGGGTGCTGTCTTTTCCATTCATCCCCTCCACAATAAAAGAAAGCGTATTGGCAATCCCTAAGCTCTGCCTTCCGTCGTTTATATCGGTTGTGCTGTGACGAAGTCTTTCTCCTGAAGGGAAATGTCCAAGCGTATACTCAAAGAAAGAGTAGCCTTGTTCTGTTATGCTTTTTTCCAGAAAAGGTAACACTTTATCTTTTTGAAAATCAATGACAGAATCGGAAACATTCGGATTAGTCAATGTACCTACCTGTATATCAAAATCCCTCCGGTAGCCGAAATCTTTCCAGGATTTCCCGTAGGTGCCATATTCGTGGATATCTACAGTAACCTCCGGTCTGTACTTCTCAAAGATATCTTCAATCACTCTTACTTCCTGCGATTCCATCAGGAGATGATCCCGGTTCATGTCAATGTTTTCGGCCGTTCGGCGCTCATGAATGTCGGCACCATCGGGGTTAGCCTGTGGGATGATTAGAACGTTAATTTCACTGAGAATATAATTCAGATTTCCGAAGGCGAAATCTTCGACGAGCAAAAGCATGCCTTCTTTTCCTGAGGGTTCATCGCCATGCTGCTGAGCAAAGAGAAAAACCGATGGCTTCTGTGATTTCATGGAATCGCTGGAAATTTTCACCAGGGGAATAGGTCTCCCTTTGAATGAATAGCCGGCGGTATCCATTTCAATGATAGGTGATATCCCCTGAAGGCTGTCCAGAAACCGGCAAACCTGACGATTGGTTGAGAGCCGTTCATAATTATTCTGAAGCAAAGGAGATGTAAACACTTGTCCTGATGTAAGCGAGCTCAGCAGAAACAAAAATACCAGATAATACATTTTCATATTTCACCGATTTTATGCGGTGAATATACAAAGTTTCTTTAATTGGAATGAATTCGTCATTTAAGGGTTTGAATAATCAACTATCAACGTTTTGATTAAAAATCTTTTAGCTGAATGCTCAATCTTCTTTTTAAGGGCATATTTTAGTCTAAACGTAATTATTTACCTGCCCAAATCAGATTAGTTTTAGCTCCATTTTTCGTTGTAA
>CAYFQK010000098.1:0-10822 GCA_964345255.1 uncultured Bacteroidales bacterium | reverse complement strand
CCTTCCTCGAAATGAGGCTTTATTTTGTCAACATATTTTCTTAACGCTTTCATATTGTTTTTCCACTCTTTGTGTTTAACTCATTTCAGCTCGCAACATATTCAACCCGTTTCTGACAATAGACTGCACATTAATTTTAGAAGTACATATCACCTCAGCCAAAGCAAAATCTTCCTCGTCCACTTCATAAATACCAAGGTTCTCCATCAGGTCGATATCCTCAATTATTATTGCTTTCACCAACTGGACGGGCAAAATATCCATTGGGATCACTTTGTCATACTCTCCGGACATCACATAAGCTCTTTCTCCACCGTGCATGTTGGTATCGAGCCGGAAACGCTTCTTGGGCTTAAACCACCAGGAGAGAAACGACCGGGAAACCGAGAATTTTTTCAATCCGGGCTTGGCCCAGCCAAAGAATTCGTAATAGTTTCCTTCCGGGATAACGGTCACCTGGTCATGATAAAAAGATAAGTAGCCTTCTTTTCTTATTTTCGTTCCTGTCAATACATTTCCGCTGATATGGCGTAATTGTCCGTTTTTCACATTGTCATTCACCATATTCTGGATGGAAGCCCCGATACGTGTTTTAAAATACTGTGGTTTAAGCACCTCCGAGCCTGTGAGGGCTACAATTTTCTCGGGATTATATTTCCCTTCCAAAAACAAGCGGCCAATGGCAATTACCTCCTGGGGGTAGGTGTACCACACCACCTCGCCCTTGTTTACGGGATCGATATGATGAATCTGAACCCCTACATTGCTGGCAGGATGCGGGCCTTCAAAATAATGAATCTCCGCATTCTTTACCCCGGTAAAAACTTTTGAGGGGGTATCTCCGGCTTTCAGGCTAAGGTGTGTTTTTCCACCGGTCAGCTTATTGAGTGCATCGATACCTGCCTGAAATTCTTTCTCTTTACCATCGACAATAAAATTCATATCAGGAGCCAGCGGTGCTGAATCGAATCCTGAAATAAAAATTGCTTTGGGGTTGTCTTCAGGATTGGCTATCACAGAATAGGGCCGTTGACGCAACATCGGCCAAATACCGCTTTCCAGCATCTTCCGGATAACTTCATCACGGGATAGCTCGCCCGGATTGGCAGCTCCAAAATCTACAAAGCGATCCTTTTCATCCGATTCAATCTGAATTTCTTCCAAAATTCTTTTGGGGCCGCGCTTGATACCAGTGACCTTGCCGCTGACCGGAGATGTGAATTGAATCTTTTCCCGGTATTTATCGTAACACAAAACGGTACCTGTTTTTACCTCATCGCCCTCACTTACCAATAGCTTGGGATAGCGAAGGGCAACGAAGTCGGTAGGCTTAACGGCATATCTGTGGCTTTTGAGCGAAGTCATCTTTTTCTCAGCTTGCCCCACCAGCTTGATATCCAACCCTCGTTTTAACTTAATTGTATCTGACATACGTTTTGTAATTAATAGTCTGAATGCGATTACATTGTATAAATCATTTATAGATATATGATATTATTTAAATGATTGTGCAATTTTAGAACTATATTTTAAAAATAGCAAAAAATAATCGCACTTTTTATTTATATGATTCCATTTCATAACATATGTAACTTAGACTAAATCTAAATTGTGACTTTTTAATCCATAAAAAATTATAATTCAGAATATTATAAAATTATCCCTTTATGTTACACTTCAATAATTTAACACTTTGAGAATAATAACGCAAACTAATAACTGTTGTTTATGTATAAACAATCAATTTTGTTAATAAAATAACATAAGCATTTGTTGCGGATTGTATTCCATTGTTGGTTAAATTTGAAGCTTAAAACAAAACAAAGATATGAATCTAAAATTGTTTTTCCTGACCCTAATTGTTATTTCCACCCAGTCAGCTTTTGCGCAGCAACAAGACTACTATGAAGAAGATTACTTCAGGTACAACACGCACGTGTACGATACGTCAATACACTCTTTGGATCTGCACAAGGTGGGGTCGCCTTTATCTATGCCTTTATTGAATATTAATAACATGGAGAAAAAGCTGGTGTTGTCGTTTGATGACTTTGATGATAAGGTCAAAGATTTTCAGTACAAGTTCATCCACTGCTCGGCGCTTTGGCAACCTTCGGAAATCAGAGCATCGGAATATATCCGGGGCTTCAAAAATGATTATATAGAAGATTACCGCTTCTCGTATAATACCATTCAGCCTTTTATTCACTATGAGGTTAAATTCCCTCAGGAAGATATGATGCCGCTGCTGACAGGCAATTACCTGCTCGTCGTTTATCCTGCAGACCAACCCGAAAAGCCTGTGCTTTCGGCCCGGTTTAAAATTTTCAAAAAAGAAGTCGCCATATCAGCCAGTGTAAAACAGGCCTCAGTGCCACAATTTATGCACACCAGCCAGGAGGTAGACTTTACTATCAATCCGCGTAATCTATACATCGCCAACCCGAACCGCGACTTAAAAGTTATAGTGCAGCAAAATGAACGCAAAGACAACAAAATTGTAGACATCAAGCCATTGAATATCACCCGGAATGCACTGGAATATAATTATGAAAGAAAAAACTTATTTGAGGGAGGCAATGAATTCAGGCACTTTGATATTAAAAGTTTCAAGTACCAATCAGAGGAGGTGCAAAAGATCGACGTTTTTGGGGAGAATAATCATGTTTACCTCTACCCCGATTCTCCCCGCCGTTTCAAAGAATACACCTTCGACGAAGACATAAACGGCAAGAGGCTCATTAAAACAACGCAGTATGATGACACGGATATCGAAGCTGATTATGCCTGGGTTCATTTTATTTTACCCTATAAAAATCCACTGATTGACGGCGGAATTTATGTCATGGGAGAACTTACCAACTGGGAATTTAATGAGCGGGCCAGAATGAGCTATAATTACCGGAAAAAAGCCTATGAGACGAAGCTTTACCTCAAGCAAGGCTACTACAATTACATGTATGCTTTCCTGGCAAACGGAGCGCAGGAAGCTTCAGTGAAGCGAATAGAGAATACCCATTCTGAGACCGAAAATTTCTATACCATTTTTGTTTACTACCGGCATCCGGGTACTTTGTACGACCAACTGGTAGGTATGGAGCAATATTCCTCAACTGATCGTTAATCAGCGCAAGGTGGGATTTGCGCAAAAATCTTCGGGATACCTGGCGGTGATTCCCTGATAAAATGCTGCGATTTCCCGAAAATCTTTTTCAATATCCCCTGATGGGTATATAACTTTGCCCATCCCGCCCTCTTTTCTGCCATAATCCACATATGCCAGGACAATCGGCACACCGGCTTTCAGGGCAATATAATAAAAGCCTCTTTTCCATTTTTCATTGTATGCCCGGGTTCCTTCAGGAGTAATAACCAGCATCAGCTCGCGGACATTCTGAAACCTGCGGGCCAGGCTTTCTACAAGACTGTTATTCCCTTTACGCGCCACGGGGATCCCGCCCATTCTTCTTAAAATACCCCCCAGCGGAAAAAAGAAGACCTCCTCTTTAATCAGGAAGGCAGCCTTTATGCCGAGGACATTAAACGCAAGTCTTCCTATCACAAAATCGAGATTACTTGTATGAGGTGCTACCAAAATAACAGCCTTTTTTGTGTCAGGGACACTGTCTTCTTTGATGGTCCATCCGGCAAGCTTAAGCAGAAAGCGGCTAATTATTTTTTTCATAGCTCATGTTTTACACTGATGTAGTTTTCTTTTTGCATACACACATTGCCGGCAACCTCGTTTCCCATGGCGATGACTCTCTTCCAGTCTTCCGCTGTTAATTCTGTGAGGGTTGCGGCTGTTGTATTTTTCCTGTGGAGTGCAGCTATAAGTCCGGCATTGAAGCCGTCTCCGGCGCCTATCGTGCTTACAGGCTTAATTGCTGAAGGCTTAACCTGAAGCTCCAGATCTTCAGAAAAAAACAACACCTCTTTCTCCCTTTGAGTGAGCATCAGGTACTTCCCTTTTGTATGACGCCTCAGATAATCAAGCGACATATTCATGGCATGCAGATCTTCATCGGATAATTTGATAATATGGGCCTGCTTCATTCTTTTAAGGGTCATTTCGGCGTAATTCCCGCGCTTTAAGCGTATTTTTTTTCGCATATTCGGATCATAAATCCTGAGGGCATTGGCGGAAGCTGCCTGCTTAAGAATTTCTTCAGCTATCTGGTCGGTGGGTTTTGCTATGGCAAAAACAGAACCAAATAAAAGGTAATCAGGGGATTGGAAAGAAATCTGAGGTGTTTGAAAAGAAGTGTCTTCTCTGCCGTAATGAAGGTAAGATGCATTCCTTTCATCATCCAGAAAGGCCAGGGCCAGGTTTGTCTTATACCCATCATTCAGGAAAAAGCGGGAAATATCCACATTATTTTTCTTTAAAAAAGAAGCTATTCGCATGCCCAGTTCATCGTTGCCCACTCTGCTTATAAAGCTTACGGGTAATTGCATGCGCCCGAGGGAGACGGCTGTATTCAATTTAGACCCACCGGGGGTTCCTGAGTGGAGGCCTTCCGGGTCAAAAACAATGTCGTAGTTGGTATTTCCCAGGCAATAAATCATCGAGCTATCCATTGGTATCGAGACCTAACCTATCACGTAAATTCTTCAATGCGGGATTCTTTTTCACCATATAGTCATATTTTTCTTTTTTTGTATAAGGCTTCCTGGTTTGTGGAGCATTTTCTACTTTTATTCTGATTTGCAGTACCTTATTATTTAGTTTTCGACGCAGAATATCCACTATTTTTTTCCGGCTCTCTTTTATTTCATCCACCTGGAGCTTATTCCTGACATTGATCGTAATGACATAGTTCTCACTGTCAAGCTCCAGCATTCCGTTAATCATGGTGTAGTAGAGGCTTTTTTTACCTCCTGTTAATACAGTGGCCACATCATTCCATGCTTCTTTCAATTCATCCAGTGAAAACTTGTATGCATTTTTATAATCTTCTTCCGTTGGTTCTGCAACGCCGCCGGGTGTGCCTTTTTCCGGTTGGTCGGGTTTATCCTCAACCTGCTGAAAAGATTTCTGTCCAAGGGACCCGTTGCTGACGGGCTTGGTGGTTTTTCTGTTAAAAGCCCGCTTTTTGGTTTGCAGCTGGTCGGCAAGGCTTTTGCGAGCTGTGGCGGCTGTAGCTCTCTTAAGAAAGGGAGGAGCTATCAGGCTGACTTTTTTTTTAAATCCCTGGCCTTGTTTTCATCCGTATTCAGTGAGGCCAGCCTTAACAGAGAAATTTCAATATGAAGTCTTTTATTGTTGCTGGTTTTGTAATAAATATCGCATTGATTCACTTCATTAAGGGCTTTATTAAGAAAGTCAATATCACAGTTTTCTGATTGCTGTTGATACCTTTTACGGATATTCTCTCCTACCTCCAGCAGGCTGAGCGTCTTTTCATCTTTTGCTACCAGGAGGTTACGTAAGTGCTCACCAAGCCCTGTGATAAAATGCTGCCCATCAAAACCCTGGTCCAACACTTCATTGAAGACTTTTAGGATCTCTGCTGTATCGTTTGATAAAAAATTATCTACCAGTCTGAAATAGTATTCGTAATCCAGCACATTCAAATTATCTATGACATCCTGGTATGCGATTTCCTTCCCGGCAAAGCTAACAATCTGGTCAAAAATTGACAGCGCGTCCCTAAGCGCTCCATCCGCTTTTTGGGCGATAATCTGCAACCCGTCAGAGTCAGCTGCTATATGCTCATTTTCCGCCACTTTTTGCAGGTGGCCGACAATCTCACTTACCTGTATGCGTTTGAAGTCAAAAATCTGGCACCGCGAGAGAATCGTAGGAATGATTTTATGTTTTTCAGTAGTGGCCAGAATAAATTTAGCATATTCCGGAGGTTCTTCCAGGGTCTTAAGAAATGCATTAAAGGCCGCCTGCGAGAGCATATGGACCTCATCAATAATATAAACTTTGTAGGATCCTTCCTGCGGAGGGATGCGCACCTGGTCTACCAGGCTTCTGATGTCTTCAACCGAATTGTTAGAAGCAGCATCGAGCTCATGGATATTAAAAGAAGTTTGCTCATTAAATCGCTTACATGAGCCGCACTCATTACAGGCTTCTCCCTCTTGAGTGGGGTTTTCACAATTGATGGTTTTGGCCATTATCCGGGCGCATGTCGTTTTACCTACCCCCCTGGGGCCGGTAAACAAAAATGACTGAGCCAGGTGATTATTTTTTATGGCATTCTTGAGCGTAGAAGTGATAGCCTTCTGCCCTACTACCTCATTAAAATTTCCGGGTCTGTATTTTCTGGCTGATACAACGAAATTATCCATGGCATTCTAAATTCGGTTCAAAAATAATAAATCTTTCCAAGGCGAAACCGGAATTGTTAATAAATATATAGAGTTTTGATTTAGAAGGGATAACCTATCCCGAAATTCCATACAACATCATTGAACTCCATTTCTGACATGCCTTGCCACCTGCTACCCGCGGGCTTTGATGGCTCTCGCAGCGGCAGGGCGGCATCGACGCGCAAGGTGAAAAACTGAAAATCCAGTCGCAAGCCAAATCCTGCATCAATCGCCATTTGCTGCATGAACGTATCAAGATCGAAATGCCCTTTGGGGTAATCATCGCTGCTTTTATCCAGCAGCCAAATGTTGCCTGCGTCTGCAAAGAGTGCTCCTTCAAAAAAGCTATAGATAGGAAATCTGTATTCTGTGTTAAACTCCAGCTGCAAATCTCCTATTTTATCGAATCCTCCGGCATCAGGGTCATTATACCCTCCAGGCCCAAGAGTTCGGATTCGCCATCCGCGCATACCGTTCGCCCCACCGGCATAAAAGCCTTTCTCAAAAGGCAGCGCATCGGAATTACCATATGGAATCCCCACACCAAATAATGTTCGGAAAACTAATGTATTCTTTTGATTTAAGTAATGATAATAACGGAAGTCAAAGTCTGTTCTCAGAAACTGTGCATACCTGATATTGAATAACGTATTGTAGCCTGACTGCTCCCCGCCCAGTCCAGCGTATTGATGTAAGAAATCCATCAGAATTCCTGAGGATTCTGCATTAGCACGCAAGTAAAAGAAATCACCATATTCACTAATATTCTGAGTATTATAAATAAATGAATATTTTAGGGAGGCCAGCAGGTGATTTGTATACTGCTCACGATATTTTTGATTCACCAGCGAATCAAGACGTTCTTCAAACCCTGGTTCGGTAAAGATCTTCACCGCATTAATATTCAATGGAGTAAGCATATGCCGTTTGGTCTCAGACTGCCTCCAGCTATATCCCAGCGATGCGTTTGTTATATACCTCACATAATCCGGTCTTTTCTGATAATTATAACCAGTTCTTATATTTGTGGTCGGGTGGTAATCTTTTGAAAAAAACTCCGGCCTCACGGGGAGTAAGAAATGCGGTATTGTCAGGTTTGCATCTATGCCACTCTCAATGGTGTTAAATATCAGGAACTTATTATCGCTTTCAAGAGTATTTCCCTGGGCTTCAACAGCTCCTGTTAAACTAATGTTAAATACTTCGCTTCCGCGGAAAATATTTTTATTAGTGTAAACTAATCTGGAAGCAAGGCCGGGTCTGCCTGCCGTGTTAGTTCCCTCCGTCTCGAGGCTAAGCGAATGCACCGGTTTACGATTGATATTAATTTTACAATCCAATCCTCCTACTGAATCCTGTATGTCATAAGAATTTGTCTGGGTAAAATCAATGTTTACAAAACGTGTAATTTTAAGTCCGGCCAGTCCGCTATATGTGCGCTGGGCTTTGCGCTGGTCATACCAATCGCCGGGGCTCATCTTAATGCGCCGCATATAGGTTACCGGCTTCACTCGCATGGGTAGGTCGTAAATGAAAGTATAAGGCGTAGTGGTGGTATCCCTGACCGATTCCCGATACTGGAGTTGCACTGTATCGCTTTTAGTAGCGGTACTCCCTACCATTTTCTGATCAGGGTGAACAATAATCCGGTTTATTTTATACCTTTTATGTGAACGCGTCAACATTCTATTAGGAACATCAGGAGAGGGATATTTGCGCGGCAGAAGCTGTACATGAACATCCAGCTGATTGCCCCTTAGCGAAGAATCCACCAGATACCTTACATATTCTTTGTTAAACCGGTAATATCCCACTTCCCGTAAATTGCCGGTAATACGTTCTCTTTCGTCGTCGAGAATATAGGAGTCATACTTATCGCCGGCTTTTATCAGCGCCTCTGCGGTATCCTGAAGGACCCATGGTTTCAGCAAAGAATCTTGAAATTGATAATTAATGTTTTGTATGTAGTACGGCTCCCTTGTTTGGATGTTATAGGTCACCGAGACTTTATCGTTTTTTTCTTTTTCACTAAAAGCCACTTCGGCATCAAAAAAGCCTTTACTAAACAGGTACTGACTCATCATCTCAGTACTCCTCTGAGCCTCAGAAATATTAAAATAAACCGGTGGCGAAGCCAGGTTGCTTCTTAGCCATTTGTTAACCCCTGTATTTTTGCTGCTATCCAGTTTTTGATAAAGCCAGGGTTTAAACCACAGGACTCCCAGCAACTTCTTGTTCGGCTCCTGCTGAATAAAATCTTCCAGATCTCCCTTATCTACCTTATGCCCGGTAATTTCAAGGTTATTTTTTTTTAAAAACCCGTTCCTTTCGGCCTTGCGCACCGGCATACATGAAAACAGGAACAGAGCAGCAGCAAATGAAATTATTATGAATTTTAAACCTTTAATCAACTTATTCGTGAGTTTCTTACAAAAATAAAATTTATTGAACTACTAAAGCTTATTATATTGCATTTTCAGGCAGCAGCCATGGCAAATCAAATTTACGTGTTAAAAAATGTCTTTGTGTACATCAATAAATTATTCATCGTCAATAAAAAAAGGCCGGGAAAAATTTCCCGGCCTTTTTTCGATGTGGGTGATGTTAGATTCGAACTAACGACCCCCTGCTTGTAAGGCAGGTGCTCTGAACCAACTGAGCTAATCACCCTTTTTTCAAATGCGGTTGCAAATATAGATTAATTTTTATTCCAAACAATACCTTCCTGAAAAAAAATCCAAAACTTTCATTACTGCATTTGTCCTTCTATTCTTTCGATTAAAAATATTGTAAAAAAATTGATTACCAATTATTTACGCCTTCAGCTTTTCCACCAGCTTAAATGATTCTAATGTTATGAAGGTCTAAAACGGCAAAAGCTCCTGCGGCCCCACCCTAAAATGTAAGGTTAATGCGCCGGGGAGGTTAATGGCGAGAGTGCAGAATCGCAGGGAAAAATCTATGGAAGGTTTAAGATTAGCAAAGAGAATTCGAGCCGAGTTCCGTTTCCCTTGATCTAAATCATTCGTTTGTAAAGGATTCCAGCTAACTTCATAGTGCAAAAGCAGCTTATCTTCCTGAATAAGTACTCTTTTTTTTCAAATTCAAATAACAAAAGAAAAAATGTTTACGTTGTATTATAAACCAAAAAAACAAACAATTATGTCAAAAGCAAACATTTACATCGCTATTTTTTTAATGAGCCTCTTAACCTTATCAGGATGCAATAGCGGACAAAAGAATAAAGAACAAAGTAATGATAAGGTCAGCGCTGAATTTCAGCAGAAAAAGAAAGAATTACAGGAAAAAGCGGATAAAGAACTTGCTGAAATCAACGAGAAAGTCAAAGAGCTTAACAATAAAATTAAAGACGAAGGAACAGACCTGACGGAAAGTCAGAATGAGGCAATCAATAAACTGCAAAAAAAGCGTCAACAGGTAAACCAGGAACTACGCCAGATAAAGTCAGTTAGCGAAGACGAATGGCAGGATTTTAAGAAATCCCTGGAAAAAGATCTTAAGGAGACTAAAAAGATAATTGATGATATTTTAGATGATTTCTAAGTAAAATAATCCAGAAATTGAACTATTAGCCTCTGAGATTGAGATGAAGGGTCAAAGATTTGCTTTGACCCTTTTCAATTTCAATGATCTTATCCAGGATATATTGCAGAATGAAATGACTAACCTCCATTTCTATTAGATTATTTTCATGCCTTGCTTGATTGCTAAATATAAAAGTCTGAATAAAATAATTGAGGTGTAAACATAGTTACTTATTTATACTTTTTGATTATTAGCTTTTTGTGATAATAGAATAGATTCCCGCCCATACCGAACGGCACGTTCGGGTGGGAATCTGTTTTTTAGAGTCGATACAGAATTGCTTTACTGGATTCAAAAAGTATTCAACTTTACATCTCAATAAAGTGTTGAAGTGCTTAGGTTTTTAAGTTGATTTTGGTAGCCGCTATTTTAATTCCGCTTACTTTCCTTGCCGGGATTTACGGGATGAATTTTGAATACATGCCTGAATTATCGTGGAAGTACACGTATTTTTCCTTGCTGGGATTGATAGCTGTGATTACGGCAGGCATGGTCTTTTATATGAAGCGGAAGGGCTGGTTTAAATTAAAACACCGGAAGCAAATTGATTACTTCCGGTGTTAAGTGTATCGCATTCAGCCTTCTTAGCTGTTTGTGGTTTTGTTTACATAAGCTGAGTACATCCATACGGTTTTTTCCTGTTCGGTGATAAAGTCGCTCATCATGGAGTTTGTACCTTCATCGCCTGCTTCGTCAGAGAGGTCTAATAAATCTCTTTCTCTTGTCAGGATTTTTCCAAAAGAATCAATAATTTCATGAACGGAATCAAAACCATCCGATACTACACCGGATTCTTTTACCTCAGAAACTTTGAGGTAATCTGAATAATTGTGGTCTGGCGTTCCGCCAAGAGTTACAATACGCTCAGCCACATCGTCGATTTTTGTGAAAA
>CAYFQK010000097.1:0-10884 GCA_964345255.1 uncultured Bacteroidales bacterium | reverse complement strand
CTTGACCAGATGTATTTCCCGGAGCACCCCGTTCAATCCCTCCGGGATTGGGAGAGGTGTAGCATACGCCATTCCCCGGGCTTCGCCCAGGGTTAATACCGTTTGTCCCCTGGCGGGGACCGAATAATCTTCCACCACGGGAGCATTCATGGCCTTTGTCCGTACCTGATATTATTTGGAATTTGAAATTTGAGTTTTAGGATTTGCCAGCTATTCCCCTTTCATGGCATCGGCTTTTACTTTTTTGCGGAAGAACTCGCTCAGGTTGTCGAACTCCTTCCTGTAAAAAATACCAATCCCCTGCGTGTAGGGTGCACCGACATCCAAAAGATCCACATTATTGGTTTGATTAAAGGCTTTGACCCTTAATCGACCATCTTTGGTAATTTTAACATCAATGTTTATGTCGCCTACCAGGTTGTTAGTACGCGTAGCTGACTGCTGCTCCTGCAGATTGGTGACTCCAAAGTTTCCATCGATTGACACGCGATTATCAAAAAGTTGTGTTGACAGCGCCACCGCCAGCTCTTCTGATGTATAGCTTCCACCTGGCCGGTAATTAATCCCGATGTCGAGATCTTTGCTGATTTGTGATAACCAGCTGCTTATCTGGTTTGATAGCAAATCAAGTGAACTTGCACCCAGGCTGGTGTTAAAGGTATTACTCATTCCTGAGACACTAAATGAATTCAGCACCAGTAAGTAAAGCATCTGCCGGTTCATTTCAGCCCGGTTCGTCGTATCGATGCTGCTGTAAACGATCTCTTTCACCCTTGCATCGCTGGAGGGCAAGGCTATGTCGAACCTAATATTAGGGTTAAACAGTTTATCTTTTAGGTTTATGATGCAATTTACGGGGATTCTCTCGCTGGCTAGCTCAGGGTAAGCCTCGGCAGCAGGCAGGTTTAACGTTGGGCGTACTTTATATAGGGCAGTGATATCCAGGGTGGCATTGTATGGGTTACCATTCCATGATATCGTCCCCCCTCGTTGTATGGAGAAATTACGCCTTAACATATTCTGGAGAGAGAAAAGAAATGACCCCTCTTCAATAATATAATCACCATACATATTAAACTCACCTGCCGAAGTTATTTCAAGCTTAAGGTTTCCGCCTCCCCTGCCGGTAATCGTCCCCATAGAGAACGGAAGGATAATTTCAGCTTGTGCATCGGGGGTTATCTCCAGCTCAAAGTTCATATTCAACCCTCCGTATTGCATCTTCTTAAAGGTCAGGCTTTGCTCCTCCTCTGTTTCTTCATCACTCATAAATACAATAAAATCATTGTCCATGACCGATTCGGAGGTGCTAATAGGAATTACCACCCTGGTATTGGGGTCGGTCCTGGCAACCACATTCAGCTGAATGTCATCTACCGGGCCGGTAATATCCACCTTACCTGTGGCAAAAGCCTTTCCGTAAAATAAATCGTTGTCGACCCGGGTGGTATTCAGCCCCGCAAAGTTGCGTGAATCAATGTGTAAATCGAGGGCAAAATCTTTAAAATACTGATGTGTCACCGATCCATCCAGTGTGGCGGGATTCCCTTTGGCGTCGTATATTTTTATGCTATCGAAAACTATGGCATTGGGGCGCAATTTTATCTTGTCGGCAAGATAATAACGCGTATTCAAATAACCCATTTTGAGGCTGGAGCGTACAAAGCTTACTTCTCCCGAGAGGGCAGGCTTTTGTGTGCTGCCGCCCAGGGTAAGCTGACCTGAGGCCCAGCCGTCAATATCTTCCAGAAAATCATCAAAAAGGGGGTTCAGGGCTTCTATAGAAAAATTATTCAGTTCAGTGGAAAAGCTAAGGGAGTCCTCACTCATACGGGGTCGGGGCCAATACCCTCCGCTTAGTTGCATTAAAGTCCGCTCTCCTGAATTTCCGGTATAAACAATGTCTCCCTGAATATTGAGTTGTTGGGTGGAATCTACCCAACCCGAGCGAAAGGAAGCCTCTCCCATTTGCTCACCGTTTAAGGCCAGGCGCCTGATGGCGATGTCCCCGGTATATCGTGTGCGTCCTCCCAGCTTACTGAAATCCATATAGCCATTCAAAATGCCGTCCAGGTCCATATCGCTTGCGGCGTATATCATATCAAAATCTGACAAATCAAAATCCTGAAAATCTACACGAAAGTTCTCCTCAGGATTATCTGACAAGGTTCCGCTCAAAAGGACTTTTTGATAGTCACTGAAAATTGAGACTTCAGAAAAAGTTATAGCGGAGTCTCTCACTGTAATATAGTTTCTGCGATCTATCTGCCATAACGTATCGTTGATTCGGACATTCGACTCGGTAACCCGGTGTGTGAATTCGGAAGGAGAATCAAAAGCAAAGATCCCTCTTACAAGCGCTTTATTCTTGTCACTCTTTTCTTTGTCATCCCATTTTAAGTCGTAATTCAGAAAATTCTGCTTTGCTCTTGTAGAAAGCTCAAAATTTTCTAAACCAAGTGATTGAACACTCTCATCCTCATACTCCTTAAGGAGAATATTCCCCGCTTTTATAGAGGTCTGATAATAGTCTTTTTTTCCCGTGGAAGTAAAACGAAAGTCATTCAATTTAATATCGTTATAGCTCACTGTTTCTATGTTTGTTTTTAGCGCTATATCCCCTGTCGTGCTATTATAACTGCCATGAATCCTGGAATCTTCGGAAATCATCAGTGAGGGCAGGAAAATCTGACTAATACCTTCCATATCTTTCAGTTGAAAGTCAAAAGTGAAGTTCTGATTTTCCGGTGGAATAGAATTATAAGCAAACAGTGAAGGTAAATACTTATGCAACAGATTTGTATAGCTTGTCCCCAGCATGCTTAGCTGAAAGCTTCCATCCACGTCCCCGTCCATAAAATCTGAACGAATCCTGATGCTCTTATTACTGCTTTCATTCTGATTAGCTCTCAGCAAAAGGCTGTCCAGGTTATAAGTAAAATTATCCTGCGTGTAACTTAATCCGGATAAGCGGGCATATCCCGATAAAGAATCCACGTGGTTTCCGGTAAAATCGGCAGTCACTTTAGCGGATAATTCAGACAGGGAATCACTGCGATTGGTTACCTTTAATTTATTCAGATTCGCATAATAAATGGATGAGGTAAAATCGAACCGGGCATTCTTTTTTCTCATATCAGCCAGGCCGGAAAAGTCAAAACTAAGGTTATCATCCCTTAATCTCAAATCACCCGCAAAACGGTTAGCCCTGGCTTCCCCATGAATCCGGAGACTATCGAAAATATTTTCTCTAAAATGGAGATCATTGACAAATCCATTGATGTCAGCTTCTATATCCCGGCCGAGACCTTTGCCCTTTATTTCAGCCTTAAAATTCATTGATCCAAAATCGTCAGGTCTTTGTATAATAGTCCCAAGCAGCAAAGAATCTCCTGACAGGGATCCACTGTATGATGGTTTCCCCGCACTATCCTTCTTCATGTTAATAGCAAGTTCAATATCTCCCAGGTTCGACTGAAGATTCGCCATGGAAGTAAAATCAAGCGGCTCTCCTCTAAACTTGCCATTTAATTGCATGGTTTTCATTTTATCCAGCGGGTGCGGCAATACAAGCGTATCCCTGGCACCTAAATGAATGGAACTGATATCTTTTAAACTGGAAGTAAAACGCTTTATGCGTACATCAAAAAACGTGTTCTTTACCTGTGGAAGCCCCTCTGCTGCGAAATCCCCCTTAAAATACGTTTCCGCTCCATAACTGATTTCCAAATTTTTACTTCTTATATCATTAATTCTTCCATCAATATCACCGCTAATCTGCAGGGTATTATCCACACCTTGAAGGTCAGGAATAAAGTAATTCATATCAGCCAGTGATAGCTCACACTGATGCAACCTGGTATTCAGGTACACCTTATTCACAAAATCAGATAAATCTTTATAATCGTAGTAATCAAAAATAAAATCGAGAGACAGGTCGGATTTAGGGGTTTTCACAGTCACATAATCTGCCTTCCACCCTGTTGGGCTAATTTTTAAGTGGGCTTCCAGATTATCGAGTAAAAAACCACTTTGCTCTCTGGCATTCAAAGATTGAATCCATGCGGAAATCGTATCATCAACCACCCCAAAATTCTGTATCCTGGCATCAAGGTTTTTCACATCAAGATGATTAAAATCCATTTTCCCGGATTCCCGCGGCTCATTTCTGTTATCAAGCCTGAACCTGCTGTTATTTACTGCCAGGTCTGCAAACTGAAACCCCCAGGATTCTTTTGAAGTGGTATCTTTCAAACGTTCTGTGATATAATCGATATTCAGCACAGAATCTCCTTTATGTTTGATAAGGTGAAAGCTAAGGTCACGAGCTCCCAAATCATCTAAGCGTATCATCCTGGCCTGCCGGTCAATGTCTGAGAGGGTAAAAGAAATCCTGTCTGCTTTAAAAAGGGTATCATAATATTCATCCAATGCCATCACATTTTTCATCTTAATGCGAAGGAAATAGCCTAGCTGCACCTGCTCAACCTGGAATGGGGTTTTTAGTTGATTCGTGACTATATCAGACACCTTACGGCCAAGAAAAGTTTGAAAAACCCTGAGATTGACCGTAACAACAAAAATGGTCACTAAGAGTATCAGGATGAACAGGAACCATTTAAGTGTATTTTTCTTTCGTTTTTTAATAATTTTGCCCTCCAAACTAAATATTGAAAATCAATGAGCCATTATATATTAGGCATCGAATCATCCTGTGATGATACATCGGCAGCCGTTATAAAAGACAACGTCATCTTATCCAATTTCATTGCCAATCAAAAGGTTCATAAGGATTATGGCGGCGTTGTCCCCGAGTTGGCATCCCGTGCTCATCAGCAGAATATCATCCCGGTCATCGACCAGGCTATTCGCAGGGCAAATATAAATAAAAAAGATATTCATGCAGTGGCTTTCACACGTGGGCCGGGTCTTTTAGGATCTTTACTGGTAGGCACTTCTTTTGCAAAATCTTTTGCACTGAGCATGGACATTCCCATGGTTGAAATTGATCATCTCGAAGCTCATATTCTGGCACATTTTATTCAAAATGAAGGAAACAGCCTTCAAGTCCCTTCCTTCCCTTTTCTTTGCTTAACAGTTTCAGGCGGGCATACGCAAATAGTTAAAGTGAAAGACTATTTCGATATGGAAATCATGGGCCAGACCATCGATGATGCGGCCGGTGAGACATTTGATAAAGTCGCTAAAATTATGGGACTGCCATATCCGGGCGGTCCGGTTATAGATAAGATGGCGAATCAAGGGGACGCATATGCCTTTAATTTTCCCAGGCCGGTCATACCCGGTTATGATTACAGTTTTAGTGGATTAAAAACATCCATTCTGTACTTTCTAAGAGATCAACTTAAGAAGGATAATGGTTTTATTGAAAAGCACAAGATAAATCTTTCTGCTACCATCCAGCGGGTTATCATAGAAATATTAATGGATAAGCTGGTTAAAGCCTCAGAAAATACAGGAATAAAAAAAATCGCAATAGCAGGGGGTGTATCAGCTAACTCGGGGTTAAGAGATGCCATTAATAATCTACAGAAAGAGCGGAACTGGCAAGTGTATCTGCCAAAGCTTGAATATAGCACAGATAATGCAGCAATGATTGCTATAGCGGGTTACTTCAAATATTTGAATGAAGACTATGCCGATCAGGCCATTACGCCCTACTCGCGCAGTGGATCAGCCCGGTAGCCTTGTTCAAAATTTCCTTAGCGCGCTTTCTGATAAGCTTATTTTTCATCACTTTGTGAATATCTTCATCATCCGGTAAAAAATATTTGCAATCTACTTAACATATAATTAATTTTGCCACTAGCTGCTTGAAACAAGAAGGGCATGAACAGCACAGAAATTTTAATAGATGGGATTGAATATAAGGTAAAGAAGCTAATTGCTCAAAAGAAGCAGCTTGAGAAAGAGAATGAGAATTTACGTGGCGAAGTAGAAGATTTAAAAAATAAAAATAAAGATAAAGACGATATAATCAACGATTTGGAACAAAAGAACGAAGCAATTCGGTTGTCTAAGTCGTTAAATGAAAAAGATGAAATTCGGTCGGTTCATAACAGAATTGACCGGTTGGTGCGGGAAATTGACAAAAGTATAGGGCTTTTAAATAAGTTTGATAAATAACACCCTCACAAAGATGTGGGAATTTAGATGAGCATAAAACGAACAGTACATGTAAACGAGCGGCCGTATGAATTGTCGGTTGAAAATGAACACGAAGAAATGGTTTTAAATGAGGCAGTAACCATGTTAAATAAAAAAATCACCGAGTTCTCTGAATCCATCACAGGCAGAGACCGGAATGATTTATTAGCCATGGCTGCCCTTGATATAGCCGCAAATCATGTAATGATCAAAAAGGAAACTACGTTTCTTGAAAAGGATATGGCCGAGCGATTAAAGGTCATGGATAAAATGTTAGAAGAAAACATTTAAAAGCACTAACAACGCGTTCTTTGAAATAAAATAGAATTACAATATTCCCGCGCAGTAATTCAGTCGTGTGAAAACTCAACATTATACAAATTAGAGCGTAGCTCAGAGGTTGTAAAGACAGGCCTATTTATCCGTCTCAGACGGTGATTTCCGCCCCCGGCGGAGACGTTGGAAGTCCGATCAGCCTGGCAGCTCTAACCATGTCTATACCGGGGTTTTTCTCTACGCTCAATTACATAATGCGCGGGATTTTTTTTAATATGATTTATGAATCTAATATGAAAAAAAATGGAACTGAACACAATAATTTACATAGCCATAGCAGCTATTGCAGGAATCGGCCTTGGGGTGGCAGCTGCCACTACCTTTCTGCGAAAAAGACTTGAAAAAGAGAGTCGGGAGGTTCTGGAGGAAGCTAAAGAAAAAGCAGAGGTACTAAAAAAAGATAAAATCCTCCAGGCTAAAGAAAAGTTTCTTCAGCTAAAAGCCGATCATGAAAAACTTATTCAGAAAAAGAATAATGAAATACAGAAAACAGAAAGCAAACTAAAGCAGCGTGAACAACAATTAGCACAACGGCAGGAAGAATTTAACAGCAAACAAAAAGAGCTTGACAAGCTTCGTGGGAACCTCAATAATCAGCTTGAGATCGTCAATAAGAGACAACAGGAGCTGGATAAATCACATGCCAGGCAGGTAGAGCAACTAGAGCAGATCTCCGGCCTCTCAGCTGAGGAAGCTAAAAATCAACTTATAGAAACCATAAAAGACGAAGCCCGAACGGAGGCTTCATCGCAGGTGAATGACATTATCGAAGAGGCGAAGGTTAATGCCAATAAAGAGGCTAAAAAGGTGGTGATTGAAACAATTCAGCGCACTGCCGCAGAGCACGCCATAGAAAACAGTGTTTCTGTATTCAATATTGAAAACGATGAGATAAAAGGACGAATTATTGGCCGCGAAGGGCGCAATATTCGTGCGCTGGAATCACTCACAGGTATTGAAATTATTATTGATGATTCGCCTGACGCTATCATCCTTTCAGGATTTGATCCGATAAGAAGAGAAATAGCCCGTCTATCCCTGCATAAGCTCGTAACCGATGGGCGCATACACCCTGCACGGATTGAAGAGGTTGTTGCCAAAACAACCAAAGAAATAGACCAGGAGATTACGGAAACCGGAAAGCGAACCATCATTGATCTGGGTATTCACGGTTTACACCATGAATTGGTGCAATTGCTGGGTAAGATGAAATATCGCTCTTCTTACGGGCAAAACCTGCTGCAGCACTCCAAGGAAGTAGCTAATCTTAGCGCCACTATGGCAGCAGAACTGGGATTGAATCCAAAGAAAGCTAAAAGGGCCGGGCTGCTCCACGATATCGGAAAAGTAGCAGATAACGACCAGGAGATGCCTCACGCCCTCATGGGAATGAAACTGGCTCAGAAATATAACGAAAAGCCGGATGTGGCTAATGCTATCGGGGCACACCATGATGAAACAGAAATGGAAACATTGATAGCTCCAATTGTTCAGATTTGTGATGCGATATCAGGAGCCAGGCCAGGGGCAAGACGCGAAGTAGTTGAGGCATACATACAGCGCCTTAATCAACTGGAAGACCTTGCTTCTCAATATCCCGGAGTAGTGAAGACTTATGCCGTGCAAGCCGGAAGGGAACTCAGAGTCATTGTTGGGGCAGACAAAGTTACCGATACGGAAGCAAATCAATTATCCATGGATTTAACAAAGAAAATCCAGGATGAAATGACTTATCCGGGACAGATCAAAGTAACGGTAATCAGAGAAACACGGGCAGTGAACTACGCTAAATAGAATATGTTTAAAGGCTTAAAGGGTAGGTAGAAATGACACCGCGTTTATTTCCAAAAGGAAATATGGTGCATCTATCTGCCCTTCTTTTTAATGACTTTTACCGGAAATACCCGGATATATTTTTTTAGGCTGTTTTATTTACTATCTTTATCTAAAAACCAAATATTAATATTATGAACAAACCAACACAAGAACACTATCTCGGCAACAGGGAAAAATTTCCCGAATATTTTAAAAAGCTGGAAGAGCTGGGTGAGCAAATAAAAAAGCAATCGTCATTCGATGAAAAAACCATCCAGCTCATTCAGCTGGCCGGCTCTGTAGCCAATCGCTCCGAGGGAGCCACCCACAGTCATACGAAACAAGCCCTGGAAGCCGGGGCAACGGCAGAAGAAATTCAACATTCTGTCCTTTTGCTCACGAGCACTATCGGTTTCCCCGCTACCATGGCCGGACTAAGCTGGGTGAACGATATCCTTGAGAAAGACTAATAGGAAGTCTTGGCTATTTCTTTGGTGATAAGCTGCTCATAAGCCTTCATCAGGTCTTTCATCAGGGGCGTTGTAACATCAAACACATGATTATCAACCTTTCTGAGAGGCAAGATTTTGGGGGAGGTTCCGGTGAGGAAAGCGCTGCTGAATGATGTAAGATTTTGATAAGGGATGTTTTCAAACTTTAATGGAATCTTTAAATCCTTACATAGTTCTATCACTTTTTGCCTTGTAATGCCCGTCAAAACCACTTCATCCGGCGGGGTAACAAGGCTTTGGCTTTTCATCATAAAAATATTGGATTTACTCCCTTCGGTGATATTTCCTTTTGTATCGACCATCAAAACCTCATAAATATCCTTTTCGTGCTTCAGCTGCTTGATTTTCTGCCGCATTTCGGGATTCCATTTTTTTACGTTTGGTTCTGTTCTCTCCAGCGATTCTGTAGCAACTACCACACCTTTCTCATAATCCTCATGTGTGGGATAACTATGCCGCACCTGGTAAATGTAGAGCGAGAAGGTTGATGCCTCCCTGTCGTAGCAAAGCAGAACCTTCACATTTCCTTCAGCTAAGGCGATTCTTTTAGAGAATAGCCTTAACCCCTCTTTGAGTTTTCGTATATCCGGAACCCTATACTCCGCCTTCCTGGCAGAACTGATGAGCCGGTTCATATGGTCGTGAAGAAAGAGCGGTTTCCCATCTATAAAACGGATGACTTCGTAAATGACATCATGTTCAAAGCAGTGGCCGGGCAAATCGCCCGCCCGGTAGAACACTCCATCTTTGTAAAATAATCCGGAAACTATGTCTTTCATGGCTCTTTATTCTTGTTGTACAAAACTATAAAAATGATTTATCTTCGCGGCCTTATGCAAATCAATCCGCGCTATAAAGCCCATATGGCCCTGGCTTTTGCAAACTTGCTGTTTGGGATGAATTACGTCATTACCAAAGGCATAATGCCTGATTATGTGGCGCCGTTTGGCCTGGCTTTGATTCGGGTGATCGGCGGGTTAGTTTTATTCTGGACCATTGCTGCATTTATGCCCCGCGAAAAAGTGGCCCGTAAAGATTTATTGTGGATAGCCCTGTGTGCTTTTTTTGGAATCTTCCTTAACCAGGTAATGTTTCTCTCCGGGCTGAATCTCTCCACTCCCATTAATGCTTCCATCATCATGACATCCAACCCGGTTATCGTGCTGGTTTTTTCGGCGATTATCCTCAATGAGCTTATCACCATCCGAAAAATAACCGGCATCATTCTCGGAGCCACCGGCGCCATCATCCTCATCCTTTTTAATGCCGAAGGAAAGCTGGATTTCGGCTCAGACACGTTCCTTGGAAATATCTTTCAGCTTATCAACACTACGGCTTTTGGCTTTTACCTCATCCTGGTAAAGCGGGTGATGAAAAAATATAAAGGGGTCACCGTTTTGAAATGGCTTTACGTTTTCGGGTTGTTTTATATCTTTCCATTGGGAATAAAAGATTTTACGCAGATTGAGTGGAGCGCGATTCCATTAGAGATTTACCTTTCCATTGCTTACCTGGTGGTGATGATTACGGTAGTGGCCTATTTTATGAACATGTATGCATTAAAGCACGTGATGCCATCAACCGTAAGCACCTACATCTATTCCCAACCCGTTGTAGCTTCTGTTTTTGCTATGTTTTTAGGAATGGATAAACTGAACTGGCTGGAGGTGGTGGCTACGCTGTTTGTCTTCCTGGGAGTTTATCTTGTCAGCTACAGAAAAAAGGTGGCGGTTGCTTGAATTATACGTTTAAAAATTCAAACTGATTGCTGAGATTTGCGAGCTCAACAGTCAAATCATTGAAATGGGAATTAAACTCCGATTTTAAAGATTTTGAAGATGCCTTACAATACTTTTCGGCCATTAAATCCAATTGCAGTGTTATTTTAACACGAAACAAAAAGGATTTTAAAAAATCAGCTATACCAATTATGACAGCCGATGAATTTCTTACTACAAGAAACGGATAAATTCCCATTTTTACATCAATTCCTTTTTTATTGGAGGCATTACTGAACTTTCTTTTTTTTCTATTTCGCTTTCTCCTTTATATC
>CAYFQK010000096.1:0-10899 GCA_964345255.1 uncultured Bacteroidales bacterium | reverse complement strand
CAAATTTGAAAATTAAAACCGCTACGCGGGAAATTCACCAATACCGCTTATCGTGGAAATAAGACATAAGCTTTTGGAAGTAGATTTCAATAACCAACGTGTTTTTGACTTTAGTGTTTTTGTTGTATATAAAACGAATAATCCCGTAATTTACGGGAGTTAGTTTTGTATCCTAAACGCCTAAAGAATGTATAAAAGAATAATAAAACCGCTATTGTTTCGATTTGATCCTGAAACGATTCATAAGGTCGTTGCCGGATTGTTGAAAACCACTATGGCTTTGCCGGGCATGAAATTTCTGGCCCGGAAATACTTTGTTCTGGATGATGCCAGACTGGAGCGGGAATTATGGGGCATTACGTTTCCTAACCCTGTGGGGATAGCCGCCGGATTCGACAAGGAAGGGGTGTTATACAACGAACTGGCTCATCTGGGCTTTGGGTTTGTAGAAATCGGGACTTTTACCCCGTATGGACAACAAGGTAACCCCAAACCCCGCCTGTTTCGTCTGCCAGAAGATGAAGCCCTCATCAACCGCATGGGGTTTAACAATAGCGGGGTAGATGAAGCAGTGGAGCGGCTGAAAAGGAACAGGCCTCAATGCGTTATAGGTGGAAACATAGGCAAAAACACGAATACACCTAATGAGAGTGCTGTTGAGGATTACGAAGTAGCCTTTGAAAAGCTTTTTCCTTATGTGGATTATTTTGTGATAAATGTGAGCTGCCCGAATATTACTGATATGAAGGAGCTTCAGGACAAAGATGCGCTTCAGCAAATCGTAAGCAAAGTCATGGAGCTCAACGATGCCAAATTCAAGTCTAAACCCGTGCTACTAAAAATTTCGCCTGATCTGAATAATTCTCAGATAGATGACTCGCTGAAGATTGTGGAGGAAACGGGGATATCAGGGATAATTGCCACCAATACCACCGTCTCACGTGAAAACCTCTCGAAGAATGCTGATGAGGTGGAACGCATGGGCTCCGGGGGATTAAGCGGTAAACCCCTTCGCGACAGGGCTACCGAGGTGATTCACTACATCGCCAGAAAAACGGACAAGTCGTTGCCAATTATTGGAGTGGGAGGTATCCACACTCCTGAAGACGCACTGGAAAAAATAAAAGCAGGAGCATCACTGGTTCAGGTTTATACAGGGTTTGTTTATGAAGGTCCGGCCATTGCCCGTAAGATTAATAAAGCCCTCCTTGACGGTTAATTTTCCTGGTTTCCTTCTCCTTTAAGCCGTGAAATTTCTTTTTTAAGCTCAAGGTTTTCCGACATCAAATTATCCACCGTCTCTTTTTGCTTTTTTCTCTGCCCTTCCATCTGCTCCAGCCGGTTTTCCATGTCTTCTATTTGTTGCTTATAGTCTGAAATAAATTCTTTCAGTTCTGCATTCTGCTGACTGCTCTCTCTAAGCTCCGTGCGCATCTTTTCAAATTGCGAAGAGTGCTCTTCGCGCTCCTGTTCGAGGGTTTTACTGGAGCTCTCCATTTCCCAGCTTTTTCTCATGTATTGAGCCAGCTGCCTTACCAGTGAGTTTATGATTTGATCGGTTTTTTGCATATTACTCCTCAATTATTTTAAGTTTCATTCCTACCTCTACTTCTGAGGGGTCGTCTATATCATTATCTATCATGATTTTCTTATACTTTTTCCCGTCGCCATAATAACGCTTGGCGATAGAATATAGGGTTTCTCCGGCTTTTACCCGGTAGTAAGTAACATCAGGTTTTTGTTTTGAGGGCTTGCTGTCCGTTTTGCCGGCTGCCGCTTTCTGCTGATCCTGTTGCGTTTGAGGTGGCTGTGCGGAAGTGGCCGCCTGCTTTTCTTGTTCCGATGGCGAGGGAATTACTTTCTGAAACTGGCTGTCCTGACTCTTTGCTGCATCGGGATTACCAACATTCTGCATGTTCATTTTTTGCTGAAGGTCGAGAATCTGCTTTTGTAGCTGGCTGTTTTGTTTTTTAAGCTTAACAATTTCATTTTCCTTTTCCTGGACAGCCAGACGGGAGTATCTGCTGGATAGCCCTCCCGAAAAAAGCAGCATATAGCCAAGGATGGCTATGATGATGACCAAAAGAAAGCCTAATGCGATAATCGTATTTTTTTTCTTTTTGATATCGGCACGCAATTGGTGTAACTGCCTGAACCCTGTTAAATCGGAGTGGCAATTCGGGCACTTCCTGGCGCTTTCGGGTATCCCTTTGTATTGACAGACTGGACAATCCATTGTTTAGTATATTTGATGGTTAAAAGTAATTGTTTTTCAAAGAAATTGAATTTCTTAAACTTTTTCTAATTTAATAAAAATATATATCTGTTCTCATCCAGATAAAGTATTTTTTTTCAAAAATTGAATGATAGCACATCAACGATTTTTATCCGGTAGCAATACCACCGTAGTGGGTAACTCAAATAAATCTTTCTGCTTCAGCAGAATATGCTTGTTATTAACAGATTTAAGATTCCCAAGATGTTTTTCTACCGTGATTATCGCGGCGTTTTCTTTTTTCAAAAACCTTTTTACATCCTCCGGGCTTTTTAGTTCCGGGACTTTTCTTTTCATTGAAAAAACATATGCGGGATTGAATTTACCGAAATATGCCACATTCTTATTATTCAAATCAATTTTCTGATAGGTTTTATATACTGGATTTTCCTTATTCATTTCGGGATAAATAACGAAGAAAAATAGCATGGAAGCTGCAATCCATCCCAATACCAGGGTGCTTATTGCGTTTTTAAATTGTTTCAGGTGTATAAATATCAGGGCCGTTACAGCTGCCACAGGAAGTATGGAAAACCAGAAAGCCAAAGGCTTAAGGTGTGAGAGCGTTTTTTCGAAATGAAAAGCTCCAAACAGTAGCAGGGGCATTAGCAGTGCAAAAAACAAATGAAGATAAAAAGGCCATTTTTTATTTGGATTGATCTGCATAGTCAGGAAATAGGCTGTCAAAGCCGCCAAAAAAGGGTAGGAGGGGATGGTGTAATTGGGCAACTTGGTACCCGACACAGTAAAAAACAATATAATGATTATGGCTGTAAGAAAGGCATAGGTGGTAAAATCATCCTTCCGAAATATTTTACTGTTTCGTATCATAGCCTGTATCATGAATACAGCAAAAGGAAGCATTCCAAGGAATACATACGCCGGTGCTATGAGGAAAAATCCACCATGCCCATGTTTAACGTCTACAAAGCGGTTGATATTATGCTCCAGGAAAAACCCTCTTATCCACTCCCAATCCGTTTCCACCCCGACCATATAATACCACGGCAGGTTGATGGCCAATACCAGAAGAGCACCCCACAAGGGCTTGTAGCTTTTTATCAGCGTCCATTGTTTTCCTTTTCTCAAAATTAGAAAAACAAAAAATACCATGCCTGGTAACGCAATAGCCACAGGTCCCTTTGCCAGCGTGCCCAAACCGATAGCAAGATAAAGGATTAGCAACGAGATTTTTTTTCTGTATTGGTAATAATCAAAAAAGCTAAAATAGGCGAGTGTGAGAAAGAAAATCAGATAGGGATCGGGAACAGCCAGGTGGAACTCCATCAGGAAATGCAGGGAAGATAAAAGGATGACACTGGTTAGCAGCGCCTGGCGGGAGCCAAGAAATTTTCGGGTATAGAAAAAAGTGATAAGAATGGTTAAAACTCCGAAAACCGATGAAAAGAAACGAGCTCCGAATTCGTTGACGCCAAATATTGTGTAGCCCATCATCATAAAATAGTAATGCAACGGGGGCTTGTCGGTTCGCAATTCATAATTAAAGGTGGGAACTACCCAGTCGCCGCGCTCAAGCATCTCACGGGCACATTCACTGTTTTTAGCCTCATCGAGGATATATATGCTGCTTCCGCCAATATTGGCGGAAAGGAGAAGGTAGGAAACCACAATGAGTATAGGATAAAAATACTTAGGCTGCAATTCTTTATCAAACATAGAAATGGTTTTTACTCCGGGTTATCTTAAAATGATTCAAATTTTCGCTGTAAATTTGACACAAATTTACTCAATAATTTAAGATGGCGACAGCGTATAGCGGGGCTCGCCATACCAAAAGCTGCACTATGGATGTAAAACTCTCAATCGTTATATCGGTATTTAATGAGCAGGAAAATGTAAAACCCCTCACTGAAAAGTTAAATCAAAGTCTGCAGGGTTATGAATATGAAATCATTTTTGTAGATGATGGGTCGACTGACAAAACGGGTGAAAACATAAAAAATTTAAATGATGTACGTATTCATCTCATCGAACTACAGAAAAATTATGGTCAAAGTTCGGCGTTGTCTGCCGGTATCGATTACGCTTCAGGAGATTACATTGTTACAATGGATGGAGACTTACAAAATGACCCGGCTGATATTCCGGCCATGGTTAAGATGGCAGCGGAAGAAGACTGGGATGTGGTGGCCGGTATAAGAAAAAACAGGCAGGATAACTGGATTCGGAAAATTCCATCCAAAATTGCTAATGCGGTTATTCGCAGGTCAACAGGGGTAAATGTTGTGGACAACGGGTGTGCCTTAAAAGTATTTAAAACCGATTTGGCCAAAAACATCGGACTTTATGGGGAATTGCATCGTTTTATTTCTGTGTTAGCAGCTCTTGAAGGTGGAAGAATAACCCAGATGAAAGTGAATCACCACCCACGCATGTATGGTCAGTCTAAGTATGGCCTGAGGAGAACGTTTAAAGTGATTAGCGATCTGCTTTTGATGATATTTTTTAAGAAATACATGCAAAAGCCAATGCACCTGTTTGGTTCTGTGGGTATAATCTCTTTTCTGGCCGGGGTGATTATCAATCTTTACATGCTGGTACTTAAAATTCTCGGACAGGATATCTGGGGGAAGCCGCTTTTAATTTTGGGGGTTCTTCTGCTTCTGGGAGGCATCCAGCTTGTAACCATCGGTATCATGGCCGAATTCCTTATGCGCACCTATTACGAATCGCAACAAAAAAAGCCTTACCGGGTTAGACATGTCACAACATTCAAAGAAAATCAGTAATATCCTCAAACTTATCCTGAAGCTGGCAGTTGCTGCTGCCGCGCTCACATGGGTTTTTACTCAGATCGATCCGCAGGAAGTTCTTAAGATTTTACGGGAAGCTGATTATTCATATCTTATCGGTGCCATTGTTTTATTTATTTTATCAAAACTGGCATCCGCTTTCCGGTTGAATGTTTTTTTCAGAAATCATGAAATTTCTATATCTGAGAAAGAAAACGTGAAACTATACTGGCTGGGAATGTTTTACAATATTTTTTTGCCTGGCGGAGTCAGTGGAGATGCCTATAAAATTTATTTATTAAGGAAGCGCCTGGGAAAAAACCTAAAAGAACTATTCGGTGCTGTTTTTATTGACCGGCTCACAGGAGTGGTAGCCTTAACCTCGCTGGCTTTGCTGCTGCTTACTTTCACTCAGAACCCGATTCCCTTTTCGCGATATGCCTGGGTATTGGTTTTCCCTGTGCTGGGAGGTTTCGCCGTGTTGTATAAACTGCTTTTCCCAAGGTATTTGAAGATTTATCTTCCGGTAGTGGGGTATTCTTTTCTTGTACAAGGACTTCAGGCTGTGGAGGTTTTTCTTATTCTGAAGGGTTTTGGGGTAACCACGCATTTGACCTCGTATATTTTTGTTTTTCTGATTTCTTCCCTTATAGCTATAATCCCCATTTCGGTAGGAGGAGTCGGTACAAGGGAACTTGCCTTTATGTACGGTGCGCAATACCTGATGCTCTCGCCTGAAGTGAGCGTCACTGTCAGCCTAACTTTTTATCTCATCACTCTGCTTACTTCTCTTTTTGGAATGATATACTCATTGCGGCTGCCGGTAATGGAATCATCTGAAACATGAATTGCTCATTTATAAGGAGTAAGAGCTAATTTTTTTATAGCTTTTTTCAGGTATCAGGTTCCTTCAATACTGAATCAAGATGTGTTTGGAATTTATTTGTAATTTGAAATTTATTATTTGGTGCTTTATTTGCAAAAATTTTTAATTTATACCCGGGCTCTAAATAATAGTTCGATGTGATCATTGGTTTAGTTTTTTACCATATTTGAAAAAATAACAAAAATGCATTGGATACAAATACTTTCTGTCGTATTAGCTGCTTTGACGTTTCTTATTTCCGCTATGGGGATGGCTTACTCAATTATTGAAAAAGAGAAAAGAGCGGCGAAACTATTTCTGTTTTTGATGATCGTATTGCCGGTTTTTTTGCTTGTGCCCATTTTATTTGAAAACAAACCGGTATTACTTATTTGGGGAGGCATTGAGTTACTTACGTTGGTATCGGGTTTGGTAGTGTTTTTACCAATCAAAATGAAACAACCCATTGTTTGGGAAAAACCTCTTAAGCAAATTGACGAACGGACAATCATGTTTTCCCGGAATCTGCTACAACAAGGATCAAAGCACTACGAGGAATATTATCAGATCTATCCACAGCATCTTGAAGCAGATAATTATTTCCGGAAATTTCCGGGATTGCTGAGCGAAAATGCCAAATATTTTAACCCGGCAACGTTTTATGCCGCAGAAGCCACTTTCAGCGTGATAGAGCATCTAAGGGATTTGGCTGAAGGAAATGCAAATCAAAAGCAGACAAGCGTAGAGGCAGATTCTTTGACCCGGTTTTTAGACCAGTGGACTAAAAAAATTGGGGCTGTTTCTTTTGGTGTCACGCCGCTTGAGGAATATCATAAATACAGCCATGTTGGCAGGGGAGAAGACTACGGAAAGGAGGTAAAGCTGGATCATGCTTATGCGATTGCTATTACCACGGAGATGGATAAGGAGATGATGGATCATGCGCCTTTTGGCCCCACCGTTATGGAATCGGGTCAGCAATATGTGGATTCAGGGGTGATGGCCTTGCAAATCGCTCAATTTTTACGTCGCCTGGGATATGAAGCGCGGGCCCACATTGATGGCAATTACAGGGTGGTTTGCCCTTTGGTGGCGAAAGATGCCGGGCTTGGCGAAATCGGACGTATGGGCTTGCTGATGACCCCAGAGCTGGGACCGAGAGTGCGTATAGGTGTGGTTACAACCGATGCCCCTCTTAAAGCAAATCCCCGCAAGGATGATGCTACCATGATCGATTTCTGCCTGGATTGTAAAAAATGTGCAGAAGTTTGTCCTGGTAATGCCATTTCTTTTGATGTACCGGAAGAGGTGGATGGTATAACCCGGTGGCAGATTGACCAGGAAGCCTGCTTTACTCTCTGGACAAAAATGGGGACTGATTGTGGCAGGTGCGTAGATGTATGCCCCTACAGCCACCCCGATAATTTATTGCACAACTTAGTGCGCAGAGGGTTAAAACAATCTCCTCTTTTCAGGGATGTTGCACTTAAAATGGATGATTTGTTTTATGGAAGGAAGCCTGCAACCAAAAAGGAAGAAGAATGGATGAAAGTAACGTAAATAACAGCTTAAATAGTTAGCAACGGCTGTTTATTTAAGCGAAGTCTTCCGGGCACTAAGTTCCTTTTCCAGCAATGAGCGTGGAATTTTTTTGCCGTGCGCCGGGTAATAATATTTAACCTGGTAATTTAACAAGCTTTCCCAGCTGGCCGGTAAAAGGGTTGCATCATCAGCGAATGGAGGATGAATCCTTCCAGCCGGCAAAACAGGGACATTAAACATAGCATCTCCTACAAAGGCCTGCGGTGAGGACTTGTCGATTATTGAAACCGAACCCGCTGTATGTCCCGGAGTATGGATGATAGCTAGCGGAAATCCGTAATCATCCAGCGCTTGTTCTTTGTTCCTAACTATAATATCTGCTTTAACCGGTTTGAAAGACTGGTTCCCTTCCATAAATCGTTTTCCTAAGGAGGACATGATTTTACCGAATCTCGTAAATCCACGGGGGATGGTGATAATGCCTTTTTCAATTATTGGGGCCTCTTTTTCATGGATAATGACCCTCGCTCCGGTGGCTTCCTTTATTGGATGCAAAGCCCCGATGTGATCATGGTGGGCGTGCGTGATAATGATATAGTCGATGGCTTCGGGTGGGATATCCCACCGTTTCAGGTTTTTAAAAAAGATGTGCTCTTTTCCTTTCACACCGGCGTCTATCAATAGATATCGATCCTTTACAGGACCCAGAAGGTAGGTGTTGCAAATCCCCGTTAATGTTGTTCTGACCTGCATTTGCTAGCTATTTGGATGTAAAATTACACAGAATTACCCATAGAGCAAAGCTCATATTTTAAACAGCTGGATAAGATTTCTCTGTTATTTGGCCTGATTGAAATGAAGGTGTTCTCTTAGTTCTTCTATACGCTGGTTAGAGTAGGTGGTGTAAATTCTGTTTTTTTGCCCGCTGTTAATATATTTTTCATAATGACTCAATGCAGGCTTTTTGTCTTTGTAAAAGTAGTCGTACATCCGGCCGAGATGAAAAAGCAATACCGGATTCTGAGTAATTTCGTACCCTCTTCGGTAGGATTTAATCGCTTTTGGGAATTCTTTCAGATCCTCAAAAGCCAATCCTCTTTGGATAAAAAAGCGATGGTAAATAGCGGGGATGCCCTTTTTTATGGCTTTGTTGAATGCGACCAGCGATTTATCGAATTTGCCGACTTCTCTGTAACAAATTCCCAGGTAGTAATTTATGGTCATGTTTTTTTTCTCTTCAGAAAGCTGCTGAAGATAATTGATGGCTCGGTTATACAGTTTTAATCTGAAAGCAGAAACACCGGTGGTTTTTAAAACCGTGGTTGATGTATCTCCCCGATGAAGTAGCTTTTCACCGCAATAAATAGCTTGTTCATAGTTTTTTAACTTAAAATATGATCGTAGTTCTATTCGACGCAGCTTTTTGTTAATAGAATCAAGTAAAAGCCCTTTCTTTACTGTTTTTAAAGCTGAATCATATTTATTCATTTGATACTCTAATTGGGCCAAAGATTCTATGGTAGTCATATCTTTCCTATTCAAAGAGAGAGCATTACGTAAGTGTTTTTCAGCCAAACTATCCATGTTCAGGGTTGTATAAATTCTTCCCATTTTTTTTTGATAGTAAGGGTTAAGGCTATCAATGGTAGTAAGTTTGAAGAATAAGTCTTTAGCTTTCATCATATTACCTCGCTTTAAAGCGATATTCCCAAGCTGTGCCAGGGCATTCTTGTTGATGCTATCGTGTTGGAGTATTTGCGTATAATATTTTTTTGAAAGATTAAGCAACCCATTTTGGTAACTGCAATAACCAGATTTGGAAAGTATTTTGACATTTGAACTGTCTATCTTTAAGGCTTTTTGATAGAGGCTAAGCGCAGAATCAAACTGGAACTGCCTTTCATACTGCCGGGCCTTATCAATTATGGAATCATATTTTGCTGGAGCGATTTGCTGAGCCACTGAAAATAGGGCTAAGAAGAATAAGATCAATAGGATACTTAATGATTTCATATAGCTGATTTTACTTTACAGCAAATATAACGAAAACTTTAGTTGGTTATTTTTAACAACTAAAAAAATAGTTGATATATTTCAAATAGAATTGCCGTAAGTATTTCATCTCATTCAAAATTTTTCATTGTTAAAACCACTCATCGCAAAACTTGTTATTTTTGCATGACTATGGAGTTATTGCTGTTCACACTTGCGATTCTTATTTCTTTTTACATGCTGGCGCAGGTAACAGATAGTTATTTTATACCGGCCCTTGAGCGTATCTCTGAAAAAAACAAAATATCTTCTGATGTGGCAGGCACCACGCTGATGGCTATGGGTTCCAGCGCTCCTGAACTTTTTATTGCCCTGATAGCTGTTTTTAAACCCGGCGGCCATGAGGAAATCGGGATGGGTACTATCGTAGGTTCTGCCTTATTTAATATCCTTGTGATAATAGGAGCCGCGGCTATAGCAAGACGCGCCACCCTCTCATGGCAACCCATATTGCGGGATGTTGCTTTTTATCTTTTAAGCATCTTTGTTTTGGCATGGGTCTTTTTCAACAATTTCATTACCATTCCTGAAGCGATTATTCTTCTTTTGATTTATGTTGGTTACATCTTCGCCGTCATGAAATGGAAAAAATGGTTCCCTTATCGTGATGATGCGGAAGAAGTTGAAAAGGAAGTGGATGTAGACAAGGTAAAGAAATACAAGTTTCTGAGGCTGATTTTAAAACCTTTTGATCTCCTCATGCGCGTTACATATCCAAAGATCAGTTTCCACTGGGCCGTTTTTGCTATTTCCATTGGCTGGATCAGTGCCCTTTCGTGGGTATTGGTTGAAAGCGCAATTTATATCTCTCATGCACTGAATGTTCCGGAAGCTATCATCGCTTTAACTGTGCTTGCTATCGGAACATCAGTTCCTGACCTGATTTCATCATATCTTGTGGCCAAGGACGGGAAAGGAGGTATGGCCATCAGCAATGCCATAGGTTCCAACATTTTTGATATCCTTGTTGGGCTGGGGCTTCCGTGGCTGATAGCGCTATTGTTTTATAAAAATGAGGTGGAGGTTATAAGCAAAAATTTATTTACTAGTGTTGTCGTTTTATTTAGCTCAGTTATAATCGTATTTTTTTTACTTGCCTGGCGGCGATGGATCATCCGAAAGCAAACGGGAATTATTCTTATTGGAGTCTATATTGCCTATTTAATTTGGCAGATCGCCTCGCTATAGAAAAAAATTAAAAATAGTACCAGCCTGCCTGGGATATGGGTTTAGCAGGCAGTGAGGCGATCCTCATGCGATATTGGGTTAAAAAATAAAACCGGAGGTTTTTTTACATACCCCCCGGTTTGGATTTATTATGATGTGGTGTTGATTATTTACTCAAGTTTCGCATTTATGTTAAAATCATGAATATTAATCTTCTATTAAAAGATTGTTTTTATAAATAGTTC
>CAYFQK010000095.1:0-10946 GCA_964345255.1 uncultured Bacteroidales bacterium | reverse complement strand
GTCACATCCTGGGGCTGGAGAAGGTCCCAAGGGTTGGGCTGTTCGCCCATTAAAGAGGCACGCGAGCTGGGTTCAGAACGTCGTGAGACAGTTCGGTCCCTATCTGTTGCGGGCGTTGGAAGCTTGAGAAGTCCTGACCCTAGTACGAGAGGACCGGGTTGGACACACCGCTAGTGTACCTGTTGTCGCGCCAGCGGCACCGCAGGGTAGCTATGTGCGGATGAGATAAGTGCTGAAAGCATCTAAGCACGAAACTCGCTCCCAGATGAGGCTTCCTCTATGGGTCGTGGAAGATCACCACGTCGATAGGCTGCAGGTGTAACGTCAGTAATGGCATCAGCCGAGCAGTACTAATTACCCATTAAGCTTTCTATCCAAAACGTTATTCACATTATCTATTATCCCTCGAGTTAACTCGAACTTAACCCTTAGCTTATTTACCTTCTTTAGGTGACTATGGCGGTGGGGCCCACCTCTTCCCTTTCCGAACAGAGTAGTTAAGCCCACCTGCGCTAATGATACTTCCGCCTTAGGCGGAGGGAAAGTAGGTCGTCGCCTATTTATTCTAAAGCCTCTTCGCCATCGCGGAGAGGCTTTTTTTTGGCCTTATGTTTTGTGGGTTTTTACTTTATACCCCCCACCCCCGTCCTGGCAGCGGTGTTAAAGCTGCATAAAAAACGTGTTTATCTGAAGAAAGACTTATTATGCTGGCGAATATTCCAGCGCTTATTGACGATCCATTAATCAAAAGGCTTACATTATAATTATTATCTTTGCACTGCAAAACATAAAATATTATGCTGGTTGACAAACTAAGAGAGCTTTACGACAGATATTACGAAATCGAAGAAATGATGGGCGATCCGGAGGTTATTCAGGATCGCAAAAGATTCATAAAGCTCAATAAAGACTACAAAGAGCTTGAACCCCTTGTAGACGCTTATAACGAATATTCAGATATCCTGGGAAATATTGAGACTTCGGAAGAAATGCTGCGTAATGAGAGTGATCCGGAGATGAAAGAAATGGCCAAAGAAGAGCTGGAGAACTTAAAAAAGCAAAAAGAGGAGATGGAGGAAAAAATCAAATATCTCCTTATCCCAAAAGATCCGGAAGATGAAAAAAATGCAGTTGTTGAAATACGCGCCGGAACAGGAGGAGATGAGGCCAGTATTTTTGCCGGTGACTTATATAGAATGTATAGCAAATTCATCGAAAAACAAGGCTGGAAAATGGAGCCGGTCAGTAATACAGAAGGAACCGTTGGGGGGTTCAAAGAAATAATTTTCAACGTAACCGGGGAGAATGTTTACGGAACCATGAAATTTGAGTCCGGAGTGCACCGGGTACAACGCGTCCCTCAAACCGAAACACAGGGAAGGGTACACACTTCAGCAGCCTCTGTGGCCGTGCTCCCTGAGGCTGAAGAATTTGACGTGGAGGTAAATGAAAGCGACATCCGTAAAGATACGTTTTGTGCATCGGGACCCGGTGGTCAGTCAGTAAACACCACCTATTCTGCTGTCAGACTTTCTCACATTCCTACAGGAATCGTTGTGAGCTGTCAGGACGAAAAATCGCAGATTAAAAATCTTAATAAAGCTATGCGGGTATTACGAAGTCGCATATATGAAATGGAATACCAGAAATACCTGGATGAGATCTCCTCAAAAAGAAAAACAATGGTCTCCACAGGCGACCGCTCAGCAAAAATCCGCACATACAATTTCCCACAAGGCCGCGTTACTGATCACAGGATTAATTTAACGGTTTATAATCTTCAGAGCGTCATAGATGGCGACCTCAATGAAATTATAGAAGCAATTAAAGCTGCCGAAAACGCCGAAAAACTCAAGGAAGCCGTAAATGAAGAGGAAACATGAACCGACAGGAATTACAAACATTAATAAGGAGAAAGGAGTCTTTTCTATGTATTGGATTAGACAGTGATTACACGCGTATCCCCTCGCATTTAAAAAATGAAGCCGATCCGGTATTTAGCTTCAATAAGCAAATTATCGATGCCACTTATGACCAGGCTATAGCTTATAAGCCGAATATTGCATTCTATGAGAGTAGAGGCCACAAAGGGTGGGAAACCCTTGCAAAGACCCTGGAATATCTCGAACCTCTTCGCGAAGAGCTCTTTCTAATAGCAGATGCAAAGCGAGGCGATATCGGAAATACCAGCAAGCAGTATGCGCGCACTTTTTTCGATAAAGATGCCGCGGGGATGAGTTTCGATGCAGTAACAGTGGCTCCTTACATGGGTAGTGATTCAGTGGAACCTTTCCTTGATTATGACGATAAATGGGTCATATTACTAGGATTAACATCGAATAAAGGAGCTTTCGATTTCCAGATGAAAAAAATTTGGGATGCTAATGAAAACCAAAATACATTCCTGTATAAGCAGGTAATAAAAGAATCGCAAAATTGGGCAAATGATGAGAAGATAATGTACGTTGCCGGAGCAACAAAATCTTTCTTATTAAATGAAATCAGAGAGATGCTCCCAAATCATTTTTTATTGATTCCAGGTGTAGGTGCGCAGGGAGGTAGTATTGAGGAAGTAGCCAACCAGGCCTTAAACAAGGATGGAGGACTTATTGTCAATGCATCAAGAAGTATAATATTTGCTTCCAAAGAAAAAGATTTTGCTGATGCCGCCCGGAAACAAGCTACAGAAATGCAGGAGATTATGAAAAAAAACCTTCACGAAATGCTATAAAAAACATAAGGTTTCTCAAAATTTATCTTTTACTCATTCCCCTATTTACAATAACGTTTCACAAAATAAAATGCTGAATTTCAGTGCGCCATAAACATTATAAGATTTACGCGTAAGCACTGAAATCCAGCTATCATTTTTCAGTAAAGTATTAGCAAGCCTTCAATCCGGCTACACAAGTAAAAGAGAGCTCATCTAGATATCCAATTTTAAAACCCAGCCATGAGTATCCTCTTCATCGCCCGTTTGGATAGCCTGTAACTTATGATACATTTTAGTGGAAATCTCTCCGGGCTTATCTCCGTAATTATATACTTCCCCAGTATCGCGGTCTTGGATCTCTTTAATAGGTGAGATTACCGCTGCTGTACCGCAGGCGCCCACTTCGTCGAACTCAGGAAGCTCTTCAACAGCTACTGGACGCACTTCAACGTCCATTCCCATGTCTTTAGCTATCTGCTGCAACGATTTATTGGTTATTGATGGTAAAATAGAATCTGAGCGGGGAGTAACGTAAGTATTGTTTTTAATACCGAAGAAATTGGCCGGGCCCGCCTCATCAATATACTTCTTTTCCTTTGCATCAAGGTAAAGACAAGCCGCAAAACCCTCATCGTGGGATCGCACGCCACTTTGCATACTGGCCGCATAATTTCCACCCACTTTATACCTTCCTGTTCCCTGTGGCGCTGCCCGGTCTACATCTCTGGCAATCTGTACTTTAACAGGATTAAAGCCTTCTTTAAAATAGGGGCCTACCGGGGTAACAAAAACCATAAACAAATATTCATCAGCCGGCTTCACCCCCACTCTCGGACCTGATCCAATTAAAAGAGGACGGATGTATAATGAAGCACCTGTTCCGTGTGGTGGAACAAAGCGGCGATTAAGCTCTACAGCTTTTATTATCGCCTTTTTAAACATTTCTTCAGGCACCTCAGCCATCATAATGCCCCTGGCGGAATTGATGAGCCGCTTAGCATTCTCTTCCCATCTAAATATCCTGACTTTCCCGTCTTTTCCTGTAAAGGCTTTCATTCCTTCAAAAGCCTCCTGGCCATAGTGAAGGGCTGTTGCAGCCATGTGCAAATTTATTTCATTCGATGATGTAACTTCCAGTTCGCCCCATTGACCATTTCTGTGATAACATCTTACGTTATAGTCAGTATCTTTATAGGCAAAGGAAAGATTGCTCCAATCTAAATTAGCAAGTTCCATATCTATGTTTTTTTAGTTTGGTGCTAATATAAAAAATAAATTTGACATTCATTTGGAGCAAACTTGTATTTTGTTGTAAGTAATTCCACCAATTTATATGCATGAATCGATATATGTATAACAAGGCATAAATGCCTGGTAAGCTATAAAACATTATTAAATAGAAACAATCTATATATTTATAATGCTAATAATCCTAAAATTAATGCTTGCCCTAATACTTTTTCAGTTACTCCGCTCTGCTGCTTTAAAGAAGCAACCAAAGCAGACTAATAAAAGTTTGTAAAGGATTGTTATTTTTGTTGTTAATCATGAGCACTTTGTTAGCTATCGATTTGGGTGTACGCACTGGCTGGGCCTGCTATACAGATAAAGGGCAGCTTTATGACTTTGGCTCTCACAATTACGGCAGCGCCGGGCGCCTGAAAAAAGCGGCATATCCATTTTTGATGAGTTTTGATAATCTTGAATACCTGGTTATTGAAGGAGGCGGAAAACTAATTAAATATTGGAAAAATGCAGCCATTCAACATGGTATTGTCGTAATGCAAACACATGCTCATGTGTGGAGGAAGGAACTTTTTCTCCGGAAAAAGATTACTCATTCCAATCAGATGAAAAAGCACGCCGGGAACGAAGCGAGAGCTATCATTGAACAATCTGAACTTTCTCAGCCTAAAAATCTCAGGCATGATGCATCTGAGGCCATTCTTACGGGTTACTGGGCATGCTATAAAATCGGTTGGATCAATAAATAAACCATTAACCCCCTTTGCATTTTAGCCCCCATTCGTGCTTGTCAAGACAAATTGTCAGCCAAATATCAGTGGCATGTGCTTTGTTAAAGTGCGGGAGAAATTAAAGTCAAACCAAAAAAGCAAAAAATGCAAAGCGGAAAGATTAATGTTCAAACAGAGAATATTTTTCCAATTATTAAGAAGTTTCTTTACTCTGACAGTGAAATATTCCTGAGAGAATTAATTTCGAATGCAGTAGATGCTACGCAAAAATTACATACGCTAGCACGATTAGGAAAATATAAAGACGAAGTAGGCGATACAACCATTAAGGTTATCCTTGACAAAGAAAAAGGGACCCTTACTGTACGCGATCGGGGTATAGGAATGACTGCCGACGAGGTAGACAAATACATCAACCAAATTGCCTTTTCAAGCGCTGAAGAGTTCATCAAAAAAGTAAAAGCTGAGGAAGCCTCAAATATTATCGGCCACTTTGGCCTTGGTTTTTACTCTGCTTTTATGGTAGCCGACAAGGTGGAAATATTAACAAAAACCTACAAAAAAGGGGGTAAAACAAAACCTGTACACTGGCAGTGCGATGGAACTCCAAATTACACCATCGAAGAAATAGATGACAAAGAGCGAGGTACTGACGTTGTTCTCCATATTAACGATGAGCACAAAGAATACCTGGAAGAACAACGCATACAGGAAATTCTGGACAAATACTGTAAATTCCTCCCGATCGAAATTGAATTTGGTACAGAAAAAGTATCGGAGGAAACAGGAGAGAAAGATGAAGAGGGTAATCCTAAAACAAAAGAGGTTGAGAAACCCAAAATCATAAACAATACCGAACCCGCATGGACTAAATCTCCGGGTGAGCTTTCCGATCAGGATTATAAAAACTTTTACCGGGAATTGTACCCCAGCACTTTTGAAGAGCCTTTATTCCACATTCACCTGAATGTCGACTACCCATTTAATCTTACAGGGATTCTGTATTTTCCCAAGGTAAAACAGAATCTTGAAGTCCAGAGAAATAAAATCCAACTCTACAGCAACCAGGTTTTTGTCACCGATTCAGTTGAAGGCGTGGTTCCCGATTTCCTGACCTTGCTTCACGGTGTGCTGGATTCTCCGGATATTCCGCTCAACGTATCCAGAACCTTCCTGCAAAATGATTCGAATGTTAAAAAGATTTCGAATCATATTATGAAGAAAGTAGCCGATAAGCTGGAAGAACTTTTCAAGAAAGATCGTGAAGATTTCGAAAAGAAATGGGATGATATTAAAATCTTCATCGAATACGGAATGATTTCTGAACCTAGATTCTATGAGCGGGCGGAAAAATTTACGCTTCTGAAAAATACTGACGGCAAATTCTTCACTTTTGAAGAATATAAAAATCATATAAAAGAAAACCAGACCGACAAGGATAACAAATTGGTTTACTTATATACCACAGATACGGAAGCGCAACATAGTTACATCACGCAGGCCAAAGACAAAGGATATGATGTACTGCTATTTGACACACCCATTGACAGTCACTTTGTGAATACACTCGAGCAAAAGTTTGAAAACACAACGTTTACGCGGGTTGACGCGGATGCTATCGATAATCTGATTAAAAAGGATGAAGAGAGAGCCTCAAAACTTTCAGAAGAAGAAGAGAAAAAGCTGAAAGAAATTTTCGAGAAGTTCGTTGATACCAATAAATTCAGTATACAGCTCGAGAACATGGATGACAAGGAAATGCCTTTGTCAATAACGCAGCCTGAGTTTATGCGCCGTATGAAAGAGATGCAGCAAACCGGCGGCATGCCAATGATGGGCGACATGCCCGATACTTACAACATGGTAGTAAATAAAAACCATGATTTAATGGGTAAAATCCTGGAAGCTGATGATGAAGAGCATCAGAAAAAAATCGTCAATCAGCTGAAAGATCTGGCTATGTTGTCGCAGAATCTCCTTAAAGGAGAAGACCTTACAAACTTCATAAAACGAAGTGTAAATATTATTGAGTAAAAAATCAGCAGAACAGCTTTACAAATCAAACCCATTTCTAAAATACTTCCCTTAAAAATGCGTTTGGGTGTAAAGCTGTTCTTAATATATATTAAACTATGAGAAAAGGTACACTCATTGCGCTGGTGACTGTAGGAGTAATCCTTCTATTGGCTTCTATCATGCTCTTTTCAGGGGTTAGCAAATACAATAAGCTTGTGACCATGGAAGAAAATGTAAATGAAAAATGGTCGCAGGTTGAAAATGTTTATCAACGGCGTGCCGACCTGATACCAAACCTGGTAAATACAGTAAAAGGTTATGCCAGGCACGAGCAGGAGACTTTCACCAAAGTAACAGAAGCTCGCTCAAAAGCCACATCTGTAGATATCAATCCAAAAAACCTGGATCCGCAATCCCTTCAAAAATTTCAACAGGCCCAGAAAGGTTTGAGCAGCGCACTATCACGATTGATGGTCGTTGTTGAACGCTATCCTCAACTCAAAGCAAGTCAGAATTTCCGGGATCTTCAGGCTCAGCTGGAAGGCACGGAAAACCGGATAGCAGTTGAAAGAAGGAAGTTCAATCAGGCGGCCCGAAACTACAACACGGCTATCAGGAAATTTCCAACAAACCTTATAGCCAATTCTATGGGATTTGAAGAAAAAGCTTACTTCGAAGCCGACCAGGGTGCTGAAGAGGCTCCGGACGTTAATTTTTAAACAAAACAACTATGTCTGACAATAGCACAAAGACCGCGAAAAGCGTAAAAAACCTATTCAGCAAGGATGAAGAACAATGGATAAAGCAAGCTATTATGAACGCCGAACTAGATACCTCAGGAGAAATTCGGGTTCACATTGAAAACATTTGCAACGGGGATGTTATGGACAGGGCTGCTTTCGTATTTGAGAAACTGAATATGCATAAAACAAAACTCCGCAATGGAGTGCTCATCTACCTGGCCGTAAAAAACAGAAAATTCGCCATAATAGGCGATAAGGGGATAAACAAAGTAGTGCCTGATAATTTCTGGGATGAAATAAAACAGCACATGCTTAACCAATTCAGAAACGGAGAGTTTACCAAAGGCATTGCAGAAGCTATCAAAATGGCAGGCAAACAGCTTAAGAGCCACTTCCCATATCAACAGGATGATGAGAATGAATTATCAGATGATATTTCATTTGGTAAAAATTAAAAAGTATGCGGATAATAATTCAACCTATTAAAAAATATTTCTCCTCCACTTTAATAGTTGTGCTTGCACTTATTATGAGCCAGGTGTATGCCCAGTCAGAAGTTCCGGAACGCCCCACGCCACCCCGGCTGGTTAATGATTTTACGCAAACGCTGAGCCGCCAGGACCAAAACACACTGGAAAGGAAGCTTGTAAACTTTAATGATACCAGTTCTACTCAAATTACCGTCGTACTTGTCTCTGACCTTAAAGGATATGACAAAGCCCAATTTGCATATGAAATAGGTCGAAAATGGGGGGTGGGTCAAAAAGAGTTTGATAACGGGCTGGTGGTATTGGTAAAGCCCAAAACACCGGGCGATAAAAGAGGGGAAGTATTTATTGCAACCGGCTATGGCGTTGAAGGGGCCGTTCCCGACGCCACAGCAAACCGGATTACCGATAAGGAAATGATTCCCGAATTCAAACAAGGGCGGTATTTCGCCGGACTCGATAAAGGAACCGATGTATTAATGAAGCTAACTGCCGGCGAATACACCGCGCAGGAATATCAAAAACAATCCACTTCGCGTGATAAAACTGCTGGCTACATCGTTCCCATTTTGGCCATGATAATCGCTATCTTTCTCATGAAACGTAGTCAAAAGACGAAAAAAACCTTCAGTCGCGGCCGTGGCGCGGCAAATCCGGGATTGATGACGGCTCTTTTATTGTTTGGACTGGGGGGACGCCACGGTGGACAATGGAATAACTTCTCCTCAGGCGGAGGGAGCTTTGGCGGTTCTCCCGGATTTGGCGGTTTCGGCGGTGGAGATTTTGGTGGCGGAGGAGCCGGTGGTAGCTGGTGATTTCATAAACTTTTTGCTCCTTCTAACCCAAAAACAACAATAGTAACTTATCATCCCAAAAGGTGTGGCCAAAAAATGTTAACAACTTGTTAAAATTATCAATTTGTTAAATGTTTCTATAACAGTTTTTTGATTTATTTATAAACATTCTACATAAAGCCACAAAACTCTAAAGCACTGCTCTCTGTTTAGGCTTTCCCCAACCAATTTGTAATTTTGTCATCATATGAGAAGATTGGGAATTATACAATATTTTCCTACTTTTGATAAATAGACAAATCAACTTATAGCGATATTTTCCGGTTTAAACCGGAAAATATCGCAGGTTAAATTATCATGATCTCAAATGTTTCAATCATACAATAAGATGAGCATATCCACAAACTACTCAGCTAAAAATTATACATTAACCCGGCTATTAATCCTCGCTCTAATCATTTTTTCATGGCAGTATGCGATAGCCTCAGAAGAAAACGAGCATAGCGGTGAAGGGAGATATTCCGAAATCGAAATCATGAAAGGTGAAAGGCTTTTCAAAGGATTATTGCCTTTCAAAGACGGATACAAAGATTGTGCATCCTGCCATTACTCAACGACGAATAAAAAAATCAATTGGAACCCTTCAGCTTATGACCTGGCCGTATTATCAAAAGAGGATACAGCATATTTATCAAGCAGTCTTTCCAATTCAATGATTCAATCAGTGGAAGGACACAAAGAGGGAAAACTTACAGATAAAGAAGTGAGGCTGGTTCAGGCTTATTTTTCAAAGCTTGCTGATAAGGGGTTAAATAAACATAAACCGGTTCCAACAAATACGCTTATCTTTTTTGGTACGGGTTTATTGATGCTCCTTGCCCTGGTGGAGTTATTTTTCATGAAAAAAATCAAAATAAAAGCCATCCCCGTGATCATTCTTCTGATTTCATTGGGCTTTCATATTAAAGTTGTTTCAGAAGAGGCTATCGATTTAGGACGAGCTGAAAACTATGCTCCCAACCAGCCCATTAAGTTTTCTCACCAAATCCACGTGCAGGAAAATAAAATCGACTGTAATTACTGCCATACGGGTGTAGATAATAGCCAGAGTGCCGGTATCCCGTCAAATAACTTATGCCTTAATTGTCATAATGTTGTAAGGAAAGGCACCAATTCCGAAACTTTTGAAATTGATAAGATTCACAAGGCAAAAGAAAATGGCGAACCCATTGAATGGGTCAAAGTCCATGATTTACCCGACCATGTTTTCTTCAGCCATGCTACGCACGTACAAAACGGAAATATTGATTGTGCAGAATGTCACGGCCAGGTTGAGGAAATGCATATTGTGCAACAGGTTGAAGATTTATCCATGGGGTGGTGTATAAATTGTCACCGCGAATCGGAAGTTGATTTTGATAACAAGTATTATTCAGAAAATTTCGAAAAACTTCATAAAAAAATGAAGGAGGGGCAGATTGATGCTGTAACCGTCGAACAGGTGGGAGGCACCAACTGCATGAAATGCCATTATTAATCATCGAATCAAAAATATATAGTTTATGAGTCATAAATACTGGACAAGTATTGAGGAAAAAGAGAAAGGACTTGAAAATCTTGATACGTTCAAAGACGAAATACCACATAATAAATCAGTACAACAGCTGATCCAGGATGATTTGTCGAATAAATCCTCTTCGCGAAGGGATTTCTTAAAATGGTGCGGATTCACCTTTGCATCCACAGCCATAGCTACCAGCTGCGAAAGCCCGGTAAAAAAAGCCATCCCTTACTTAAATAAACCCGAGGAAGTTACCCCAGGCAAGGCCAGCTATTATGCTTCTTCCTTTTTTGATGGCTCGGAATACGCCAGCGTCCTGGTAAAAACCCGTGAAGGCAGGCCTATTAAAATTGAACCCAACGAACTTTCCTCCGTTACTAAAAAAGGGAGTTCAGCCCGGGTACAGGCTTCCGTGCTTAGCCTTTACGACAAAGATAACAGACTTCATTTTCCTTTAAAAGAAGGAAAAAAAGCGAGCTGGAACGAGGTGAATGAAGACATAAAAGGGATACTTCAAAATGCCTCATCCGATAAAAAAGAAGTAGCACTTGTTACTTCCAATATTATCAGCCCGACAACCAGGAAATTGATTTCACAATTCTCTGAAAAATATTCCGCAGTAAAGTGGATTACTTATGATCCGCTTTCAGTCTCC
>CAYFQK010000094.1:0-11019 GCA_964345255.1 uncultured Bacteroidales bacterium | reverse complement strand
CAATTGCTTAAATAGTCATTAGGTATTAATTTCAAAATGGCTTTGCCTATCATGGCAAGGTAACATTCATCCCGCCTCTTTCAGGAGTGATAAATATTACTTATTTTTGAGTACAACCAAAAAAGATTATTTATTATGGCTGATCTTACAACAAATTACATGGGCCTGGAGCTCAAGAATCCGCTGATAGCCTCAAGTTCCGGATTCACAGATACACTGGAGAAACTAAAGACACTGGAAGAAAAAGGTATAGGTGCGGTGGTGCTCAAATCGCTTTTCGAAGAGGAAATCCTCCATGAAATGGAAGAAACATTCCATAAAATGAAATCGGAAAACTTTTTGTATCCCGAAACACACAACTACTTCGAGTATGAAGATATTGAGGATACCCTTGGAAATTATATCAAATTGATTAGTGATGCCAAAAAAGAGCTTTCCATACCTGTTATCCCAAGTGTTAACTGTATCTCCAATCAAAAGTGGACCTATTTTGCCAAGGAAATGGAAGATGCGGGGGCCGATGGGCTGGAATTGAATGCCTTTATCCTTCCGTCAGATTTTACCCACAGTAGCGAGGCCAATGAAAAAATGTACTTTGATATTGTTAAGGAAGTACAAAAACATGTTACTATCCCGATATCATTAAAACTGAGTTATTATTTTTCAGCCCTGGCCCCAACGCTGCAGGAGCTTTCCAAGACAGGTATTAAATCGTTGGTACTGTTCAACCGCTTTTACAGCCCCGACTTCAATCTGAAAACCATGAAGGTCATTCCTTCGCATGTACTCAGCAGCCCGGGAGATATTGCCATTTCTATGAGATGGATTGCTATAATGGCAGGCCGGGTAGACTGCCATCTTGCCGCCAGCACAGGGGTGCACGACGGGCAGGGACTTATAAAACAACTGCTTGCCGGAGCTGATGCCGTTCAAATAGCATCAACAATCTACAAAAATGGGTATGATGTTATCCCCGACATGATCAAGGTTTTGGATACCTGGATGGATGAGCAGGAATACGACACCATTAAAGAATTCCAGGGTAATATGAGCCAAAAAGAGATAAAGAGTCCTGCTGCCTACGAGCGTGTGCAGTTTATGAAATATTTTAGTGAGAAATAAAACGTAAACGGTTTTATTACGAGCTATTTCTATCATCATTAGTACGATTGACCCGGATGATTCTTGCTGGAGCAAAAGTCCGGGTTGATGGTCTTTTTTTTCAGAAAGATTTTAAATAATACCCTTTCAATAGGATATTTGTCAACTATCTTTAAATTTGTCTTTCAAAGGTTTTTCAGCGTTTTTGATAATCTAAAATTAACTCATCATGACGGATTTAACTACAAAATACTTAGGACTGGAATTAAAAAATCCAATAATAGTTGGAAGCTCAGGCCTTACCAATTCTGTAAAAAAAATAAAAGAAGCTGAAGAAAAAGGCGCGGGAGCTGTCGTGCTGAAATCGCTTTTTGAAGAACAGATACTCTATAATATCCACCAAGCCAAAATGGAGAGTATTTCTTCCAACTATCCGGAAGCCAATGATTACATTGCGAATTATACCCAAACGCAGCAAGTAGACAAGTATCTGCAGCTTATAAAGCAGGCAAAAGAAGAGACGGATATTCCTATAATAGCAAGTATTAACTGTGTGGATGACAGCGAATGGACCTCCTTTGCCTCCAAGATTGAGGATGCGGGCGCCGACGCGCTGGAATTGAATATTTTTATTCTACCCTCGGATAAAAAACACGAAGGTACGCAGAATGAAAAAATGTATTTTGATATCATAGAGAAAGTGCTGAAGCAGGTAAATATTCCTGTGGCAGCAAAAATTAGTTATTATTTTTCAGGATTAGCCAAATTTGCGCAAAAATTAAGCTGGACGGGAATTAAAGGCCTCGTCCTGTTTAACCGGTTTTATTCACCTGATATTGATATAAATAACTTTAAGCTTAAGGCATCGAATGTTTTCAGTTCACCCGATGAACTACCTGTTTCACTGAGATGGGTTGCTATGCTGAGTGATGTGGTTCATTGCGACATTGCTGCCTCCACGGGTGTTCACGATGGAGAGGCTGTTGTAAAAGAACTGCTGGCAGGGGCTTCTTCAGTGCAAATGAGTTCTGTATTTTATAAGCATGGCTTTGATAAAATCACAGAATTCAGGGATTTTCTGCAGCAGTGGATGGAAAAGCACGGGCTTGAATCGATTGATGATTTTAAAGGGAGAATGAGTTTCAAACAGGCAGAAAATCCCGCAGCTTATGAGCGCGTTCAATTCATGAAACATTTCAGCGGAATTGAATAATGTGTTTGGGCTAAAAAGCCGCTCAGCCCGGAATCCTTTGAAAGGGACTTTTATTGACTGTTAATTTTTAAGCCAGACGCAGTGATAACAGGTAATTATCAGTTTATCTGTTACTTATGAGGTCACTTCTTGCTTCTCAGCCAGGGCTTTCGGATGTTGTAGTTAACAGAATTAAGGTTTATTAGGTTTATTGCCAAATAATGCCTATATTCGTGATTAATGACTGCCGCGGATATTTTAAAGAATTATTATTTGAGCAAAACCCATTGCCGGGTTTTGGTTCTTGAGCATCTCATGAAGAGCGCTAAAGCGCTTTCCCAGTCTGAAATTGAAAAGTCACTAAGGCCTCTTTGCAACCGAAGCACTATTTACCGAATATTGAACAAACTGGCCGAAAAAAAGATTATACAACAGCTGATGGTGGATGAAGTCAACAAATACTTCTTCGACGATAAGGCTATTAAAAATCCGGGAGCCTATGAATACATCTATTTTCTCTGTTCAAAATGTTACCAGGTTATTCCGGTAGACAAACTCAACACAGACCGTTTTCAATTACCCGAGGGGTTTTTAAAAACGCACTATAATTTTGTAATACAGGGAATATGCAACAAATGCAATAAAGGAAAATACACCAGTTAGCTATGGATACCAGGAAAGTATATTATCTCAAAAACTGCGATACAAGCCGCCGGGTGATTCGTGAAGCCGGATTGTCGGACGATTTTGAATATCAGGATATTAAAGAGAACCCCTTATCCGCTGAGCAAGTGGACCAGCTAGCAGTGCTGGCTGGTAGCTATGAAGCATTGTTCAGCAGGCGGTCGAGGGAATATCATAAAAGGGAGCTCAAAAGTCAGTACCTTAACGAAAAAGACTACCGGAATCTCATTTTGGAACACTATTCGTTTTTAAAAAGACCGGTAATCGTAGTAGACAGCCAAATCTATATCGGTGGCGATAAAAAAGAGGTAGCTCGTCTTGTTAATCATCTGGAAAACGGATGATTGACGTGCGATTAAGCTTTAAGCCATTCTCTCGCTATCGCACCTGGATTCAAATTAGGACCTTTTAGCTAATTGATAAAAGCCCGGGCAAAGGATTATCACAGACTTTTCTTTAAATTCCTGCCCCATCAAAGAACTCACCTGCCCGCGGTCTGCGCTGCACAATGCGTGAGTTGGGAGCCACATCACCAGTCACCCAGATATTTCCGCCAATCATTGAGTTCCTGCCTACGGTGACCCGGCCAAGGATACTGGCATTGGAGTAGATTATGACATTGTCCTCTACTATGGGATGGCGTTTTATTCCTTTTATGGGATGCCCGTTTTCATCAGAAGGAAAACTTTTTGCTCCCAAAGTAACGCCCTGGTATATCTTTACATTTGTTCCTATTTCACAGGTCTCACCAATAACGACACCTGTACCGTGATCGATAGCAAAATAATCTCCTATTTGGGCGGCCGGATGGATATCAATACCCGTCTCGGAATGAGCCATTTCGGTTATTATTCGCGGGATAAGAGGAACGCCGAGTTTATATAATTCATGAGCAATCCTGTAATTTGTTACAGCTCTGATGGAGGGGTAGCTAAATATAACTTCCCCATAGCTTTTGGCTGCCGGATCGCCGTCATATGCTGCCTTGACATCGGTTGCCAGCTTTTTCCGAAGGACTGAAAGTTTCTTTATAAAGTCCCTGGTCATTTCAGGGGCTTCATTTTCACACTTATCACACTGATGCTGATTTTTTGCCCTGCATTCAAAACAAATACCTCTTTGAATCTGCGCACTCAGCATTCTGGAAATAATATCAACATTCACCCCTATAAAATAGGACAGCGTATCGGTGTTTAATTGCGAATTCCCAAAATACCCGGGAAAAATAACCTCCCGTATCTTATCTACCAGCTTGCCCAGTACATCGCGCGAAGGCATGGAATGACCATGCTTAGGCAAATACATCATCCGGAAGGAATCAGGATGCGATAATTCGTCGATCACCTGATGCAAGGCCTCCGTTGAGTTTCCCTTCATATCTCTACTCTCTGTGCTCATTATTTATCCTTGTTTTGAAAATTATACAACGGGGTGCTCATATATCTTTCGCCTGTATCGCAAACAATAAAAACAATATTTTTCCCCTGATTTTCGGGTCTTTTGGCCACCTGAACAGCTGCCCATGCGATGGCACCGGAACTAATACCGCTAAAAATTCCTTCGCTCGTTGATAATAGGCGGGCATACTCAAAAGCATCCTCATCAGTCACGGTCATCACCTCATCGATCACATCCGTGCGCAATACTTCGGGGATAAAACCGGCGCCGATTCCCTGTATTTTATGTTTGCCGGGATCGCCCCCCGACAGCACGGGCGAGAGAGCAGGCTCAACCGCAATAGTTTGAACTTTCTTATTTTGCTCTTTTAAATATTTTCCCGTTCCGGTGATAGTGCCACCGGTACCCACACCGGCGATGAAAATATCTACTTTGCCTTCAGTATCCTGCCATACTTCAGGGCCGGTGGTTTTGTAATGCATTGCGGGGTTAGCTTCATTTTTGAATTGCATGGGGATAAAGCTATTCGGATTTTGGGCTTTAAGCTCTTCGGCCTTTGCAATGGAGCCTTTCATCCCCTCTTCCGAAGGCGTTAATACAAGCCGGGCGCCATAAGCCTGTATTAGATTGCGCCTTTCGACGGAAGCGCCCTCCGGCATAGTTAAGATTAATTTATACCCTCGTGATGCGGCCACCATAGCAAGCCCTATGCCGGTATTCCCACTGGTTGGCTCTATAATGGTCGTATTCTTATTCAGAAGCCCTTTATCCTCCGCATCATTTAACAGAGCGAGTGCAAGACGATCTTTGACAGACCCGCCCGGATTTTCGGATTCCAGTTTGGCATAAAGATTTGCTCCGGTTCCTTCGCTCAGCTTATTCAGTGTTACAAGCGGCGTGTTCCCTATGAGTTGAGTTATATTTTTTGAACTATTCATAATCCTTTTCTTATTTCCAATCACACCAACATAAAGAAATTATATATGTTTATGCAATCGGTTGAGATTATTTGGAGCTTCTTGCAGAAAACGCGAGTAAGAAGAAAATGGATGCCACATAAACTAGTGGTTCAGCCTGGAAAGCGAAACCCTGTGACAGAATTTCCCGGGTAAAATTATAGCTCTGAAAGAGCGCTACGTAAACACTACTTCTGGGCAGCTTAATAATTACCAACAATCAATATTGTGATGAGGGCAAAAAACAAAAACCACCGGAGCAAACTGATTCGTATTGATTTTTTCATGCGCTTTCTGAACTAAAAGTTTTGCAAAAGTATCAAATAAGGGATTTACTGGATAATCAATTCGCTAAGAAATCATTAATTCGGTATTTGTTGTGTCAACATCCGTTTGTTTACATATCGTTTTGCAATTCTATATCTTTGCATTAAAACAAGTATGATGCGTAAAGAAAAGCAGGGCTTTCAAACCCGTAACATTATTTCCATCTCTGCCGGCCACTTGTTTCATGATATTTACTCTTCTTTTCTTGCGCCACTCAGGCCACTTTTGATAGAAAAATTTCAAATGACTCTCCTGCTCTCATCCGTCTTAGACGTAATTCAGCGTGCTCCTAACCTGGCTAATCCTGTGGTAGGAATTCTTGCCGACAGGGGGCCGGGAAGATATTTTATTATTGCAGGACCAGCCGTCACTGCCACCACTATGAGCTTGCTGGGAGTAGCTCCTTCTTATGGCATGCTGGCCATCCTGCTTTTCGTGATGGGAATATCAGGGGCTCTTTTTCATGTACCCTCGCCTGTGATGATACAAAAAATCGCCGGGAGTAGAACAGGCAAAGGAATGAGCTTTTATATGATGGGCGGCGAGATTGCACGCACCCTCGGACCACTTATCATTACCTGGGCAGTGAGTGTTTGGGGTCTGGAAGGGACCTGGCGGCTTATCCCCGTAGGTATTGTCGCTTCTGTAGTCCTCTATATAAGGGTTAGACGAATTAAAATATCAAAACCTTCTGAAGAAGAAAAGCGGACCACCAATCTTAAATCCTCTGTAAAAAAATATATGCCCTTTTTCATCACCCTTATCGGCATCATCTTCTTCAGGGCTATTGTCAAATCAGGGCTAACCGGATTTTTACCTACTTATTTTTTCAATGAAAAATCTCAAACACTCTGGTTCAGTAATGCTTCTCTGGCCATTTTGCAGGTTGCCGGAGCGGCAGGCACCTATCTTTCCGGGACTATCTCTGATAAAATCGGCCGTAAAACTATGCTGATGATTTCATCCGTCGGCATGCCGGTTATTATGTGGGCTTTTATCATGACAGAAGGGATATATACGATGCCCTTATTAATTCTGCTGGGCATATTTGTTTTTTCGCCCGGACCGGTTATTCTGGCTCTTGTTCAGGATCAAAAATCAGAATATCCCTCCTTTTTCAACGGCATTTACATGACCATAAATTTTGCTTCCAGCTCCATCGCTATTGTTATGGTAGGATGGCTGGGTGATTTAATAAGTCTGCAGACTACTTACATGATAACTGGCACTGCGGCTATCTTTTCCATACCTTTTGTTTTAAGATTATCTCCAAAAAAAGAAAAATAATGAACCAACCCAAAAACACATTGTTAAGGTAAAAAAGTAATGACCAACGAGCCGCTAAGTCCAAATAACAAAGCGTTGCGCCTTAACCTGGATGATTCCCAATATGGCACTGTTGCAGAAATCGGAGGGGGCCAGGAAGTAGCCCGAATCTTTTTTAAAGCCGGTGGGGCATCCGGGACTATAGCCAAAACCATATCCGCTTATGATAAATTATTCTCGGATGAACTCTATAACCACGGGAATAAAGGCCGGTATGTTTCTGAAATCAGGGTGGATAAAATGCTTCACAAAGAGTACGAAGAACTAACAAATCTGCTTCACACCAAAAAGAACACCCGCTTTTTTGCTTTTGCCAATTCGGTAGAAACGCTGAACTACAAAAAAAATAACCGACCTCATGGGTGGGTGGGCATGAGGTTTCAGCTGAAAGAAAACAGCGAACCGAATCATGTCATGCTGCATGTGCGACTTTTAGAAAATGAGTCGTATCTGCAGCAAAGCACGCTGGGTGTGCTTGGAGTCAACCTTATTTATGCCGCCTACCATTACCACGATCGTCCAAATACTTTTTTATCCTCACTAATGGATAACCTCTCATCAGACAGGATACTTATCACTATGGTCAGAATGAGCGGTCCTGAACTCTCATATGTTGATAATCGCTTGCTGGGGGTGCAGCTGGTAAAAAATGGAATGACTCATGCCATTATGTTTGACCGCTACGGGAATGTACAGGAACCCGATGATATGATGTACAAGAAAAATGTCCTGGCATTTCGCGGGCGCTTTCGCCCTGTTACTTACACCACCCTTGATATTATCCGGACAAGTTTTCGGGTATTCAAAAGGGACGAAGACTACCACAGAGATAACACCCTCACAATGTGCGAGATAACCATGAATCACCTGACGGATGAAGGAGTATTTAATGAAAAAGACTTCCTGGATAGAGTAGACCAGTTGAATAAGATTGGGCAGAATGTAATGATTTCAGATTTCAGGGAATTTTATAAGCTGGTGGAGTATTTCAGCCAGTTTCCCATTAAAAACCTGCGCCTTGTGCTGGGATTAAATACGTTTGTGAAAGTGATGGACCCTTCCTATTACGCTGACCTCAATGGAGGTATCCTGGAAGCTTTTGGGAAACTTTTCGCTAACAAAATGAAAATGTATGTTTACCCCTCCATCGATCAGGAGCATGATAAAATCCTCACGACTAAGAATATTTCCATCCGTCAAGACCTTCAGCACCTGTATCATTACCTTTTGTCGAGTAAAAAGATTCTTGATATTCATGAATTCAGGGCACAAAAGCTATCCATCTTTTCACAAGACGTAATCAAAAAAATTGAAAACGGGGATCCTGACTGGGAAGATATGGTTCCTAAACTTATCGGAAAGATTATCAAAAGAAAAAATATGTTCGGATATAGTAAAGAGCTTTTTAAGGAATAATATCCTTTTATTCATAAAATCTTTTTTACTATATTTGGAATAAAAACATGATCACTATTACGCCAGAGGAAGTTGATGATTTAATCAGGCAAAAACCGGATCTCCAGGTGATTGACATAAGAAAATACAGTTCTTACAAAAAATCACACCTCCCGGGAGCTATCTCAATTCCGCGAGACCGGTTTGCTGAATTCATGAATAAAATCAAAAAAGACCAGCCAATTTTGATTTACTGTCAGTTTGGAATGAAAAGCGATGAAATCGGCCTTTTTCTGGAAAAAAAATATAATTCAAAAGTTTACATCCTGGAAGGAGGATATGAAGCTTACATTGAATCCATGTAACTTAAGAGAATGCTTATGAGACGTTTGATGGTAGATGAACTAAAGAAAAAACTCGATGACCGTGAACCACTTCAACTGATTGATATTCGTGACAGTTCCGAATTTGAGGGAGCAAAAATCGAAGGCTCAATCAACATACCTAAAGGCCAGGTAAAAGAGCGACTCAATGAATTAGACAAAACCATTCCGGTGGTGATTATCTGCCGTTTTGGGACAAAAAGCTCCGGAATAGCACGGTTACTTATTGATAACGGTTTCGGCAGAGATAGTGTCTTTATTCTTGATGGCGGAATTTATGAATGGGCGGTTGAAATCGACCCCGAAATGCCCGCTCATCTGCTTTAATCAAAAAATATGATGACTGGGGAATAGTTTATTAGTTTGGGGAAATTCCAGATTCAAAACTCAAAATTCAGATTCAAACTTCTAATCTCTAATTTCTAATCTCTAACTGCTAAACGTAAAACTTTGTGGACAAGGCAACCTAAACACTAAACCACCTAACCCGCAAACCATCCTAATTAAAACTCTTAAAAATCCGTGCCTCTGATTTACCGGGCGCTTTCACATCCAGTGCGAGGAAATACCCGAAAGGCGTCTGATAAGATTCATAATCAGCACTTTGGAGGCGACTTTGTGCCTGATCGAAAAGCCGCTTTGTAAAATGAGGTTCAGCCCGACTCTCAGAGAGATGGGCAAAGGAGTGCAGCAGGATGCGTTTGGTATTGTTTTTCTTAGCCGCCCATTTCAGGTTTTTTATGAGCTTCGTTTCAACCCCCTTGGCATCGTATTCGTCCTGCGATTCGGCATGGATGAAGGCTACCAGAATGTTTTCAAAAACAGCCCCCTCTTTTACATCAGGAAAATCTTCAAGATTCTTATTCTCAGGCTCATATCCAAATTTATCACAAAATACCATCAACAATTTCATATCTAATCTCTTTTTAGTAAGGTGGTTCAAATCATTCCTTGTGAACCCAAAGTTAATAAAATATTTCTGGAATAGGAGGACTTTTGTAAGATAGTTACCAAAATTACCCGGAAACCTGATGATTTTAAAGCAAACTAATTTCATCAGATAGCTGTTGTACATTCTGGACTACAAATAAAAAAGGAGAAACAAATGAAATACAGATTATTGGGAGACACCGGATTGTTTGTCTCGGAACTTTGCTTCGGCGCCATGGGATTTGGCGGAACAGGCATGTGGAAAAACGTTGGACAGACACAGCAGGACAAAGCTAACCAGTTGGTCAACCGTTCGCTGGAAGCGGGTATCAATTTTTTTGATACGGCCAATGTTTATTCAAGTGGCATTTCGGAAGAGATGCTGGGTAAAGCGCTTGGCCCGCGCCGTAAAGATGTGATACTGGCCACTAAGGTAAGAGGTCGGATGGGTGAAGGCGCCAACGATATTGGACTTTCCAGAGTGCACATCCGCCAGCAGGTGGAAGCGAGCCTGCGAAGGATGAACACCGATTATATCGACCTCTACCAAATCCACGGACTCGATCCTTATACCTCTTTCGAAGACACCATGCATACGCTTAACGATCTTGTTAGAGAAGGGAAAGTCCGCTACCTCGGAATATCCAACCACATGGCCTGGCAAATCATGAAAATGCAGGGCATCGCGGACAAAAACGGCTGGGAGAAGTTCAAGAGTCTTCAGGCCTACTACTCTATCGGCGCCCGGGATTTGGAGCGCGAGGTCGCGCCATTGCTGAAAGACCAAAATATGGGACTGATGGTGTGGAGTCCTCTGGCAGGTGGTTTTCTGTCAGGCAAGTATCGACGCGGAAAAGACCCCGAAGGAGAGTCCCGTCGCAAAGAGTTTGACTTCCCTCCCATCGACAAGGAAAAAGCCTATGACATTATTGAAGTAATGGAAGAGATAGCAGGCAATCATAAGGCTTCCGTCGCACAAATCGCTCAGGCCTGGCTGTTGCACCAGGATGTGGTCACCAGTATCATCATAGGAACGAAGCGGCAGGAGCAACTCGAGGATAACCTGAAAGCGGTGGATGTTTCCTTTACGGATGATGAGCTGCAAAAACTGGACGAAATCAGTCAGTTAAAACCCGAATACCCGGGCTGGATGACGCAATTTATGCAGAGCGACCGGAACCCGAATGAAAGGGAGGAGTAGAAAAATAACTCATAGGTAAGGGAAATGAATATTGTTCAGAACGGTTTTTGGATAAAAACTCAAGTTTTGAATGGCCCAAAATATGGGGAAACTTACATAATAATTAACTCAAGTTTGCTTTCTGGC
>CAYFQK010000093.1:2360-11151 GCA_964345255.1 uncultured Bacteroidales bacterium | reverse complement strand
ATTAAATTCTTTTGTATCAACAAAATCTTCTTTCTTCCAAATTTATTTTTTTATATCTTTCGACAAATAATTTCTTTATCATGCGTTTTATCCTGGTGATATTGTTTAGTGCAGCTTTTTTGCATGCATCATCGCACGGCAAAGACCTTTTGCTCTTCCAAAGCGATTCCATTCTTCACCTGACTATTGAAACAAACTTTGATAAAATCCTGAAAAATCCTGAGGACCAGAATCAACGCCTGGAGGGCTTCATCAAGTATACCGATATCGAGGGCTTTAGCCGTATTGTTCGCACACGCATCGAACCCCGCGGCGGTTACAGGCTGGATCAGTCAAACTGCAGATTTCCGCCGCTCTCGCTAAAATTCCCTGAGGATAACCATGAAACGGTTTTTGAGGATGCCACGAAACTCAAGCTGGTGGTGCATTGCCGCAAAGCGAAACGTTTTGAGCAGTACGTCGTGAAAGAATATTTGTGCTACCGCATGTTTAACTTGTTTACCGATTCCTCCTTTAAAGTCAGACCCGCCCACATTAAATATGTCAATGCGCCCACCGGCGATACCCTGTACAAGCGTTTCGGTTTTTTCATTGAACGCACGCGGCATCTCCGCGACAGGTTAGGATGCCGAAAAGCCCGGAACAAACATATCAACATCAAATGGCTGGACGACTACCAGGCGCATCGCCTCAGCCTTTTCCAGTATATGATTGGTAATTCAGACTGGAGTGTTTACAGTGGTCACAACACCAAACGGATGAAATCCAAAGGCAACTACTACGCCGTTCCGTATGATTTCGACTGGAGTGGTTTTGTCAACACCTCTTATGCGGTTCCGCATCCGAAATACGACATTAAAGATGTTACTGAACGGGTGTACGTGGGAAAGAAGTTTAACAAACCTGTCTTTCGGAAAGTAGCGGAGGAATTTAAGTTAAAAAAGCCTGAACTACTACATCTTGTGGAAAAATGTCCTTATCTGGATAAAAAAAATAAGCGGCGCGCTTTAAGATATCTCGAAAATTTCTTTGAGCGGATAAAGGATGAGAAACGTCTGAAGTATTATTTCTTTGGAAGGAGTTAGGGCTAAAAGATTTTTGAATTAATCTTTATCGACTTGCGTTAAATAAAACATAAGCCAGAGGCTTCAGGAATAACTTGCCGGAAGCAGGAACTTCCGGCAAACAGGCTTAATCAACAATCGGACGTGAACCGGAGCTTTCCCGTTCCGGCTTCTTCATTCTTCCAGCCTCCGGCTGATAATCGCGTTCAGGCCTTCCCCCCTGGGCTTTTTTCTCTCAGGGTTTTCAGCTTGATTTGATATGAAAACATATCAAAGATAAAAATCAACACTATTTAGGCATGGATACAAAATCTGGAATCCGAAACTCGGGACCCGAAACCCGAAACCATTCAGCCCACCAGCCTTTCATACTTTTCCCTGGAAATCTTACTCCCATTCCGGCAAATAGGGCAGTAGTACCTGTACACCATTTTTACGGGAAAAACAGGGATAAAAAACACGCTTGCATTTACCGGCTTTTTACTGACCCTCCATCGGGTAGTATTGCCGCACCGGGAACAATATTCGGTATGATTTGTCTCGGTTTCTTTTACTTTACCGTCGTTAACACCAAATATGAATATCATAATACCCAAAGATAACTAAAAAATTAATCAATACTCCGAAATAATTCCACCGGTCAATCGCATTAACTGTGTATGGGTATCTATCAAGCTATAGATTGCTTCCAACCTCGTAAGGGCCGCATTCAAATAGGTCAGCTGAATGTCGCGGTAGTTAAAGGAATTGATTGTTCCGGCTTTGAATTTATCTTCGGCAATTTGGAGGTTCAATTCAGCACTTTCGATGTTTTCAAGGGCAACTTCCAAAAGTTGCTTTCTCACCTTGTAAAATTCATACGTTGTTCGAAGGTTTCTTCGCAACTGATTCTCCAGCTGGCGGGTTTCCACCTTGGCAATGCGCTTATCGATGTGGGCGTTTTTGATATTTCGCCGGGTATTTCCCCCATTGAAAAGATTGAAACTGAGTGAAAAGTTAGCGTAGTAGCCATACGCGTCTGATGTGTTTACGGTTCCCTGGTTTGGATCGACCCTGGTGGTGCTGTAGTCATAGCCCGAATTCAAACTCAATGAAGGATAAAGGGCGCTTTTTTCAATCCCCACATTCTTCTTCATAATCTCGAGGTTGATATACTGGTTGCGCAAATTGCGGTTACCGGCCAGCATTTTTTGTTCCAGGCTTTCAAGCTCATACTGCTCATAATCCGGCTTAAACTCACCGGTCAAAGTAAATTCGCTGCCAACCTCCACAGCCATCAACTGATTGAGGTTTCTCTGCGCATTATGGTAATTGGTTTTCTGGCGGATGTAGTTGGAAGAATCGTTCAGGTAGGCATTCTGGGCTTGTAAAACATCAAAGGTGAGGGCATTACCTAACTCTTTCCGGGTTTGCTCATATTCATAACGATCCCTGGAAAGGGCCATCACATCTTCCAAAACTTTCATTTTTTCTTTTTCCAGGAGCACCTGGTAATACCCCAGAACCACAGCCTGCAGCGTATTTTCAACTACCAGCCTGGAATTCCCTTCCGAGAGCTTCTCCAGCTTCTCCAGCTTTTCTTTACTGATTCTTGCGGAAAAGCCGTTAAAGATCATCCAGTTTATGGAAACGTTTGGCGAGAGGCTATTGGTGGTGGATTTTCCCTGGCTGTTGTCATCAAAACGGTTTACATTGGTTACCCCCAGGTTTATGCTGGGATAGGCTCCCACAGTACCCCAGGCGTTGTTATTGCGGGCGATTTCCAAATTCAAATCGCCAATGCGGATTTGGTAGTTGTTTTCCAGCGCTCTGGAAATCGCCTGACCAAGTGAAAGCTGTTCCTGGGCCTGAAGAGAACTTATGCCCAGGAACATCAAGAGTATAACTATGATTCGTTTTCTTTTCATTCGATTAATCATCCAGTGTACGGTTTTTATAAACATTAACTTTTTCGACGCTTTCGCGGCTGGGTTTGCTCCTCAGATATTCTGCTTCTTCGGGTTTTAGTTCAATTTTCGGATCCCCTTGTTTTATCCACAGCTTATATCTTCTGACAAAATAAATGGCATTGTGTCGTATATCATTGACCACAAGTATCAGTACGGGGAAAAACAGCAATATAAATCCGGTACCCACAAGCACACCATAGGCCAGTGTAATCGCCATTGGAATTAAAAACTGCGCCTGGAAGCTTGTTTCCAAAATAATGGGATAAAGTCCAACGGAAGTGGTTATCGTCGTTAAAACAATGGGACGAAAACGGGATTTTCCCGCTTCGTATACGGCATCAAGAACCTTAAGCCCTTCCCTGAGATTTGTATTGTATTTTTGGAGGAATACGACGGCATCATTGATGATGACCCCCGACAGCGCAATCATGCCCCATAGGCTAAGCATGGAGACAGGCTTTCCTTCGATACCATGGCCCCATACGGCTCCTAACCACGCCAGCGGAATCATCAAAAGAATAATTATCGCAGAAGCTGCTGATTTGAAGTGCAGCATCAGTATAAACAAAATCAATATGGCAGCTACTCCAAAATAGCTGACAAGCTGCTGATTGGATTCCCGGCTTTCCTTGGCCTGCCCCTGAAATTTATAATCCACTCCCGGAAAACGGCCTTGCAATTGTGGAATGATATTGCTCTCAATCTCCTCGAGCAAGGGAGGTACCGGCTCGTTCGGATCTTTTACGCCTGCTATGACCCGGATTTCACGACGGTTGTTGTAATGCTGAATGCTTACCGGTCCGCGCTTTACTTCGTAGGTAGCCAATTCGGAGAGGGGATATTCTCCGGCCGGCGTTTTGATTTTCATATCCTCCAGCTGACCGACGTACTTCCTGCCTTCTTTGGGATAGCGGACCCACACACGCAACTCGTCTTTCCCTTTCTGAAGGCGCTGCGCCTGCCCGCCAAAGAATCCCTGGCGCACCTGGCGGCTGATGCTGCCATAGTCGAGACCAAGGAAATAAGCTTTGGGCTTCAGATTCAATCGAATCTCCCGCTTACCTAAAGCATTGTTGTCGCGAATATTGTTTAAGGCATCAAGATCTGTCATCTCCTGAATCAGAAAATCTGTGGCGTTCTCCATCTCGTTGAAGTTTTCTCCCATCAAACTAATGGAAATGGGATCGCCAAAAGTATTGCGTCCCTCAACCGTAAATTTCTCTGCTTCCGGAATCTCCCCCACTTCTTTGCTCAGCATATTTACCACCTTAAAGCTACTCAAATCTGTATCCTGCATATTTTTCAGGATAATCCTTACATTTCCGGCATGCGGTCCTACCTCCTGGCCACTGAAGGCATTTCCGGTATTTACGAAAGTATGGTCAATGAACCCATCCGGTTGATCATATGCTTGTTTTAAATCCTCATTAACCACCCAGACTTTATCCTCAATTTGCTTGAGCTTGTTCAGTGTGATTTGTTCACCGGTGCCGGGTTTGTAGGCTAAATCAGCCGTAAACTGGTCAAAAGGAATGCTGGGGAAAAACGTAAACTTGATAAATCCGCCAAGTGAAAGACCCACGGATATGATGATTAAAGCTGCAGGAACAAATGCCACAAACCATCGCCAACGTATTATTTTACGCAATATCCGGGCATAAATATTCTCCCGCATCCACCCAAGAAACTGATCTAATTTGTTACGGATTTTCGTTCCGGTATTTTGTTTTGGATTCCTGCGAAGCACATGCGCATTTCCAATGTGGCCGGGTAATACAAAGAAGGCTTCAAACAGGGAGAAAAACAATGCGGCCACAACCACAAAAGCCATCTCAGAGATAAATTCCAATTGGCCCGAAACGAAGAAAGAAGGAGAAAAAGCAATAATGGTCGTAGAAATGGAAGTGACAACCGCAGGCAACACCTCCATTGTTCCGTCGACAGCTGCTAATCGCGGTTTCTTACCTCTTTCGAAATGGGAATAGATGTTTTCCGAAATCACAATGCCATCATCCACCAGGATACCAATTACCAGCAGCATCCCGAAAAGGGAAATCATATTAATCGTAATGCCGAAATAGGGGGCGATGATAAACATTCCAAGGAAGGATGCGGGGATTCCGAAAGCCACCCAGAAAGATAACCGAAGACTTAAAAACAGGCCAAGCGATATCAACACCAGGGCCAGGCCAATTCCACCGTTTTCATAAAGCAAATTCAACCGCTGCTGCAGAACGGTTAAAAAATCAAATGTGATAGTTAGCTTGGCACTCGGGTGCGTTTTGTTGAATTTTTCGGTATAAGTGTGTAAGTAATCCGAGATTTCAGAAAGGTCTTCTTCCGGCAGTTTCTGCACATTAAATGATATGCTGCGACTCCCATCCATAAAAGAGCTTTGCGAAACATCCGCAAACTGGATATCTACCGTAGCAACATCTCTGATGCGTAGAAAACTCCCGTCGTTGTGCCCTCTGAGGGTGATGTCACCAATTTTAGCCGGATCGACGGTGCGGTTCCTGGTACGGATAAGAATCTCTTCTTCGGCGGATTTGATCTGACCGCCGGAAATATCCTGGTTATTGGCACGAATTACGCCGGCAATCTCCTCGAAACTCAGATTGTGGCGAAGCAGATCTTCCTCAGATATCTCAACAGAAATCTCCAGGGGAGGATAACCTGTAATGGTAAGTTGCGAAACCGGTCCTGAGGTAAGCAAATCAAACTCGATTTCGTCGGCCATTTGTTTTAACTCGCGCAGGTCGGTTGTCTCATCCCCGGTGAGGCCCATAAACATAGCCTGTGTTTTGCTACGTTCCTTAAAAACTATCGGCTTTTCGGCGTCTACCGGAAAAGAGCTAATGCCATCCACCGCGTTTTTGACATCCATAAGGGTTTCATCCAAATCATACTGACCGGTGGTTTCAATTCGTACCACTGATTGGTTTTCAGAAGAAGTTGAGGTGACTTCCTTTATGCCGACAATACCCCGTACAGCTTCCTCAATTCGCATCGTTACCCCTTCTTCCATCTCTTTGGGTGAAGCTCCCGGATAGGTTACCTGTACAGTAATGTTTCGGGGTGTTCGCTCAGGAAAAAAGGATTTTTTCATGTTGAGCAAACCATAAATTCCTCCCAGCAGGAAGACAAATATGATAAGATTGGCGTAAAAGGGATATTTAACAAATTGGGCTATCAGTCTTCTCATTCCTTCTCCTTTTAGTTAAGAATTTCTACGGGATTTCCTTCTATGGCGTTAATAAGGGGTTCAGTAACAATATTCACCCCTTCTTTGAGCCCGTTAAAATAAAGGGTTTTTTCATTGAGCTTCTGCACTCTCACACTTTTTTCCTGAAGTTTCCCATCAATGACTACATACACATTATCGTTTTCAAACACTGCATTTCGCGGGATTTGCATAACATCCTGCAGCACTCTTCCATCCAGCTTAGCCTGCAAGTATTGGCCCTGAAGAACCGGATTTTCAGCTTCATTTTTCACCCCTACGAAAATACTCCGGGACTGGGTTGCCTGATCAACGAAAGAAGCCTTACGTATAACCACTCCGCGGTATTCCTTATTATCATCATTGTGTAGCGTGGCTGAGTCACCAATTTCCAGAAAGCGGGCCTCTTTGGCAGGAACGGGTACTTCAACCTCAAGCACATCGGTACGAATCATGCGGGCAATCCTGGCTCCCGGACTTGCCACCGAACCGGTTTCCAGATTAACCTCGGTAAATGTCCCGTCAAAAGGCGCTACCAGGGCATACTTCTTTAATCGCTCTTCTTCGCTTTTAATCGAATAGTAGTTGCTTAACAGATTGCGCGATGCAAGGAAGACTTTTAACTGGTTGGAGTTTATCTCTGGTAAATGGGGAAAATCTTGATCGATATCCAGGCCATTGAAAAAGGACTTCCATCGGGGGTAATGCTTTTTAAAATCAACTTTGAGGTCAGGCAGTATACCTGCCAGAAGATTCAGGAAGCTGCTTTTTCTGGATTTGAGATTATACTCCGCATCTTTCTTGAAAATCCGAACCAATGTATCCCCTTCCCGGAAGGATTCTCCCTTTTTAAGAGGTACTTCGCCGGTCAGGATTCTACCCTGCACTTCGGAGATTAAATTCACCAGGTTTTTTGAAACTGCTCTTCCTGAAGCCTCCACTTCCGCATAGACATCTGTATATTTCACCGGTTTGGCGTTAACGTAATAGGTGGTGGGTTCTTTCTCAGATTTTGCCGGGGCTTCCTTTTGGTTTTTCAGATAGACAAAAATACCTCCGGCGCCGCCAAGCATCACTGCGACTGCCACGAAAACGATAATTGCTCTTTTGTTCATTGTTGCTTCCCTTTGAATTTTCGGGTTATTGTTACTTTAGCTTGAGACTATAAGCTGTGAAACGAATAAAACCCTGTAATGTTTAAGGTTATGCATTAAATGTGAAACAAAAGGGCATTAAAGCCCGTTTTGGATTTTAAAAAGGCTATCCTTAAGTAACTTTCAGATTTGTCTGATACGATATATTGGCAGTGCCCAGTTGGCAATAAGTTTCATTCCGGAAAAGGTTATAAAGTTACCTGAAAGCTCTGATTCAAAGCCCTTCAACTATCATTTCATAAGCAAGAAGATATTTGTATCTTTGAAGATAAAGAGATATAAAAATGAAAACAGTTAAATTACAAATACCGGATAATTTAGACGAAAAAGAGATGACGCTGTTATTAGCCACTCAATTGTATGACAAAGGGAAGCTCTCCTTAGGGCAGGCTGCCAATTTTGTTGGTATGAATAAAGAAGAATTTATGGATAAACTGGGAGAGCATGGTGTTTCAATATTTGGAGAAAGTATTGAGGACATTGAAAAGGATTTAAAAAATGGATAACCCTGTTTTATCCGATACAAGTTGCCTAATCCTTTTCAAAAAAATAGGACAGATAGAACTATTACATCTAGCTTATGATAAAATAACAATCACCCCACAAGTAAGGGACGAATACAAAGCTATGATACCCATGTGGGTTAAAATTCAGCCTGTTTCTAACCAACAAAAAATTGCAGAATATAACACCATTGTAGACATAGGAGAAGCCAGTGTAATTGCATTAGCTCAGGAAGTAAGATCCCCTTTATTGTTAATGGATGATAAAAGAGGTAGAAAATTGGCTGAGTTATTGAATATTGAGTTGACCGGAACATTAGGTACTTTACTGAAAGCCAAAAAGAAAGGAATAATAAAATCTGTTAGACCACTTCTTCATGACTTAAAAGAAATCAATTTTAGAATGTCCGATAAATTAGAACAATATATCCTGAAGAGAGCTGGAGAATAATATGCATGTAAACAAATTTTGAATCCTAAATCCTATCTCAAAAAATATTATCTTTGCACCCGGAAATAACAGACAGTCGCAACATCCTGTCTATAAATAAAAACTACGGAATATGCCTTTGAGGAAAATTCTTCATGAAAAGCTTGCTGTAGAACAGTTTCCATGGTTTTTATGGTTTTGGGAATAATACCCTGTGGATGATGTGCTGTTGCCAAAAGGAATGGCTATGCTGAGTAAAGACAATAAATATTTTTTGGCGCTGGTAACAGCTTTTATCAGCTTGCTGGTGGTTAGTAACATCATTGCCGTGAAAACCATTACCATTGGCGGACTAATTGTTCCGGCGGCGGTTTTGTGCTATTCGCTGACTTTTGTGGTGACGGACACCTTGTCGGAAATCTGGGGGAAGAAAACCACGCAGTTTGTGATTACCCTGGGATTCGCGGC
>CAYFQK010000093.1:0-2260 GCA_964345255.1 uncultured Bacteroidales bacterium | reverse complement strand
ATGGTATCGCAGCTCATCGACACGACCTTGTTTATCATGATTGCTTTTTACGGAACCGGCGTTCCCATCCTGCAAATGATCTTCGGGCAGTATCTTGTCAAACTGGCAATTGCGGCCCTGGATACACCGATTGTTTACGGACTGGTCGCTTTTATCCGACCCAAACTCAATACCGAAAATGCCTGATCAAAGGAATGAAGAACGATTTTTAGGAAAGCGAGTTGGCACTCCGGAATCCTACGATCCGACGCTGCTGGTGGCCGTCCCACGGATTGAAAACCGCCGCGAGCATGGTATTGATGAAATGGCTCATCTTTTTGAAGGCTATGATGTATGGCATGCCTACGAAACGAGTTTTCTGCTTAACAGCGGGCTGCCGGTCACAGGCATCACCAAAATCGTTTACCCGGCTTCAAGTCCGAATATTGTAGAAAGCAAATCCCTGAAGCTGTACATGAATTCGCTAAATAATGAAAGGCTTGGAAAAAACAAGACTGAAGCTGCCGGAAATTTCGAGGAAAAGCTTCAGAGGGATTTAGGGAAAATCGTTGATGATTCGGTTTGGTTAAAGTTCCATGACATCCATACCCAAAAAGTAAAAAACGAATTGGAGGATTACCCTCCCCTGGAAGATGAAGATTTTGCCGGAAGCCTGACATTTTCCGGACTCAATCAAGAAAACATCACCCTTAACACCCAACCTCTCAACGGAACGATAAAATGGAAAAGCCATTTGCTGCGAAGCAATTGCAAAATCACCTTTCAACCCGATTGGGGAACGGCTTTTATCAAAATCGAAGGGGAGAAATCGATTACTCGTGAATCCATTCTCCAATTCATCGTCTCGATGCGCAACGAAAACCATTTTCATGAAGAAATCGCCGAAATGATGTTCAAGCGGTTTTACGAAAAAATCCAACCCGGCAACCTGACTGTTGCCTGCATTTACACTCGTCGCGGAGGGATTGACATTACTCCAATCCGGAGTAATAAACTTCCTTCCGAATTTGAAGCGCTGATCGACCCTACGCGGCTGGTGGAGAAAATATTTAGACAGTGAGTGCACAAGGTTGACAGTTGGCACTTATCCTGAAATTTTGCCAGCTGCCTGTTGCCAACTTCTTCCCAAATCCTTCCTTCCCCATTCAGGGTAAAACTTTTTATAAGTGTATCATAGGTTAACTAGCGAATTTTCAAATCAAACTGAGTGCGTAATTGCGTCAATTTTTTATATTTGACGACCTTTAAAAAACCGGAAATATGCTGAAGAAAGTACCACACACGTATGTCATTGTCTTTTTCATTATCGTCATTGCGGCTGTTTTAACCTGGGTATTGCCCGGCGGGGAATATGTTGAAAAGACTGTAGTCAATGAGGCGGGCGAGGAAGTTACCCGCATGGAGTATAAGCAGACGGAAAGTGATGCCCAAACCTGGCAGATTTTTGCTGCCATGTTTAAAGGATTTGAACGCCAGGCAGGCATCATCGTTTTTATCCTGATGATTGGTGGGGCTTTCTGGATTATGAACGAGAGTAAGGCGATTGACGTAGGGATCATGTCTTTCCTGAAGTTTACCAAGAAAATCGAGCATTATAAATTCTTTAAGATGATTGGGGTGAACAACATTGTCATCACCCTCATCATGCTTTTATTTAGTACGTTCGGGGCGGTGTTCGGGATGAGTGAAGAGACCATAGCTTTTATCATCATCCTGGTACCCCTTGCTATTTCCATGGGTTATGATTCCATTACCGGTGTGGCAATGGTTTTTGTGGCTGCCGGACTTGGTTTTGCAGGAGCCGTACTCAACCCGTTTACTATTGGTATTGCCCAGGGACTGGCAGGATTACCCCTGTTTTCCGGTTTTGAATATCGCCTTTTTTGCTGGGTGATTATCAACATTGTGGGAATTACTTATGTGCTGATTTATGCGCACAAAGTCGGTAAGAACCCGACCAGGTCATTGGTTTACCAGGATGATGAATATTGGCGAAAACGTGCTGAAAATGATACCCAATCCATCACCTACTACACGCCAAAAACGGCCTGGGGCGTTTATTTCTTTATCCTGATCATTTTAGCCATATTCAGCTATTACCACCCGATGACCAAAATGGAGGTGGGTAATGCCTCAAGAACAATGCCTGCTGTGCCTATAGCCACTGCGCTTTATGCCATCGGCGGGCTTGTCACCCTGCGTAAAACGGTTCACCTCTTTGTTTTAAATCTTTTAGGTACGACCATACTTTTCCTTATTA
>CAYFQK010000092.1:0-11216 GCA_964345255.1 uncultured Bacteroidales bacterium | reverse complement strand
TTCGCTGACTGATACCTTTGAAGTGCCCGCGGATTTCTGAAATTTTTTAATGGTTTTGCCGGTTATATCCATGATGGATAGTTGTCCCTGCCGGGCCATCTTCACAGTAACGTATTGATCGGCCGGATTGGGATACACTTCAAGTTCCGTTTTGCCGGTATTGCCGCTTCCGGGAACCGAAAGGTCGCCGGTGCTGAAGGCTACCAGGTCGACAAACAATGTTCCCTGCGCCGGCCCGGTGGCTTCTTTTTCAAACAGCAGGTCGATTTTTTGTATTTTACTCATATCCGGCAGGTTCTGCGCCCACGATTCAAGTTCGAAATCTTCTACCTCCATGACGATTTTATGCCAATCGGTGTTGACATCGATATAGGTATAACTTCCGCCATCTTCGCCCTGAACTCCTTCCGTATCCTGCAGTTTAAGTTTCAGATTGGTGATAGCTTCATCGGCTTTCACGCGCAGCACCATATGTGTAAACCCGCTGAGGTCGACCATCGGGTAGGCCCACATGTAATAGACCGTGAACTCCTCAGCCTGGGAGAGGTCATAATCCAGCTGCAACACCGTATTGCCATATTCTCCCTGCCCGCTTAAGTCGGTAGCCTCCAGGCTTCCGTTTTGCGACGAGGCGGGAACTTCCCTGAAACCTCCCACATTGGTGTAGGGCGTTCCATCTTCCACAATGGAAAAATCGCTGTAGATGAAATAGCCTTCATCGCTGACCGCCTGACCTGTCAGGGGTATTTCGTTGCCGTCGATATCCAGCGTCGCTTCTTTCTTTCCCACGGATGCAGGTTCGAGCGTTACACTGATTTCAGCTGATTCGCTCAGCCCCAGTACGGTTTCCTCATCCAGGTTGTCCAGTACGAAATCATCCGCATTGGGCCCTGTGATTTCAATGCTATCCGGGTGAAGGCTCCAGTCCTGTCCTCCGATATTTTTGATGGTGAAGGTTTGGGCTTCGGAACTGGTCTCCACCGGAACATTTCCGAAGTCGTGTGATTCGGGGGAGATTTGGGCTACCACGGTATCCGATGGTTGGTAAAGATGGATGTCGTCGATATCCCACTGCGTGATGTTGTTGGTCTGTCCGTCGAAGACCCATGCCAGGTGGAAATCCTCACTGCTGCCCACCCCGTGATTTTCGCTATCCAGAACCAGCGTAATCTCGCTGGCTTCGATGGTGGAAGGATCCACCCATTCATGAATAAGATGTTCACTGTCTCCGGTGATGCTTTTTACTTTTAGCGTATAATCGCCGGGCTGTCCGAAATTCCTTACGCGATACTTGAAGGATAGTACCGCCGTGTCCATGCTTTGCGTGATGATTTCGGGCGTGGTCAGGTAGAATTCGCCTTCGATTTCCGGTTGCCACCAGAAAACGATTTCCGGTGCTTCACCGCCCGCATTGCTGGCGTTAAACGATTGCCAGTTATCGGTGTCTTTGCTCCAGCCCAGCGGAATATCACCGCCTGTCAGCTCACTGAAATCTTCTGTCCAGGGTAGTTCGTAAATGGTCGGGTCAAATGCATTACCCTGCATCGCCACGTTTGTTTCTCCAATGACCAGCGAAGCTTCCTTTTCACCTTCGGTTTCCGGATGGAAAGTGATGCCGATTTCGGCGGTTTCCGCATTGCCCAGCGCAACAGGGTCTGTAAGGTTGTTGAGCTGAAAAGATTCACTGCCGGTGCCCGTTATGGAAATATCCGAAGGGGCAATGTTTAGTGTGCCACCCCCGATATTGGTCAGGGTGAAAGTTTGCTCTGCAGAACTCGTATTGATTTCCTGATCCTCAAAATCATATCCGTCCGGTGAAAGGGCCAGCGAAGGCAGCGCTTCCAGTGTGATGTTGTCTAAATTCCATTGGGAAATGTTTTCTGAATTTCCGTCAAAAATCCATGCGATGCGCATACTTTCATTTCCGACTCCGTGCTCTGATTTCAGTTTTACCGAGAAATCCTGAGCTGAGACTTCTCCGGGATTTTCCCATTGCTGGATGATGCTTTCCTCGCCATTGTAGAGGCTAACCACTTTGAGCGTGTAATCTCCGGAAGCTCCTTCATTGCTGACACGATGACGGAACTTGAGCATCATGCTGTCAAGGCCGATCGTGTTGAATGGGGGTGTTTTGAGGTGCAGGGCCCCTGAGTTGGCGGGCGTTGAGGCGAAGGTCATTTCCGGCGAAGTTCCGCCGGCATTACTGGTAGAGGTAGCGCCCCAGTTTTCGGCATTTTTTTGCCAGCCAAAGGGAATTTCATCCTCTTCAAGTGTATCAAAACTTTGTGACCATGGATATTCCGTCACAGTGGCATCAAAGGCTTCCCCCGCTATGGATGCCTGCGCACCATTGGCATTGAGATAAATTTCTTTCGTTCCCGTAGTGAAAGGCTCAAAAAGAACACCTACCGAAGTGCTTTCGCCTGCAGCCAGTTCAGTTTCTCCACTGATATTATTCAGCGTAAAATGCCCGGTATCGGAAAGCAGCGTAAAATCGGCCAGAACCCCAAAGTGGTCGGAGCCGTAAACGCCCTGCTGGTTGGCGGTATCGATGACGATGTCTGCCGAAAGGGGTTGCAACATCGTTTGGTTCGCTTTATTGTAAAAGATATAGTCGATTCGCCGTTGCGCATGCCCTAAGTTGTAATTGAGGGTGCTGTGCTGCGGTGCGTTCGGATTTTCATAGAACAGTGGATAAACGTCCTGGTAGTTTTCGTACATCAGCTCCATCTCTTCCCAGTCGGGGTCAGCATTGTAATCGCCCATGACGAAAGTGTATCCGCCGCTGTGGGTATCATCGATAAAATCAAGAAGGTCGGTGATCTGCTCCTCCCTGATGTCTTGGTTAACAGCCTGGTTGTGAAGGTGGGTAACGTACACATCGATTACATTCCCTTCAACATTGACCTTGATGTGACCGGCTACCCGGTAATCATCCAGTGGCTGCAGTTTTCTGAAATTACTGTCAGCAATAGGGTAGCGCGACAGGATGGCATTCCCGAAACGGGTATCGTTGCCGACGGGGTCAACGGAACAGAAGTAATAATGGAAACCCAGCGAATCGGCCAGGGTTTTTGCCTGGTTCTGCAGGTTGGGTCTCTGGATAACTTCCTGCAGGCCGATGATATCAGGGTCTATCTGCTCGATGTCGGTAAGCATTCTTTCCAGGCGATCCGGCCAGTTTTGATTATCGTGCCAGATGTTATAGGTAAGGATGGATAAATCCGTGCTTTGCGTATTCTGCCCGCTGAGCGTAATATTTTCCGGTTGAAGAGTAACGGTCTCTTCGCCCTGGTTTTCTATTTGAAAGGTCGCCTCATTTGAACTGTATCCGATTTGCTGCGCATTGAATTCATAGTTTTCCGGAGTAACGACTATTTGTGAAAAAGCTGCAAAATGGGCTACAATCAATAGTTGAAATAGTAATAATCTTCTCATCGTAATTTAATTTCTGATTTAAAATATCTAAAAAATGGGATAAGGCTCTTTCACAAGCCTTACCCCTTGTGTCACTTAGTTAAAAGTCTTTCTTATGGTTTTTCATCGTTATACAACGTGTTAACCTCGCTCTGCGTAAGGGCTGCCTCGAAGAAACGAACATCGTCGATCATACCATAGAAGGTTTTGTGTGTTCCTTCATTGACGTAAGTTTCATAGTCAGCCCATCCTGTGGAATGGTTATCCGAAGAACCGGCGAAACCAATACCAATATTATTGCTGGCATCGGTGGGATTTTCCGTATCGATGTGCCACTCTTTCATCTTCCATTCGTCACCATCCTGCAGATTCATTTCCCAAACCTTTGTTCCGTTCAGATAGACATTCTTCATACCTGTGGACTCATCATAGGAAATTACGAAATGAACCCATTGGTCATCGATCATTGTTCTCAGATCACCGTCCCAGATGTCTCCTATTTCAGCTCCATTACCCATAATGGCGTCACCCCAGGCTGTTGCTGATCCAAAATCGTTGCTGGACTCCGGGTGCTGCATATGGCGGGTGGCTACTTTCATCCATGGATTTCCATCATCCATGAGACCAATCTCGAAGAAAAAGCCATATTCCGCTGTAGCACCCATCAGGAACATGCCATTGGAAACATGCTCGTCATCCAAATCGGTCTTGAACCAGAGGCTGATGGTTGTGCTCGGGTTAATCAGGTTGCCGTCGTTCTCCACGTCCAGGATGTTTGTTTCCCCGTCCATTTGAAGGGCACTGCTCTGATAACCGAAACGGTCTTCCACGTAACCTTCGTAGGATGAATTTGCTTCGATGACCGAATAGTTTCCGGTATAATCATCCATAGTTTCATTGAAGGTAAAGTAAGCTATCTGGCTGTTGGCCTGAGGAGGCGTTACAATGCCCTGACCGGCCGTGCTAAAGGTTCGCGTAACGGTTGCAAACTCTCCGCCGTCGGCAGCTACAATGCCATTGGTCAATGTCAGTGTATACTCCGTACCGCGCGACAGACTCTGATCAGGAGTGATAGTCACATCTGTTCCATCAACATCAAGCCCCAGAGAAACGTCGCCATTGCCTGATAATGTGACAGTGGAAGCGGTAATAGTAGCTGCATCCACTTCCTTGGAAAATGTTACATGAATCGTAACATTCAGTGGCACATCCTCTGCTGCTGTGGCAGCGTTAAGGTCTTTAGTAACTTCATTTCCTGTTTCCAGGTCATTTCCTGTTCCTTCGATAGCCTCCAGCGACAGCATTCCGGGATCATCATCCTCTTCGCAACCTGTAAAGGCTATCATTCCTGCAATTAATGCAAATGATAAAAGAAATCTTAAATGTTTCATAGCAATTGATTTTTTAGTTTGTTAATTAATTTATAATCGTTTATCCCTTGTTTCAAGTTTTTTCTCAATTTTTTCTTTCGATTACGCTTACAAGGTCATAAGCTCTTAACGAATGTTTCTCCTTTATTCTTCTCTCCTTATGAATAATTCGGATTCTGTTCTATAAGTCCTTCCGACATATCTATGGCATTTTGAGGGATGGGCAACAACTCATGTTTTCCTTCCTCAAAACCATAGGGACCCAATATTTCGGCAGCTTTGCCGGTTCTCACTAAATCCCAGTAGCGATGGCCTTCCAGGGCCAGCTCCCGGTGCCGCTCTTCGATGATGATGTCGCGTAATTCCTCCTGGTTCGTTGTTGTGATATCCGGCAATGCATCCGGGTTATCTCCGCGGGCCCGCTCTCTTACAATGTTCAGGTATTCGAGCGCCTGTCCGGGCTCTCCGGTTTCATTCAATGCCTCGGCAGCCATTAGCAACACATCCGCGTAACGTAAAAGCTTTCGGTTTACACCATATGAAAACCTGGTTTCGTCGCCGGGGGTGAAGGTCTTTTGATTGTAGCACTCCACCTCAAGAATTTCATCCGGATTTTCGTCACTGTAGGTGGTGTCCGGGGTGTTATCATCGCCCTGAATGGTAATTCCTTCGATGGTTTCTCCCAGGAAGAGTATGGTTTTATCCTTTCTCGGGTCATCCCCGAAATCCTCTATCAGGTCATAAGACGGACGACCGAAGCCCCAGCCAAGGTTGGGTTCACCTCTTACGCCCCATGTGTTGGCATATTGATTACCCCCACGGAAGTAATTACTTTCGGGTACGGCGCCAATTTCCAGCAGTGAGCCGGGTCCGAAAGGATGATCTTCATTGAAAATATCACTGAATTCGGGGTTGAGGGAATACTGCCCTGAGTTTATCACCTCGAGGGCATACTGCTTTGCTTTTTCCATATTTCCACGGAAAAGATACACTTTTGCCAGTATCCCTTTTGCTGCACCTTTTGTGGCGCGTCCCAGGTCAGCGCTCGAATATTCGCTACGCAGCGGCAGGTTTTCTATCGCAAACTCCAGGTCAGGGATGATAATTTCCTCGTAAATCTCCTCTTTGGGAGCCCGTGGCAGTGATGTTGGTGGATCCGTGGAAGTGACTTTTGGAACATCTCCAAAAGCCCTTACGAGTCGTGCATAGAATAAGGCTCTCAGGAAGCGGGTTTCTGCCAGATACCTTGTTTTCAGATTTTCATCCATATCGACGGAAGGGATTCCTTCCATGACGATATGCGCTCTGCGTATGCCCTGATAGAGCGTCGACCACCAGCGGTTGAAAGAACCTTCTGTAGGTCCGAAGGTAAAATTCTCGTAAGCTTTCAGGAATGTCCCGTCTCCCGGATTACTGCCTTTGCGGGCTTCATCCGACATGATATCGAGAATGGGGAATCCCCCGGCATGGAAGTTCCAGATGCGCATGGTGTTGTACACTCCGTTCGTTGCCAGCCTGGCATCTTCCTTAGTAGTTGGAAAAGACCCGGTTGTGAGGTATCCCCGGGGCGGATTATCCAGAAAATCTTCACATCCTGTTCCCAGGAAAACCAGTAAAATGATTGGTATAAATATTTTGCGTTTCATAGTCTTCAGTTTAAAGTTTTAAGTTAATACCCATTGTATAAACAGATGTTATAGGATAAATCCCGCTATCAATTCCTGATGATAGAGGAGAACCTCCCAAATCAGGAGAATAACCGGAATACTCTGTTAATGTAAACAAATTTGTTCCTCGCACATAGATATTAGCCGATGAGAAACCGGCTTTTTTCATCCATCTTTCAGGGAAAGTATAGCTCAAAACAGCCGATCGAAGTCTCAGGTACGAACCATCTTCAATGAAATACTCCGATTGCTCATAGTTACCGGCTTTCCCGTCCAGTTCGGGTTCATAATCAGATGTTCCTTCACCGGTCCAGCGATCCAGCACGCGGTCTTCGAAGTTGTATATTCCGAATCGTGTTTGGTTCTTGGCATTGTAAATTTCATTACCGAGCTGTCCCTGGAAATCCATCGACAAGGACAAGTTTTTGTAGGAAACATTGAATCCCATTCCGAAGGTAAAATCCGGAATAGGGGACCCAATTTTTGTGCGATCGCTATCAGGGGTAATTTCTCCATCGCCGTTCTGGTCGGTATAGATAAAATCACCAACATTCTGGTTGGACAGGTGAGGATATTGCTCCAGTTCAGATTCATTTTGAAAAACTCCTTCTATTTCGTAGCCGTAAAAATATCCGATGGGTTCACCCACGCGGGTTGCGGTTACGCGAGCCCCGTTGGATAAGTTTCCGCCAAAAATCACCGAATCCGTGGGTGTGTTAGCGCCAAGCGCTGTCACTTCGTTATGCACCGTGCTTCCCGAAGCATTGACGCCGTATTTTATTTCTCCGATTTGATCTTTGAAAGAGAGGTTGAACTCCAGCCCTGAGTTCAGCACGCTGGCGGCATTAAATCGTACGCGCTGAAATGATCCGAAACCAAAATACCCCGGAACATCCAGCATCACGAGGATATCCTCGGTTTTTTTGCGATAGTAATCCACGGCACCGGTCAGTTTATCATCATACATGCCGAATTCAATACCTATATTGGTTTGCTTAGTATTCTCCCATAGTAAGTCATTATTACCGGCACTGAAAAACGTAGCGCCGGGCTGAATGAGTTCGGGTTGACCGAATACCGCTCCGTAATTACTTCCTATAAGGGAGAAGCGGTCGTACCAGTTGATTTTTTCGTTTCCTATAATTCCCCAGCTACCCCTGATCTTGAAATGGTTAAGGGCTTTCCATTCGGGGAAGAAGGATTCGTTATACAGGTTCCAGCCCAGGGCAAATGAGGGGAAGTATCCATATCGATCTTCTTCGGCAAATTTCGACGAACCATCGGCACGGAAAGATACCGTTGCCAGGTATTTGTCTTTGTATGAATAATTGGTACGGAACAAGGCCGAAAGCATTGTGTTCTTATAGGCATCACCCAGTCCACTGCTTACGTCTACCGTATCGGTCAGTGATGCATTGAAGTGCCAGAAGAGCGGGTCTTCGCGCACAAGGCGGTACATGGTAACATTAGGACTTTCATAAAATTGTTCTTGTGCGGTAAAACCGGCCACAGCATTGATGGTGTGATTTTCAATGTCGAGGTCGTAGTTGATGGTGTTTTCCCAAATCCAGCGGCGGTCTTCGGTGAAGTTTATACTGAGGGAGTTTCTGGAATTTTGCTGGGTGGGAGAAACAAAGTATTCGGGTGAAAAACTGCGGCCTTTTCCATGGCGAAAGTCAAACTGATAACTGGATTTAAATTTAAAATTCTCCAGAAATTTCACTTCCGTGAAGATGTTTCCAACCAGCCGGTAGGTTTTTGTCGTGCTGTTGGTGTATTCAATGGCTGCCAGCGGGTTGCCGTTACCCCGCACTTCGGCATAGCTTCCATCCTGGTTGTATGGCGTATCGATGGGCCAGGCCCGGTATGCTGAACCCACCACATTGGGGGCATTTTCATCATCGGTATAAGCTCCCGAGATGTTGGCCCCGAAGGTCAGATAATCCCTTGCCTTGTATTTGGTATTGAGCTTCAGGTTGTAACGGCGATATTGTGATTTAGGGATAATCCCTTCACGGTCGAAAACCCCTGTTCCAAGGTAATATTTCATTTTGTCATTTCCACCCGATACGCTTAAGTCATAGCTTTGCATCATTGGGTTTTCCTGATAAATCGCATCCTGCCAGTCGTAACTATCTACAGCATCGATGTTGTTGATTGTGCCCGGTGAGATGTCGTTAAGCGCCCGTGCGAATTCTTCTCCGTTCAGGAGGTCAATGCGATTTCTTAGGTCCTGCGTACCAAATTCCGTTTTGAAAGAGATGGAAGGTTCCATTCCGTCGCCACCCATTTTGGTGGTGATGATGAAAACCCCATTCGCCCCTCTTGATCCGTAAATTGCTGTTGCAGAGGCATCTTTCAGCAATTCTACCGACTTAATGTCGTTGGAACTCAGGAATGAAATATCGTCAACAATCACGCCATCCACTACATATATCGGGTTGGCATTGTTAAGTGTTCCGACTCCCCGAACTCTGACGATAGGGTTAGAGCCCGGCTCTCCTGACGAGCTTGATATCTGTGCCCCGGCCATCTTCCCCTGCATGGCATCCAGCGGACTGGAGGAAGAAATTTTTGTAAGTTCTTCCCCTTTTACGGAAGACACAGAACCGGTCAGGTCACTTTTCTTAACCGTTCCATAACCAATGACTACAACTTCCTCTAAAGATTCAGCCTTTCGCTCTAGTGCAATGTCAAAGGTAGTTTGGCCTTTTATATTTACTTCCTTTTTTTGATATCCAATGAAAGATACCATAAGCGTCTCCACGTCTTCACCGACATCCAGTGTGAAACTGCCGTCCGCTCCCGAAATCGTTCCGGTTTGCGTGCCCTTTACAACAATGTTTGCTCCGGGCAGGGTCTCACCGGTTTGAGCGTCGGAAACCGTACCCGAAATCGTCCGCTGCTGGGCCATCATCGTGACGGACATCAGCAGCAGCGGTAGTATTCCTGCTCGCATTAAAATAGGTAATTTTTGTTTCATCTTTAAAGTGTTTTAGTATTCTTTAATTCTGATTGTCTTCTAACCATCCTCCTTCAAATCCGGCTTTTTCAAGTCCTTTCCGGATGTATTTATTGTCTTTTAAAATGCTCCAGATCAAACCGGTTTCGTGATTTTCTATCTGTAAAAGAATCGGCCCCTGGTCGATCCCGATATAGTCATCATTGATCCAGGTGCGGCCGCCATTGAGTTGTCCGTATGTAGGATTGAAGGAATCCAGAAAGCCGTATTCACGAAACAGCCTGTCACCGTATTTCGTGTACATGGCATACAGGGCTTTCATGCATTTTTCAGGGGCAAACGGAATAGATCCACCGGCGGCAGTTGGGGTAATGGTTCCGTCATCGATGGTATGCCGGCTGCTGGCTCCGCGTGCCATATAGGTATGGAATTTTATTTTCTCATTTTTCCAGCTCAGTTTTGTGTTATCGGGGCCGTCGCAGGCAGTGAGTCCCCAGATATTTTTTGAATAGCCTTTGAATTTTTTCGGATTGTCCATACAGTAGGCACGATTACTAAGAGTCGCCCTGCGGGAATTCTCAAAGTAATCGATTCCTTTTTTTCGCATGTATTCATCCTGTATGTTTCTGAAATCAATAAACATGTGCGAATATTGGTGACCGAAAAGCGGGGAAAAGTTTACGTGTTCATAGCCGTAAAACTCGTCCCATTCGTAGGTTTGCGTCCAGATGTCCCAGGAATTGTCAGGAATCGGGTGGGTAGGCGAACCCATGGCCATAACCAAGAGAATCATGGCTTCGTTGTATCCTTTCCACTGGGCTTCGATGAATCCTTTCTCAGGGCGCCATCCCATGCTCATGGTCTGGTTTCCGTTCATGGCCCAGTCCCAATCCACCCGGCGGAAAAGCTTATCAGCGAGGCTGCGGATTTCTTTCTCCGTTTCGTTGTCTTTGTCGAAATAGCTCATGCAGGTAAGAATTCCTGCCATCAAAAGACCTGTATCGATAGTGGAGAGCTCAACGTTTTTGTATCTTATGCCTTCACCGTAAGTTAGAAAGTGATAGAAGAATCCTTTGTATCCGGCCGTGTTTTTCTCAGAAGATCCCTGGGGTGCATTAATCAACCACCGAAGTGTTTTTACCACCCTTTGAGCTCCTTGTTTGCGGGAGATGTAATTATTTTCGATTCCGGCAATATAAGAAGGCAAACCAAATCCTGTAGCGGCGATACTGGTGAAATTCTTCGTCGGATACCGGTCGGGGATTTGATACGTGGGCTTGTCCACTAATTCCCAGAAATAATTAAACGTGCGTTTTTTCAAGGTTTCTTTGAATTCCGGGCGATCCATCTTGCCTTCGGAATTATCGCCCGACCCTGCAAACGTTTTCGGTATAACGACCAAAAAAAACGAAATAATCGTTAATGCTCCTGCTTTTTTCCAATTCCTTGTCGAAGTCATGCTTACAAATCTAATGTCAGTGTGAAGCTAAGTAAAATTATTTACCCCCACTTGGTTACGGTAGGTAAAAAAATATAGTATATTAGACTACAACATTAGTACGTCAATTTTTTTAATTTTATTTAAAAATACTGAAAATTAGCAATTAATGAAAAGGTTTTTTTCAAAATTTTCAAAAGAATGCAAGAGGAGAAATTGAATTTATTTTGGTGAAGAAAGGTGGCTGGCAAATCATTCGTCGACAGTGGAGTCCTGTTTTCAAGGCGGCCAAGCTTCTTGCACAAGCCTCCAAAGGATATTAGATTCCTGAAATACAACACATAATATAAAGCTGTCATTGG
>CAYFQK010000091.1:0-11245 GCA_964345255.1 uncultured Bacteroidales bacterium | reverse complement strand
TTTTAGGATATACGCAGTTAATGGATTACAGGCCATCTGACAAGAAGCCCCTGGAGTTAAGAGGGCAAAAAAATACCCTTGAAAATGTTAAAGGACCGTTTAGTATCCTCACCTGGAATATTGGTTATGGTGGATTAGGAGAGGACATGGACTTTTTTTATGATGGGGGCGAAATGGTCAGGCCCACGCAGATACAGCAAAAAAGGTATTTAAAAGGAATTACAGATTTTTTAGTCAACCATTCTGCTGATATCTTTTTGCTCCAGGAAATAGACAGGCATTCCGAAAGGAGCTACCAGTATAATCAGGTACATCATATCATAGATACCTTAAAAGGATATAGCGGGATATTTGCTAAAAATTATGATGTGCCTTTCGTTCCGCTACCAGTCACCTCTCCGATGGGAAAGGTGGATGCGGGCATGTTAACGCTTTCCAAATTGCGACCCATGATGTCTTTCAGGTATGCTTTGCCGCAATCGCATAGCTGGCCTATGAGCCTGTTTATGCTCGACAGAGCCGTAATATTTAGCACATACCCCTTGCCGGGTAGAAAAAACCTGGTGGTAATGAACATCCATAATTCTGCTTACGCCGACGATAAAGAGGCGCGTGAAAAGGAACTGGAAGTGATAGAAAAACTGGCTAATGAGGCTTATAAAAAAGGCCATTATGTGGTGATTGGGGGTGACTGGAATCAAAATCCCCCGGACTTTCAGGCCGACGCTATTCCGAATGGACGAGAGGTGGGTTTTACCCTGTCGGAAGATTACATTAGTGAGCATTGGCAATGGGTTTATGATAAGGACTCACCGACCAACCGCTCGTTGGAAAAATCCTATTCGAAAGATTCGCCAACCACTATTATTGATTTTTTCAGAGTCTCTCCCAATATAACGGTGGAGCAGGTAGAGGTTTTAGAACAGAATTTTAAGTTTTCGGACCATGAGCCGGTTTACTTAAAGATACGGCTTAACTAAGCTTCTTCGATGAAAAGTTCGGCAATGATGCCATCGGAGATAAATTTCCCTTTTTTGGTTAGTAAGATAGTATCGTCGAGAGATTGTAAATGCCCGGATTTTAGGTATTTGGAAATGGCGGCAGTAAAATGGGAAGCTGCTTTTTTACCAAAACGCTCGTTTACATCAGAAATGGAGACACCCCATTGGGTCCTGAGCCGGGTCATGATGTATTCATTATAACGCGTCAATGGGGTTATAGCTTCACTCTCTGAGAGGACTTTTCCATTATTCACTGAATTGATATAATTTTTTATATGCGCTACATTCCATTGCCTTTTTTGTCCATCGTACGAATGTGCTGAAGGCCCGACACCAAGGTATTTTTTACCAAACCAGTAGCTGGTATTATGTGCGGCATAGTAGGCATCTTTACAAAAATTTGAGATTTCATATTGTTGGTAGCCCATCTCTGCCGTCTTTTGGATAAGTATTTCAAATTGCTCTTCGAAGAGCGCTTCACTTACATTTTTCATCCGTCCTTTTTCAATAAATTTTGCCAGTGCGGTGTTGGGTTCAACGGTCAGCGCATAGCAAGAAAGATGGGGTACCTCCAGCCGAAAAGCCTGCCGGAGATTATTTTTCCAACTTTCGATGGTGGCATTGGGCAAACCATAAATCAGGTCAATACTGATATTCTCGAACCCCATATCCTGCGAAAGCCTCACCGAATCAATAGCTTTGCGGGCAGAATGAATCCGGTTAAGATAGGTAAGCTCGTTGTCGTAAAATGATTGAATTCCTATACTTAGCCGGTTAATGTGATTTTTTTTAAGGCTTATCAGCTTTTCCCTGGTAATATCCTCAGGATTGGCCTCCAGGGTAATTTCTGCCTTTTCGGTAAGGGAAAAGTTTTTGTATATTCTATCCATAATGCCTTCAAGCTGCTGATCGTTAAGCATGGAAGGGGTCCCTCCGCCAAAGTAAATAGTCTCCAGCGGTTCGTCAACTTCATGCTTTCTCAGGTCAATTTCATCTTTCAGCGCTTCTATCAGGTGATCAAAATGCCTGCTTGAGGCTAAAGAATAAAAATTACAATAGTGACATTTTCGCCTGCAAAACGGAATGTGAATATATAATCCTGCCATGGGTCAAAGATACAACAGATGACCGTTATGACCTAAAATCCGCAAGTTTAGCCACGAATGCACAAATGATTAACGAATGCTTGTTTCATCTGTTCAGGTAAAAACAATTCGTCTTAAATTCGTGAATTGGTGGCAATTTTAAATATGACCTGCGGATTTTAGGGATGAACGATGTGAGAAAATAATGAATGATGATAAGGGGTTTGAGTGAGCAGTGAACGTCAGGAGAAAATGGCGGAAACAAGGTTTTTAATCAGATGCATGTTGGTGATATCCGGGGCGATGTCTTTAGCTCTGCGATAATCTCTCAGGGCGCCCCAGTATTTATTGAGCTCTTTTTTGCAGTTGCCGCGATAAAGATAAGCATCTGCATGATATTTATTTAGCTTAAGTGTTGTATCAAAGTCTTTTATGGCGGAATCATAATTTTCCAGGTTGTATCTTGCATAGCCCCTGATAAAGTAAGCATCCGCGTTTTTTGGGTTATTTCCGATGGCTTTGTTGCAATAGTCCAGTGCCAGCTCGTAATCGCCTTCTTTGCTGAGATAAACGGCTTGTGTGAGATATGTGTGTTCTCCCTGGGCACGAATGCCGGATGCCTGCAGAAGAAAAAAGCAAATGAATGTACCCGAAAGAAGCATCAGTTTTTTCATAACCCCTGTGATTTTTTATGGTGTGAATGCATCCCTTTGACGAGTAAAGATATAAAATTGTTACAGTGGTTTAGTTAAAAAAATTTTCCTGCAACTATTTCCTGATTTTATTGTCTGCCAGGGGAGGGATACATAGTATCGTTTACCTCCTTCTTAGCTAAAGTTGTTGAGAAGCAGTATTAGGCTAAAGGACAACCGAAAAGGTTGTCCTTTTTTGTAGCGCCCAGGCTAGAGTTACCCCCACTTTTTAAAAGGATGTATGCTCAGGTAGGCATTGTAATAATGCTTATCGTGGGTTACCTCCGGACCGAGCCATTCCGGTATTTCAAAATTCCGGCTTTCTGTTTCCAGTTCTATTTCCGCTACGACTAGTCCCTGGTTTTCATTAATAAATTCATCTATTTCCCAATTCATACCCCCGATAGGTACAATATAGCGGATTTTTTCGATGAGGGAATCACAGAGTGTTTGCATCATCTCCAGTGCTTCTCTCTTTGGAATCTCATATTCAAACTCACTGCGGGTAATTCCTGTTGGTTTTCCTTTAATAGTTATGAAGCCTTTATCGTCTAGTGTGCGCACTCTAATAACTTTTTTTTCGTCGATGGCCAGGTAGCCCTGTTTTATTTCATGGTGGCCTTCATAAGTGTTTTTAAAGGACCTATCCTTAACAAGGAATTTGCGTTCGATTTCTTTACCCATTCTTTTAAGCGTTTAGTGAAGATTTTCTATAAAAATAAAAAAAAGCTGCATAAAATCTGGTTAATTCAATGCAGCTTTTTCTCGAGAGTGTGGCGATTAATTTACGTTGGCCTTCTCTTTTCCCTTATCGGTGGTTTGGACAATATCCATTTCTTTTATCAGGCGTTCTGCCCCGGCAAATTTATCGATAATGAAAAGTACATATCGAATATCAACGGAAATCGTTCTTTGCAATTCCGGTTCAAAGGCAATGTCGCCGCTCATGGCCTCCCAGTTTCCGTCAAAAGCAATACCGGTGAGCCTTCCTTTAGCATCGAGTACAGGACTTCCCGAGTTTCCGCCAGTGATATCCAGGTCATGGAGGAAACAAACACGCATCGTCCCATTTTTCCCATAACGGCCGTAATTTTTGTTTTTGTAGAGTTGCTTAAGTTTGTCAGGAACAACAAATTCCTTGTTGGAAGGATCTTCTTTTTGCATAACACCTTCCAGCGTTGTATAATAAAGATAATCCACGGCATCTTCCGGGCTATAGCCTTTTATTGTTCCGTAAGTCAGGCGCATGGTGAAGTTGGCATTCGGATAATATTTTTTGTCAGGATTCATTTCACGAAGACCGGCAACAAACTTCCTGTAACCTTTTGACAGCAAATTATCAGCTTTGCGCGTATCTTTTCTGATTTGTCCGTATTTATCGCGAAAAGCTTTCACCAGCTCATAAGCTTTGTCTTTTCTGATTTTTCTTTCTTTGGGATTATTCAGAAGCTTAATGACTTCTTGTTTGCTGTCGAAAGCAGATTTATCAAAGATATATCGTGCCGCTTCCTGGAAATTCCCGTCAAACTTATCGTAATATTCCTGTAGCAATTCGGGGTGCTGGAATTTAGGAACATTGTGATAAAAGATCTCCATCATTTTACCCAGTAATTTTTTGTCGAGCGGGGCATGATAATTTTTGAAGTGGTCATCTAATCGTTTTTTAATGCCCCGGGCTTTTTGCTCAATAAATTTATCACTGGAGTCAGCTTTTAGTGCTCTGTGCAGGCTCGTGAAGTTTCTGTAGGCAAACGGCAATATGTCGCTTCCTCTGAATATTGCTTCACTTGTGTAGATGCTGGGAATAATACTATGTTCTTTGATTTGGTATCCTTCTTTAATATTCTTTAGTGCATTTCCGTACTGGCTTTTTCTTTTCTCGTTATTATTGACCCATTCATTGAAATTTTTCTCAATCTTTTTCTTTTTATCGATTACATTCAGATTTTTCAATCCTTTCGTTTGTCCCTTGAAATATTTGTAATAATTCGCTGTGCGGGCATATTTGGAAGCATATTTAATTTCGGTTTCTTTGGATGCATCCATGGCCTCTTTCATGATATCCAGCTTTTTATCGCGGATTTCCACAATGGTAGGGTTCCTTTTATTGATGGCTTGTTTTACCCCGTGGGAAGTGAGGTATCTTTGAGTACCCCCCGGATAACCCATAATCATTGAAAAATCACCCTTATCCACTCCGTCCAGTGAAATAGGCAGGTGATAATCAGGCTTTAAAGGAACATTATCTTCTGAGTATTCCGCCGGTTTTCCATCTTTATCGGCGTAGACTCTGAAAACAGAAAAATCGCCCGTTTGACGCGGCCACATCCAGTTGTCGGTATCTCCGCCGAATTTTCCTATGGAAGAAGGAGGGGCGCCTACCAGGCGAATATCTTTATAGGTTTTGTAGACAAACAGGTAAAATTCATTACCCTTAAAAAACGACCGAACAGCGGCGCTGTAGTATGTGTCTTTTGTGGCTTCTTTTTCGAGGCCCGCACTCACTTTCCTTATGGCCTGGCTTCTCTCTGCTTCGCTCATATCCTCATTCAATTCAGCTTGTACCTTATCGGTGACGTCTTCGATGCGAACGAGGAATTTTACCCGCAGGCCGGGGTTGGCAAGCTCTTCATCAAAGTCTTCTGCCCAGAATCCATCGGTCAGGTAATCATGCTCCACACTCGAATGTTCCTGAATATAGGAGTAGCCGCAGTGATGATTTGTCAGGATAAGTCCTTTATCGCTTACAACCTCTCCCGTACATCCACCGCCAAATACAACAATGGCGTCTTTAATGCTCGAATTATTGACGGAATATATTTCTTCAGGTGTGAGCTGCAGTCCTTTTTCCTGCATATCCTCATAATTTAGCCTGTCGATAAGGAAAGGCAGCCACATTCCTTCGCCGGCTTTTAAAAGCGGCTGGAATGCAAAAACAAGTGAAACAACTAATATTGCAATTTTCTTAATCATAAATTATTATTTTTAGTTAGACGTGTTTATCTCCTTTTTCAATTTTAATATCGTTCACGATTTTTCTGATTTGTTGCTCGTCTTCTTTGCGAATAATCAGCAGCGCCTCTTCGTTTTCCACTACTACGTAGTCTTTCAATCCCTGCAAAACAACAAGCTTTTCATCAGGCATATTGATGATACAGTTTTCCGTATCATAAGTCATTACATTTTTTCCTATGATGGCGTTACCTTCTTCATCTTTGTTTCTGGCCTCATAGAGTGATCCCCACGTACCGAGGTCTGACCACCCGAAATCGGAAGCCAGCACATAGACATTTTCCGCTTTTTCCATGACGCCATAGTCGATAGAAATACTTTTACACTTGGAAAACGTGTCATTGATGAAGGCTTTTTCGCGCTCAGTGTAAAAATCGTTGGAACCCTGCTTAAATAAGGCATCCAAGTCGGGTAGATATTTTTTAAAAGCTTTTTGTATGGTTTCCAGATTCCATATAAAGATACCGGAGTTCCAGAGGAAATCGCCGGACTCTAAAAACTGCCTGGCTAAATCCAGCTCAGGTTTTTCGGTAAAAGTTTTTACTTTATGAATGCGCGAATCCTCCGGGTATGGTTGGGATTCATCGAATTGTATATATCCATAGCCTGTATCGGGGCGGCTGGGTTTGATACCTAAGGTCATCAGCCAGTTATTTTTAGCCACAGCGTCTAATGCTGTTTTAATATCGTGTGTAAACTCTTCTTCTTTAAGGATAATATGATCGGAAGGCGCAACGACCAGGTTTGCTTGTTTCGTGCGCGAAGCTATTTTATAAGTGGCAAAAGCTATGGCAGGAGCTGTATTTCGCCGGGCAGGTTCACAAAGGATCTGGTCATCTGTAACTTCGGGGACCTGCTCTTTAATTATTTCGCGGTATCGATCATTGGTTACAATAAAAATATTTTCAGGCGGACAAACCTTTTTGAATCTTCTTACGGTTTGCTGAATGAGTGTTTCGCCGGTGCCCAGGATATCTATGAATTGTTTGGGATGTGATGAACGGCTCATAGGCCAAAAGCGTGATCCGATTCCTCCGGCCATAATGATGCAATAGTTGTTTGTGATCATATGCTGGTTTTTCTCTGGTTGTTATAGCAACAAAAATAACAATTTATTTTTTGGTTTGAATATTCACGCGCGCTGTCGGGCTGAATAAATAGGTCTTTCGGTCATTAAAGCAATAGCACACATAACGTGTTCGTATTTTATGTTTTTTTCTGAAAAGGCGTCCGTCATCCACGGAGAATAAAGTGGTTTCAGGAACATCTTCCATTAATGTCTTCTGCTCTATGTCATAATGTGCCAGGGCACGGGTAAGCTCAATATCGGAGGAAGTAGACGCATAGCCTTTAGTTAGGTGCTTGATAATTAAGGGCTTTAACTCATCAGGGAAAACCGTCGAATGAAGAAAGGGGGCCATTTGTTTTTGAAATGCCGCTCTCCATTCCTGCCCGTGCGGACGCGCGCTCCTGCCGAAATTTTTCCATACTTCCAGGTGCGCGATTTCATGAACCAGGGTAATAAGAAACGCATATTGGTTTATATTCTTGTTGATGCTTATCCGATGAGGCGATTGCTTATTGCCAGGACGGTAGTCGCCTAACTTTGTCTTCCTGCCCTGCTTGATTGTTAGCTGTATTTGGCGATGGTGTATGAGCTGGAGGATAGGGTCAACAGCACTTAACGGGATGTACTTGGAGAGAATGGCTTTGAAATCAGCTTTTTTGTTTTTTTGCATGGGCCTGTGACTTAACTTCAGTATTATGAGACCAACACCCACAGTCGTAATCTTTTAGCTTTTTTCCCGGACCGCAGGAACTTAGTGTCATCAAAAACAAAATAATGGAAATAAGGGCAAAAAATTTATGTTTGCTTACGCCTTTCATCACGGCTATTTTTTTTATAAAGTTAAAATATACAAATAGAATTTTCATTATAATATCGTTATTTTAGCAAAAATATTTTATTCGATGAAAATTATTACACACCTGGGAGAATATGTTCTATTGATGGGCGAGGTGATTAGAAAGCCTGACAAGATAAAGATGTTTCGCAAGCAGGTTTTCATCGAGATGGACAATATCGGGCTGAATTCATTTGGCATTGTCTTTATCATCTCTATTTTTATGGGCGCAGTATTAGCTATACAAACCGCCGCGCAAACGGATAATCCGCTATATCCGGGGTATCTTATAGGTTTTGCCGTTAGGGAGTCAACAATTCTTGAGTTTTCTCCAACTATTGTAAGCTTGATACTGGCAGGTAAAGTAGGTTCAGGAATAGCCTCGGAAGTGGGTACGATGAGAGTCACCGAACAAATTGATGCCCTTGAGATTATGGGAGTGAATTCCGCAAATTACCTCATCGGCCCAAAAGTATTAGCGGCCATGATTGTTAACCCTCTGCTGATAATTGTAAGTATGTTTCTTAGTATTGTTGGTGGATGGGGAGCAACGCACATTGCCGACATCGTTGCACCGAATGAGTTTCTGAGTGGAATTCAAATGTGGTTTGTGCCCTATGAAATTGTTTATGCTTTAATTAAAACCGTGGTTTTTGCCATTATAATTACTTCTGTATCCGGGTTCCAGGGGTATATCATCAAAGGAGGAGCCCTCGATGTTGGGAAAGCCAGTACGAAAGCGGTGGTGTACAGCAGCATTCTCATTATTTTATTCAATTTACTTTTAACAAATTTATTACTGGTATGATAGAAGCGCGAAAGATCACTAAAGAATTCGACGGAACTGCAGTAATAAAAGACATATCGGCAACTTTTAAACAGGGGACGACTAACCTTATTATCGGGCAAAGCGGTTCAGGCAAAACCGTTTTGATGAAATGTCTGATAGGATTGCACGAAGTTAACGATGGGGCGGTGTATTTCAATGACGCCAATTTTACGAAGATGAACTGGAAAGAACGAAAAAACCTAAGAAAAAAGGTGGGTATGCTTTTCCAGGGCGGAGCCTTGTTTGACTCGTTAAATGTGGAGCAGAATGTGATGTTCCCCCTTGAGCTTTATTGGGATAGCAACTATGAGGAAAAACTCGAACGGGTTAACTTTTGCCTTGAAAAAGTCGGTCTGGCTGGAGTGAATAATAAAATGCCCGGAGAACTTAGCGGAGGAATGGTAAAAAGAGTAGCCATTGCAAGAGCTATTTCCCTGAATCCTAAGTATTTGTTCTGTGATGAGCCGAACTCCGGACTTGATCCGATAAATTCCAAGCGGATAGATCAACTTATTTATGATTTGACAGTAGAGTTTAATATGACCACCATCATTAATACGCATGATATGAATTCGGTTATGGAAATAGGGTATAACATTGCGTTTATTAACAAAGGCTTATTATGGTGGACCGGGAACAAGGAAGAAATTCTGGATACAGACAATGAGGTGTTGAATGAGTTTATATACACTAATGAAGCCATTAAAAGATTGAAAGAAATCAAGTAATACAACATGAATATTCTCGATATTATTATTGGTATTCCGGTTTTGTGGATGGCTTACAGGGGATTTACCAAGGGATTTGTCATTGAGGTAACAACGCTTATTGCACTGCTGCTGGGGATTTATGCAGCGCTTAATTTTTCTTCTTTCACTGCCGGATTACTGAATGACTATTTTACCCTGGAGCAGCAGTATATGACCATTTTGTCGTTTGCAGTAACTTTTGTCGTGGTGGTCATCGCTGTGGTATTTATCGGCCGGTTGTTAGAAAAATTTGTCAATCTTATTGCTCTTGGTTTTCTGGATAAACTGGCAGGAGGCATTTTTGGGATTATAAAAGCAGCCTTTATCATCAGTGTTATATTTTTGGTGATAAACAGTTTTGATAGGAATGAAACGATAATAAGCCCTGAAAAAAAGAATAACTCAATTCTTTATGGACCTGTAGAATCATTGGTTCCCACTATTTTGCCAATGATCAATTTTGATGAACTGGAAGATCCTTTTGATAAAAATCAACAAACGCCATCAGACGATTTGGTAGTGTGAAATTAAGTCACTTCAAGAGAAAGAAAAAGGCGTACCGGATTAACCGATACGCCTTTATTTTTGGATCAATGATTTTTTATTATTCGTTTTCGATTGCTTCAATCCCGGGTAGTTTTTTACCTTCAACGTACTCCAGCATAGCTCCGCCGCCGGTAGAGACACGACTTACCTGGTCGTCGAAATTGTATTTGTTTACGGCAGCAACTGAATCTCCACCTCCCACTAGAGAGAAGGCTCCTTTTCGGGTAGCTTTGGCAATACTTTCAGCCATAGCAACGGTTCCTTTTTCAAAATTAGGCATTTCAAAAACGCCCATCGGACCATTCCAGAGAATGGTTTTGGACTCCATTAAAATATTATCGAATTTTTTAATGCTTTCATCACCAATGTCCAGTCCCATCCATCCCTCGGGAATATTGTCTACAGGGCTGCTTTTAGTATTGGCATCATTGGCAAATTTATCCGCAATAATGGTATCAACCGGGAGCTGCAGCCTGATGCTCTTGCTTTTAGCCTTATCAATGGCTTTCTTGGCTGTTTCCATCAAATCATCCTCTACCATAGAATCACCAATTTTCCCCCCAAGGGCTTTTATGAATGTGAACATCATTCCTCCGCCAATAATTATGTTATCAGCTTTTTCAAGGATGTTATCAATGACTTCGATTTTACCTGATACTTTTGCACCGCCTAAGACTGCGGTAAAGGGCCGCTTAGGGTTATTCAAAACTTTTTCAAGGCTGGCCAGCTCATTTCGCATGATATAACCAAACATTTTTTCCTTCATGAACTTAGCCACGATAGTCGTTGATGCGTGAGCACGGTGTGCTGTTCCGAATGCATCATTGATGTAAACATCTCCGTGCTTTGCCAGTTTTTTGGAAAATGCCTCGTCCCCTTTTGTCTCTTCATCGTAAAAGCGCAGGTTTTCAAGCAATAGAATTTCGCCCGGCTTAAGATTTGACGACATCTCAAAAGCTTTATCACCTATGCAGTCATCAGCAAATTTGACTTCCTGGCCCAGAAGTTCTGAGAGCCTTTTAACCACATGCTTAAGAGAAAACTTGTCTTCAGGCTTACCTTTCGGCCGACCCAGATGCGACATCAGCACCGCGCTTCCGCCCTGCTTGATGACCGCTTTAATTGTGTCTACGGCAGCTTTAATACGCGAATCATCGGTAATTTCCTGGCTGTCATTAAGAGGAACGTTGAAGTCTACCCTTATGAGGGCTCTTTTTCCTTGTAGATTAAAATCATCTATTGTTTTCATAGTCGCTTTTCGTTTTTAATTGTATTGATGCGAATGAATTATCACAAAATTAATCATTTATGAGGGTTATTGAAATATAAACTATGGAAACGTTTTCGTTAAGATTAGCTTTTGTCGTTGCCTGTTGATAAAAAATAACCGGTAATCGCCATAATCATTAGAAATATGGTAAATGAAT
>CAYFQK010000090.1:0-11481 GCA_964345255.1 uncultured Bacteroidales bacterium | reverse complement strand
TGATATTCAATTCTCTAATCTTAATTTCTTGTGGTATTTTGAATATATTCAAATTACTCATAAAACCTTTTGGATAATTTTAATGACCTTTCCGAAAAAACAGTGACTTGGTTCGGTCTTGACCTCTTCGATAAAAACTCTCAGCACGCTATTCGTTGATGGATCGTAAAGGGGCAATGCTACGGAGCAAACGGATTACAGCTCCGCTTTTCCCCGCTCTGCGCGGGGGCGAAAAAACCGCTCACACCTCCTGCTCCTGGCCGGAAGTTTTTTGATGTAGCAATAATAACCACCCAGGGAATTAATTTATTGAAAGAATTATTTCTAATTGTTTTCTGGCAAGGCGCATTTCTTATAAATTAGCAGTTCATCCTTATAGAATAAAAAAATTGTGGAAAAGTTTCTTGACCTCACAGCCAAAAAAATACTCAGCCAGTATTCTCCGGAAGCACTGGATAAAATAGCAGTAGTCTTTCCCAGTCGCCGTGCCGGCGTGTTTTTCAGAAGGAGCCTTTGGGAGCAGGCAAAGCGCCCTTTTATGCTGCCGGGCATATTTGCTATGGAAGATTTTGTGCTAAAAAATACAGGTTTGCAGCAACTCGATAGCATAAGCCTGTCCTTCGAACTCTTTGAGGTTCATAAAACACTGAGCAAAGAAAAAGCATCTTTTGATGAGTTCTTAAAGTATGGCAATACCATATTGAAAGATTTCAATGAGCTTGATATGCATCTTGCTGATATTCAAAAGGCTTTTTCATACCTGGAGGAGTACAGGGAATTGAAGCTTTGGGGGCTTGAAAAAGATGAGCTATCCGGTTTTCAGAAAAAATATCTTGAATTTTATAAGTCTTTATCGCAGTATTACGACAAATTCCGTAAACGGCTACTCACCCAAAAAAAAACGTATCAGGGCCTGGCTTTTCGGGAATTGGCAGAAAATATGGATGAGCATTTAAAAGTCGTTTCCTGGGAAAAGGTGTTTTTTGCCGGTTTCAATGCCCTCACTCCTGCTGAAGAGCGTATTGTAGAGTATTTCCTGAAAGAGTCCAGGGGCGAAATTATCTGGAATGCAGATAAATATTACCTTGACGACAAAAGGCAGGAGGCTGGGCAGCAAATGCGTAAGTTTTTTGCTAAACCCCATTTTTCAAACGGTTTTGTGGCAGATAATTTTCAGGAAAAACCCAAACAGGTTGATATATATGGGTGCCCCGGCGATGTTGCAGAGGTTAAGCTGGCGGGAGAGTTGCTTCAGGATGTATCCGAAGATGATGATGTAGCTGTTGTGCTGGCCGACGAATCCCTGCTGGAGCCATTGCTTAACTCAATACCTGAAAATATATCAGCTTTTAATGTGACCATGGGATTGCCCCTGGGAAATACGCCACTTTTCTCTTTGTTTGAAAACCTTTTCAGACTGCATGTATCTCCTTATAAAACGCAAAAATCAAAAAAAACATCTCAGGACAAGGTGTTTTACTATTACAAAGATGTATTGAGAGTGATGGCCCACCCCTTGATTAAAAAGTATTTAGGGTGGCTTTATGGATCATCTGATCAGAAAAACGTATCCATGATCAACAGGGTACAGGAAAAAAATATAGCTTACTATGCACTATCTGACCTTGAAACGTTTTTCAGAGATGCCGGCATAGAGGACTTCAGTAAAATCCGGTTTTTATGGGAGGATTGGCGGCAGGATGCCGGGAAGGCCCTGGAATCTTTTCTTGAGCTCTTAAAAGGTTTACGCGATATGATAATCGGCGACACGGCCACGCAGAGTGACAACCAACTTTTGCTGGAGTATATTTATCGATTTTCAAACGTTTTTCAAACCATGGATAATCTCCACCAGGAATACGGAACCCTTAAAGACCCTAATATTCTGTGGCGTTTTTTAATTCATCTTATCAACCATGAAACAATTTCTTTTAAAGGAGAACCGCTAAAAGGAATACAGATTATGGGGATGCTTGAAGCGCGCCTGCTGGATTTTGAGCGGGTTATACTTATTTCAGCTAATGAGGAATTTCTCCCGGGAGGACAACACGATGTTACTCTTATGCCCTTTGAGATGAGACTGAATTACCATTTGCCGATGAAAAAAGACAAAGCAGCCATATATGCACATCACTTCTATAGTCTCATGCAGCGCGCCGGTAAGATAGATATCATTTATAACAGCGTAATTGAGGGGAACAAAGGAAGCGATATGAGCCGGTTTGTAAAACAAATTATTTATGAGCTTCCGGTATACAGTTCCGGTAATATTATCCGGCAGAAAAATGTAGCCCTTAAGCCTGACCTCGAGAGGCAAAAGCAGGAAGTGACAGTTGAAAAAACAGAGGCGGTAATGGCTCTTCTGAGAAAGAAAGCTGAAACGGGGTTTGCTGCTACCACCCTCAATAAATACCGCATTTGCCCGCTTAAATATTATTTGGAGGAAATTCTGAATATAGAGGAAAGAGAGGAAGTGGAGGAAACTATTGAAGCACGAACGTTGGGAAATGTTATGCATGATACGCTTGAGAGACTCTATGAAAATCTTAAAAATAAAAAAATTACGAAAGATGAGTTAGAGCGCCTTAAAGCTGAAGCTGATAACATGTTGCAGACCGTTTTTAAAGAACAATATACTGGGAAGGACATGTTTAAAGGTAAAAATCTTTTGATATATCATGTAGCTAAACACTGGCTGGAAGAATTTCTTAAAAAGGAAAAAGCAGACCTTGCCTTATATGATGAGAAGAACACTGATTATTTCTTCCGCGGCGCGGAAGTGCAGTTGGATACATACTTAACCATTAATCAGCCTGAAAAGAATTTTAAAGTAAAATTTAAAGGGAAAATCGACCGGGTGGATGAAGTGGGAGACACTGTAAGAATTATAGATTATAAGACCGGAAAAGTAAATTCAACCAGTCTCTACATAAAAGATTTAGATCAGTTAATGGATAAACCAGAGAAAAAAGAGGCTTTTCAGTTGATGAGCTATCAATGGCTTTACAGAGAAAATTATTCCCGCCAGGGAGTCCTCAGGCCTGCAATATTCTCATTTCCGGCGTATACGAATGATTACATGACACTTAAAATTGCAGATAATAGCGGATCGGAACAGGCCATGATTGATGGGTTTAAAGACAGGGTAGGCCGAATCATGGAAGAAATTTTCAATAAAGAAATTGCTTTTCGTCAAACGGAAGATATCAGGAATTGCCGCAATTGTGATTTTAAAGACCTATGCAACAGAAATTATTAATGGTTGCTTGCTATGGGAATAAATTTGTATATTGCAATATCTAAAAAATCTTAATCAATGGGGGATAATCAGTCGAATTATACGTATGACATTTTAATTGTCGATGACAGACCTGAAAATTTGCTCACCCTGGAAAATATGCTTGAGAGTGAGGATCTTAACATCGTGAAAGCGAATTCAGGAAAAGAGGCGCTAAGCATGATGCTTGATTATAATTTTGCGTTGGTTCTTTTGGATGTGCAGATGCCTGTGATGGATGGCTTTGAAGTAGCTGAACTTATGAGAAGCAACGAGAAAACAAAACATATACCGATAATTTTCATAACAGCCATCAGCACGGAAAGAAAACATATTTTTAAAGGCTATGAGACTGGCGCAGTCGATTATTTATACAAGCCCCTGGATTTGGAAGTGCTAAAGAGTAAGATCAAATCCTTCATCGATTTTTTCAAGCACAAACAGCAGCTACAGGAAACTACTCAAAAGCTTGAGAATACGGTTCAGGAATTGCATAAGGCCAAAAAAGTAGCAGAAGACGCCACAAAGGCCAAAAGTTCTTTCCTGGCTAATATGAGCCATGAAATACGTACTCCTCTGAACGGTATTATTGGCATGGCAGACCTGGTGTTGCAGGATGAACTCCCTGAGCTGCAGAGGGAGCGCCTCCTGGATTTGAGAAATTCCGGGGAATCGCTGCTTGAAATAATAAATGAGATTCTGGATATATCAAAGATAGAGGCGGAAAAGCTGGAGCTGGAAGAGACCGATTTTAATGTCAGGGAGCTGCTGGAAAAAGTGGTGCGCCTGCTCTCGGTAAAAACATTAAAAACAGATATTGAGCTGGTGGCTTCCATTACCCCCGACACTCCAAATACTCTGAAGGGCGACCCGACAAGACTCAGGCAGGTACTGATTAATCTTTTAGGTAATGCGATTAAATTTACAAAAGAAGGTGAAATAGGAGTTCATATTGTTAAAGAGAATGAATCACAAAATGAAATCACGCTTCGGTTTGAAATTTTCGATACGGGTATTGGTATTCCGAAAGATAAACAGAAAAAACTGTTTGAATCATATGAGCAGGCCGATAAATCTACTACCAGGGAACATGGCGGAACGGGCCTGGGATTGCCGATTTCTAAAAAGATAGTGGAAATGATGGGCGGCGACCTTAAGCTTAAGAGCGAGGAAGGGAAAGGCAGTAAATTCTATTTTACGATTAAACTGCCAAAGGCCGCTGATCAGGAACCTCTTTGCGATTTAGGTGAAGATGCCCGACCCTCAGACTTAAAAGTACTGGTCATAGACGATAGCGAAACATCAAGATCCATCATTAAGAGCTACCTCGATTTCTGGAACATGAAAACTCATATCGCCACAAGCACCTCTGAGGCTAAAGACAAGATAGAGAATAATTCGTATGATGTAATTTTTATCGATACGGTGATGGCCGATATAGAAAGTACCGATGATATAAAGAAATTTTATGATGATGTTTTGTCCAAAACCGGTGCAGAGGTAGTCATAATGCCTCCGAGTAAGTCTGCCGTCAATCTCTCCATTTATGCTGATATGGGGCTGGACAGGCATATTTATAAACCGGTCCTTCAGCAAGACCTAAAGAAAATATTGGCTTCGCTGTTTGGAAAATCCGGGGGGCAGGATGCTGAGCGAAGTGCTGGGGAGACCGACTCAGAGACTTCCGGGGAGCAATCAGGTTTAAGGATTTTACTGGCTGAAGATCAAAAAATTAACCGCAAAATTGTCTCCGGCTTGTTAGCAAAGTATAATTGGGAAATTGTAGAAGCTGTAAATGGCGAAGAGGCCCTGAAAGCGGCTACAAAAGAACATTTCGATGTTGTTTTAATGGATGTTCAGATGCCTAAAATGGATGGCTATGAAGCGACAAAAAAGATAAGAGAGCATGAAAAAGAAACAGGAAAGCATATACCCATTATTGCCATGACTGCCCATGCAATGAAAGGAGATAAGGAAAAATGCCTGGCTGCCGGCATGGACCAATATCTGGCAAAACCAATTAATACCGATGAGGTTGTGAAACTTATCAGGGAGTATACATCATAATTGTCGAACCGGGTTTTTTTAAAAACTGAGTTATGAAAAATTCTTTAGGGCGCGATCCACATATTAAAATATTCAATTTTAAACTTACCCCTTACATTGGGGTTGGAAAAAGCTTATTTCTGTGGTTTCTATTTATCTCAATAATTCCTTTACTTACCGTCAGCTACATAAACTATTATAATGCGTATGAGGGACTGGCCATTGTTACTGAGAAAACACTGATCAATTCATCCCGTTTGAAAGAAGATAAGATTAATTCTTATTTTACGAGTATAGAAAAGAATCTGAGGTTTCAGTCAGGCCTCAAACAAAACAAAGATTTTCTTAAGGAGTTAAGCAATAAATATAAGAATAATTATTCTGACTTAAATAACTATGTAACATCCCCTGCCTATAAAGACTTCGTCGAAGATCGCCATTCCTTTTTAAACCGCGTACGTGCCATTAACGATTATTATAATGTTTATCTGATTGATGTGTCAGGAAATGTACTCTATTCTGTAAAAAATGATAACCTTCTGGGAACTAATGTATTCAATGGCCCTTATGCCGGCACAAAAATAGGCAGCACCGCTGAGAAAATCATAGAAACAGGGCAGATTCTTTTTTCTGATCTTGAAAGAGATATAAATAATGAAGATTTTATTTCAGGAATCATAGGCAAGTCTATTTATGATGAGCAGGGAAAAACCATAGGAATTATTGCCTTCAGAATTCTGGATGATGACCTGAATGAGCTGATGATGAAGGGAGAAGACCTTGGAGAAACGGGTCTTGCTTATATTGTGGGAAAGGACTTAATAATGCGCTCGATGTCGCGTCCGGGCGGTGATACGTCCATTCTGAAACAAAAAGTAACCAATGAAAAAACTCAGGCATGGCTTAATGCCTATCAATACGCGCCCGCCTCAGAAGAGGGAACTATTCAGAAAGGGCAGGGCGAAATTGTATCATCTTACAAAGGATTAAAAGACCAGTGGGTTTATGGTATTGCAAGAAATATTGAAAAATTGCAGGATTTTGGTGTCAAGTGGGCTATAGTTGAAGAATTTGAGCTTAATGAAGCTTTTGCCTACCCGCGCGAATTGTCTCAAACAGTGAAGATTTCCCTGATTATTACGGCCATTCTGGTGATGCTGATTTCTTTTTTCGTTACAAGCCGTACAGTAACCCCCATCAAGAAGTTATCAGCCTGGGCCAAGCAGGTGGCAGAGGGGCACCTTGTGAAAAAAGATATCAGAGCCCCGAAAAATGAGGTGGGGGAGATGAAAGATACATTCAATAACCTGGTAGACTACATTAGAGATTTGAGTGATGTGACACACCATATCGCCAAAGGTGATTTCTCAACTAAAGTAAGAGTAAGAAGTGAACATGATGTTCTGGCAAAGTCAGTTAATCAGATGATAGAGAGTTTTCGCTCGGTGGTCAGCCAGGCAAATACTATCGCGCAGGGCGATTACTCAGAGAATGTAAAACCCCGCAGTGATAAAGATACCCTGGGTGTGGCTTTACAGAATATGACCCGTACCCTGAGAGAATCTTCTAGGGAGATTCGGCGCCAGGACTGGCTCAAAACAGGAATAAGTGAGCTAAATGCCAGGATGAGCGGTAAAAAGGAGTTGGTTGAGCTGAGTAAGGAGATTATCGAATTCATGGCAGTGTACTTAAATGCCAGAGTAGGTTTGATATACGTAAAAGAAGATAATAAACTGGTACTTCAGGAAAGCTATGCACTACGGCAGGATAAAAATCAGTTTGATGAATTAAAGATTGGTGAGGGACTTGTTGGACAGGCAGCGGAGAGCAACAAAATGGTAGAGATTGGGCAAACAGGCGACGAAGACATGCCTGCAATAGATATGACCGTGGCCGGGGAAAAACCTAAATCGTTTCTGGTCGCCCCTTTCAGTTATGAAGGTCAATTGATAGGAGTAGTACAAATAGGCCATCAGAGCACATTCAGCGATCTGGAAAAACAACTGTTCGAATCATCGATGGATAGTATTGCCGTGGCAATAAATGCAGCCATGGCTCATTCGCAGCTTCAGAAACTGCTATCCAAAAGTCAGCAGCAACAAGAAAAACTGGAAGTGCAGCAAGAGGAATTACGACAGACAAATGAAGAGCTGGAAGAACAGACGAAAGCCCTCAAAGCCTCGGAGAATACCCTTCAGCAGCAGAAAGAAGAATTGAGTGTGATTAATGAAGAGCTCGAAGAGCGTACCAAAGCGCTGGAAAAGGAAAAAGATAAAATCAAGGTAAAAAATGAGGAACTTGAAACAGCCAGAAAAAAAATAGAACAAAAAGCCCGCGATCTGGAAAAAGCGAGCAAATACAAGTCGGAGTTTTTGGCTAATATGTCCCACGAGCTGAGAACCCCACTGAACAGTATCTTGGTTCTTTCACAGCTTCTTATGAGAAACGATTCAGGAAATTTGACCGAGAAACAGGTTGAGTTTGCTAAAACTGTGAATACCTCCGGTAATGATCTATTAGAATTGATTAATGATATTCTCGATTTATCAAAAGTGGAATCCGGTAAATTGCAACTAAATATTGAAAAAGTTGATTTGCAGGAAGTAGTAGATAATATCGAGCGGATATTCAGTCCCGTTGCAAGCAAGAAGGATCTGGATTTGAAAATACAGGTGGACAAAAATCTACCAAAGTTTATCTATTCTGATCCGCAAAGAGTGATGCAAATTATTAAGAACCTGATGTCTAATGCGCTTAAATTTACAGAGAAAGGATATGTTAAGCTGCATATTTTTAAGCCAAAAGACGCCTCCTCACTCTCTACTAAAGAACTTCGAACAAAAGGGGCTATAGGTATATCGGTAATAGATACAGGGACAGGTATTCCCGAGGATAAGCGAGAGATGATATTTGAAGCGTTTCAGCAAGCTGATGGAACAACAAGCCGAAAATACGGAGGAACGGGGTTAGGACTCAGCATTACCAAAAGCTTTACTCAGCTTCTTCGCGGCGAGATTACACTTGATTCCCGGGAAGGCAAAGGAACAAGTTTTACATTATTTATCCCCGAGAGAATTGATTCGGAAGCTGAAAATGAAGATGAATCAAAAAGTAAAACGGAAACGTCGGGGAGGACTGAGCGCAAAGGAACTAAGGAAGCTCAGAGCAGCTCCTCATCTGAAAAAAGTGAATCAAAAGAAGGTAAAGGCAGTAACACCGCCTCAACAAAGCAGAAGAAAAAGCAGCAGGATAGCGGGCAGGAGAAATTACAGCAGGATGATGATCCCGATGATGACCGCAATACAATAAAGAAAGAGGACAGGTCTGTTCTTATCATAGAAGATGATCCAAAATTTGCTAAGACCCTTTATGAAGTTTCTGGTGAATGGGGCTTTAAAGCTATAATAGCCCGGGATGGAGAAACAGGGATACATTATGCGGATTATTATAAACCCTCTGCGGTAATTCTTGATGTAAACCTCCCCGCTATTGATGGATGGGAAGTAATGAGGCGGCTAAAAAACAGCACATCTACCAGACATATCCCGGTTCATTTTATTTCTGCTACCGATAAAAGTATGAGAGCCATGAAGATGGGAGCGATAGGTTATCTTACCAAACCGGTAAGCATGGAGAAGCTGGAGAAAGTATTTAAAAAAATACAGGAAGTTCTGGACAAAAAAGAGAAAAAGGTGCTGGTAGTAGATGATGAATCCATTGTAAGAAAAAGTGTGGAAGGGCTGATTGGTAAAGAGGGAGTTGATATTAAATCTGTTGGAAAGGGAAGGGAAGCGTTTGAGCTACTTAAAGAAGAGCTTTTTGACCTTGTAATTCTCGATTTGGGACTGGAAGATATGTCAGGTTTTGATCTTCTGGAAATGATCAAAAAAGAAGAGCGTATTGCTCATGTGCCGGTTATTGTATACACGGGTCAGGAGCTTGATGAAGATGAGGAACAAGCATTAAAGAAATATGCTGAAAGCATTATTATAAAAGGAGCAAAATCACCTGAGCGGCTCCTGGCAGAAACCACCCTGTTTCTTCACAAAAGCGAGCAGGAATTGCCAAAAGAAAAGCAAAAAATGCTCCATAACCTTATCAACGATAAAGGCGATGTACTTAAAAACAAAAAAGTTTTGGCTGTAGATGATGATGTACGTAATCTGTTTGCCCTTAGTAGTGTGCTTAATTCTTACGGGTTAAATGTTGATATGGCCAAAAATGGAAAAAACGCCCTGGAGAAGCTGAAGGAGAATAAAGACTATGATGTGGTGCTTATGGATATTATGATGCCTGAGATGGATGGCTATGAGGCCATAAGGAGAATCAGGAAAATGCCTGAATTCGAGTCGTTACCGATCATAGCCCTTACAGCTAAGGCCATGAAAAATGACCGCGAAAAAGGCCTGGCCGCCGGCGCGAGTGAATATTTAGTTAAGCCGGTTGATAATGAAAAACTTCTTTCCATGCTGAGGGTGTGGCTCTATAACAAAGATTGATAACATTAATGCGACATCAGGACTTCTTATACGAAAACTTGAACATAGAAATCAAGCTCCTTCTGGAAGCTATATATCTGAAATACGGGCATGACTTCAGGAATTATTCCAAAGCACATTTAAAACGCAGAGTGCTTCACAGGCTTATGGTTTCGGGGTTAAACAGCATCTCGGAAATGCAATATAAAGTTCTTCATGAACCGGAGTTTATGAAGGAGATCATGACGGACTTCTCCATTAATGTCACTGAAATGTTTCGCGATCCTGAGTTTTACCTCACCATGCGAAATGAGCTGATACCGGTGCTGAAAACCTTCCCTTTTATAAAGGTATGGCATGCAGGATGTTCTACCGGAGAGGAGGTGTATTCTATGGCTATTCTCCTGGAGGAGGAAGGCCTTTTGGATCGCTCGCTGATATATGCAACCGATTATAATGAAAATGTATTAAAAATAGCCAAGCAAGGGGAGTATGATAAGGACATAATAAGAGATTACCAAAAGAACTATGATAAAAGTGGGGGCAAAGCTAAATTGTCAGATTACATCACAGCCTTTGGGACAAAGGTGAAATTTGACCCGCGCTTCCGTAAAAGGATTGTCTTCTCTGAGCACAACCTGGTCACTGATAATGTTTTTGCTGAAGTAAATATGATTATTTGCCGGAATGTACTTATTTATTTTAATAGAAACCTTCAAAACAGAGTGATAAGGCTGTTTAGTGATAGTTTAATGCAGGGAGGGATTTTAGGAATAGGAAACAAAGAAAGTCTCGATTTCTCGGAATACCGTGATTCTTTTGAGTATATCAACAAAGTCCAAAAAATATACCTGAAAAAATATGATTCTCACTAGTTATGCTGGAATATGAATTAGTTGCTATCGGAGCCTCTGCGGGAGGTATGGAAGCTCTAAGGGAAATTGTATCAACCCTTGATTCAGATTTTGTCCTGCCGTTAGTTGTGGTGCAACATGTTTCTCCCCACTCCAATAATTATCTTGTTCAATACCTTGATGACTATTGCGATTTGTCGGTGGTGGAAGCTGTCGAAAAGCAGAAAATTCTTCCAGGGTATGTTTATTTGGCCCCACCGAATTATCACCTTCTCGTAGAGGAAGATCACACGCTTTCGTTTACTGTTTCTGAGAAAGTTAACTTCTCCCGCCCTTCCATCGACGTACTTTTTGAAACGGCAGCGCTTGCTTATAAGAAGAAAACTATAGGGGTCCTGCTGACGGGGGCCAGCCATGATGGAGCAGAGGGTATGCGCCTGATACACGTTGCGGGGGGGATGACGGTAGTGCAGGATCCCAGCAGTGCTTTTGTCCCGATTATGCCTGAAGCTGCTATTAACTCCACGCCTGTTGATTATGTTTTATCACTGGAAGAGATTGCACCCTTCCTGAATACAATCTCGCGCAACAAATTCCGCAAGGATTTCAAAAAATAAAAATGGGATATTGACTTTCGACAATATCCCTTGAAAAGCGGTCTGTACAGCTTGTCCCGGTACACCGGGAATACTCGAATCCCGAAAAATCCTAAATTTCCAATTTGGCAGTTTTTCGCGGACCCACGATTTACAAATCGGGGCTCGCGACCTTCCCGAACGCATTCGGGACAGGCATTCTAACTAATTCCACAAAAAAAGGGATGCTA
>CAYFQK010000089.1:0-11504 GCA_964345255.1 uncultured Bacteroidales bacterium | reverse complement strand
ACGCACCCTTGCCAAAGTCAATTACACCATCCACACCGATGCCATTAAAGAAAGGTTGATTCCTGATAAACTCACAGCAAAGCAAACATCATTTGTGTATGCCTCAGAAGCGGATATGCTCAATATGGCGCTCTTCGGAAAAACCGCAGCGGAATGGAGAAATGAAAATCCCAATGCTAAAGGCAACATTCGCGACCAGGCTACTTTGGAGCAATTGGTTGTATTATCCAACCTGGAAAGCATCAATGCTGTGCTGATCCGCCAGAATATTTCCCAATCAGAGCGGCTAAAACAGCTCAACGAGATAGCCATTACCCAAATGACTTCACTGGTCAATAATTCGAACCTGAAAAAGCTCGATAAATGAAAATCAATCACTTCAAAAACAAAGATTTTCTTCCGGCCATTAAAGAGCTATTCAAAGAGCTGAATGTGACCCCGCTCCATAACTCTGCACTATGCTTAAACTTGACCTATAAATTCACAGGCTTAAAAAAAATTAAACTTGTATGCTGAAGCTTGATTTTATCGATTATGTAAGTTTGCAACATCCGAAAAAGGCAAAACATGGAAAAACATAACAAAACCATCCCTGCTTACGAATACTTTTCTGGTTCAAAAGAAAATTCTCATATGGTCAAAGCTCCTTACCTGGTAGGGTTCGACCTGGGGAATCCTATGAATCATGGGGCCTTGATTCGTCTCGGGGCAAACATTGGCGCCCATAAAGTTTTCTTTACCAGCGATCCCCAAAAATTTTCCATGATAAAAATCCAAAAAACCGCAGGCTCCAGCCATACCCAAATGCCATTCGAATTTACCTGCTTAGATCAAATCCTGGAAGAAATTCCTGCAGACTACCAATGGGTGGTTATTGAGACCACAAAAGAAGCCACCAATCTTTACGAAACCGCTTTGCCGGATAAGTGTGTGTTTATTGCAGGAAATGAAAGCTATGGCTTACCCGATAAGTTGATTCAGCATAGCGATAAACAAGTGTTTATCCCCATGGGTGGCAAAACCAAATCGATGAATGTTTCGCATGCCATGGCTGTTACGATTTTTGAATGGCTGCGCCAGAAACAATATGGCTAAAAAGGCTCCGGCATCTTCAAAAAGCGTCAATTACTGATGCACGAATTGTTGTGCTTTTTTGCTTTTACTACCTTTGCATCAAATTTAGGCAGCATGAAAAAATACCGTCATTTATTCTTCGACCTAGACCGGACTTTATGGGATTTTGAAGCAAACTCTGAAGAAACGTTAAGAGAACTTTATTCTAATCATCATTTGCAGCGGAGAGGGATCCCCACTTTTGAAAGCTTTAAAAACACATATCGCGCCATTAACAAAGCCCTTTGGCAACAATATAAGTACAACGAAATATCCAAGCAGCATCTTCGGGTTGAAAGATTTAAGCGTACCCTCAAATACTTTACGATAAATGATATTGCGCTGGCTGAAAAGCTGGGCGAGGAATACATTTCCATCAGTCCGACAAAGACACGCCTTTTTCCTAATGTACATGAAACGCTGCAGTACCTTGCAACTGATTACATCATGCATATCCTGACTAACGGATTTAATGAAGTGCAATTTGTTAAGCTCGAAAAGTCGGGCTTAAGGAAATATTTTGATACGGTTATCACCTCTGAAAATGCCGGAAGCAAGAAGCCCGATCAGGAAATATTCAGATACGCCCTGGAGCAAACGGCGGCCCGTAAGACTGAAAGCCTGGTTATTGGTGACGATCCCGAGTCAGATATTCAGGGAGCTGCAGATGCCGGCATTGATCAGGTTTTTGTAAATTATATAAATATCAGTAACGGTATGAATCCTACTTACGAAGTTACCGACTTAAGCTCGCTGCGCGATTTTTTATAGACTGTTTTTTTCGTCTTAGGCTGCAAATGACCAATAACCGTCTTACCAGCAGAGACTTTTTGATTGAGTTTAACATCAATTTTTGCATCCAGTGGTAAAAACAAATCAACACGCGAACCAAATTTAATCATTCCCGCGCTATCTCCTGGTTTTACGGTGAGGCCTTTAGAAGCGTAACTAACGATTTTCCGCGCTACGTAGCCGGCTATTTGCCGGAATAACACTTCCCCGTGGCGGTTTCCGACAACCACAGTGTTTCGCTCATTTTCCGTTGATGATTTGGGGTGAAAAGCTACCATGTATTTACCGGCGTGATATTTTACATATTTAACCACCCCTTGTATTGGATACCAATTAATATGGACGTTGCTGATAGACATAAAAATAGACACCTGACGGCGTACATCCTTGAAAAACTCAGGTTCTTCCACTTCTTCAATAACAACAATCTTACCGTCGGCGGGACAAATAATAGTATTGTCGCCCTCCACTTCAAACGGTCTGCTGGGTGCTCTGAAAAAGAGGCCGACAATAATTAAAAAAATAAAGCTCGCGCCATAAATAATGTATTGCCACACGGGATATCCTGATAATAAAAGACCCAAAATGACATTAAATACCACTAGTAAGGCAAAAAACTTAAATATAACGCTATATCCTTCTTTATGTATCTTCATTGGCTATTTTTAAATAATAAATTTTATGTACAAAAAAATGACCGGAGAACTCAATAAAACCCCGTCAAACCTATCCAGCATTCCTCCGTGACCGGGCAAAATGCTACCCGAATCCTTCACATTGAAATTTCTTTTTAACAGACTCTCCACAAGGTCTCCTAAGGTTGCAAAGATAATAATAATTAGCGCATAAATGACATAATTAACATCTTGATACCCAACAAAATAAATTCCTGCAACCCAACCTGTTATTAAGGTAAACAGCGCACCTCCAAAAAACCCTTCCCAGGTCTTCTTAGGAGAAACAGACGGAAATAATTTATGTTTTCCGATGAGTAAGCCGGTTGCATAAGCTCCGGTATCGTTTATCCAAACCATTGCAAAAAAAGTGAGGATAAACTGGTAGTCAGCCCCTGTTGTTAAATTTCCAAACTGATAAATGGTGTTGAGTAATGCCAGAGGAAAAACGATATACACTAACCCAACTAATAGGACAGCCATATTGAGAAAGTGCGCTTTTTCGCCGCGAAAAAGTTCTATGGTATAAATTGCGATAACCGGCAGTATGAGCAGGAGAAGGTGCTTATCTTCAAGGGTACCCATACTATGTAGCGCAATAATGACGTACAACACGGCGCTAACCAGTAATGAAAAGCCCAGGTGAGGCTTTGCTTTCCCTTTGAAAGTCTTGAGAAATTCTGCCTGTGTAAATAATGCCACCACCAAAAATAGCGCTGCTGTCGTCAGCGCATGAATCAGGATAGCAGAAACAGTCACTGCGACATACAAAATTCCGGTTGTAGCTCTCAGATAAAAATTATTCACCCTGATTCTGTTCAATTAATTGTTTAGCCTGGAAGGCATGTTCTACTTTTACATACAACTCTATCACCCCAAAAAGGTAAGCTGAATCCTGCTTATCAATAGTCACACTTTCAATATTGTTTTCATTGAGCAAGCCTTTTATCAGCTCTATTTCATATAGTTGGGATGAAGTATAAACTTTTGCCCAGTTATCTTCCATAAATAAAATCGCTAATTCTCAGCTAAAATACATTTTTATGAGGATTTTTCTTAGCAAAGGGGGGAAGGTCTTGTTTTAAAACAGCAGAAAACCGGAGCAGCCTTTGCGCCACTCCGGTTAACCAACCTGCCTTTATATTAAAATCTATGATTTTGAATCTTTTGTGTTTTTGCCTTCATCATCTTTTTCAGGCTTTTTAGTTTCTTGGTTTGATTCATCACCGGCTGTGTCTTCATAATCCTTGTCTGTTGCCTGAACATCTTCCTGATTGCCGGAGGCCTTTTCTTGAGTATCATCAGCGCCGGCAGACTCTTCATCTTTACCCGCTTCATTCTCCTCAAAGTCTTTCAGCCGGGGGAGCTTATCTTCCGCATCTTTCCTTTTACCAAAAATCTTTTCCAGGTCATCGCTGAATATCACCTCACGTTCCAACAGCATACTGGCGAGTTTTTCTACCTTGTCTTTATTTTCTGTCAGTATCTTTTTAGCCCGCTGATACGTTTCCTCCACCAGCTTGTGTACCTCTTCATCAATATTCTCAGCTGTTTTCTCACTGTAAGGTTTTTGAAGCGAGTATTCCTGCTGGCCTGTACTATCGTAATAACTAATATTGCCCAATCGCTTATTTAAACCAAAATAAGCTACCATAGCGTAAGCTTGTTTTGTAACTCTTTCAAGGTCATTAAGCGCTCCTGTGGATACTTTCCCAAAGTTTACATCCTCCGAGGCCCTACCACCGAGTGCGGCCGTCAGCTCATCGACCATTTGATCGTAGGTGGTAATTTGGCGTTCTTCGGGCAAATACCAGGCAGCACCCAAAGATTTCCCTCGTGGAACGATAGTTACTTTCACCAACGGCGAGGCATGCTCCAAAAGCCAGCTTACCGCTGCATGTCCCGACTCATGGAAAGCAATAGTTTTTTTCTCTTCAGCCGAGATGATCTTGTTCTTTTTCTCCAGCCCGCCTATGATTCGGTCTACCGCATCCATAAAATCTTTCTTGGTAATGGTGCTATGACTTTTACGCGCTGCAATTAGTGCTGCTTCATTACACGCATTAGCGATATCAGCTCCTGAGAATCCCGGTGTTTGCTTAGCCATAAACTCGTTATCCACTTCCGAGCTAAGCTTAAGCGGTTTCATGTGCACCGCGAAGATCTGTTTTCGTTCCTTCAAATCAGGTAATTCTACGGGAATCTGACGGTCAAAGCGGCCTGCCCTCAAGAGGGCTTTATCGAGCACGTCAGCCCGGTTGGTAGCTGCAAGAATAATCACGCCGGTATTAGCTGCAAAACCATCCATTTCATTGAGCAATTGATTCAGGGTATTCTCCCGCTCGTCGTTCGAACCAGACATAGCATTTCGCCCACGCGAACGTCCGATGGCATCAATCTCATCTATGAATATAATGCAAGGCGCTTTTTCTTTGGCTTGCTTAAAAAGGTCGCGAACTCTGGAAGCCCCAACGCCTACAAACATTTCAACGAAATCAGATCCTGAAATCGAGAAAAACGGCACGCCGGCTTCTCCGGCAACAGCTCTTGCCAGCAGCGTTTTACCTGTTCCCGGAGGGCCGACAAGAAGAGCACCTTTCGGGATTTTACCTCCCAGGTTCGTGTATTTCTCGGGTTTACTAAGGAACTCAACAATTTCCATGACTTCAACTTTGGCCTCATCCAAACCTGCCACATCCTGAAAATTAACATCTACCGAGTTCTCCTTATCGAAAATCTGAGCTTTTGATTTGCCGATATTAAAAAGCTGGCCGCCACCGCCGGCGCCTCCGCGGCTCATCATGCGCATAAAAAATATCCAAACCCCTACGAGCAGAAGCAGGGGAAGCACCCAACTCAGTATTTCGCCACCCCAGTTGCGTCTTTTCTCGTTGTTTATGAAAACCGGATTCTCTAAATCTTTCTGTACCTCTTCTACCCTCTCATAAAATTTATCAACTGAGCCTACAGTATATATATAATGTGGTCCTTCTTGGCCAAAGGACTGATCAGCAGCGTCCTTATATTCGTTGTTTTGTAAAACATCTGGTTTAAGATATATCTCCGCATAATCTTTATTTACAAGGACGATTTTCTCCACATCCTCGTTTTTTAACATGCTTCTGAAATCTCCCCAATTTGTTTCTTTCGCGCCAGTATCCCAATTGAGAAAGTTAAATGCAAGAAATAGAACGATAATTAATCCGTAAACCCAATAAAAATTAAATTTCGGTTTTTTTTCCTTATTTCCACTACTATTCTGGGAGTTCGTATTTTGAGAATTATTCTGTTTATTTTGATTTTTTTCTACCATCCTGATTTTTTACTTTAAAATTTATTCTTCATCAATGTGTTCTATGTCGGCATCCGCCCACAATTCCTCTATGCGATAAAAATTCCGCATCTCCGGCTGAAAAATATGAACAACAACATCTGCATAGTCTATCAAAATCCATTCCTTATTTTTCATCCCTTCGATATGCCATGGTGAAGAGTCTATATTTTCTTCGGTTTTGTCCACTACCGCCTTTGCAAGAGCTTCAACATGCGTGTCGGAGGTGCCATGGGTTACGATAAAATAATCAGAAACTGCATTCTCAATTGTTCCTAAATTTATTACTGCAATGTCTTTTGCCTTTTTTTCCAGTAGCGCTTCTTTAATTGTATCTACCACTCTTTTAGTTTCTTGCGTTCTTTTTATAAACACCATATTTGGTTTCAAATTAGTGCTTCAAAAATATATAAAATTCGTTAAGGTTCAGGGCATTCTTATCCCGCTTTTGTATATGGCTTGATCATATGAAAACTGAACTACGCTGAGAATCTTTTTGTTCAATGTCTAACAAAAAAATGACAAGGGTTAAACAAGCTGACATTTTGTCCATTACTGCCACTCTTTTGTTTTTTACCTTTGCTTTAAATAAAAGAGCAACTACTATATAATGAAACCTATCATTAATAACATCATCCGTTTAAGGGAGATACCTTCCACTAATGAATATTTGCTAAAAAATCATAAAAATTATAGTGAAGGCACACTGATTATTACTGATCACCAGACGGCCGGAAAAGGGCTGGAAAAAAACCATTGGGAAAGCGAGAAAGGAAAAAACCTCACTTTAAGCTTGTTGCTGAGACCGCAAGCTGTTCAGGCGGATGAGCAATTTAATCTGAATATAGCCACTTCCCTTGCCATACGCAGATTTTTGCAGGAGCACACAAAGGCGGAAGTCATGGTAAAGTGGCCTAATGACCTATACATTGACACAAAAAAAATTGCAGGTATTCTCATCAGAAATTTCCTTTATGGCTCTTCTATTGATTTAACTGTTGTAGGGATAGGCATCAACGTAAACCAGGAACAATTCCACAGTGATGCTCCCAACCCGGTATCGCTGAAACAAATCACCGGCAGCGCCCACAGCCTGGATAAGCTACTAAAATCACTCACAAACCATCTTGAGAAGTATTTTCATTCTCTTTATAAAAGAAATTTCAGTACGCTAATCAACGAATACTATCAATACCTTTTCAGGTTAAATGAGTGGGGTGATTATATTATAGATAAAAACCATGTAAAGGCTTACATACAGGGAATTGACGATTTCGGCAGGCTGCGCCTTACTGACGAACAAGGCAGGAGTTACGCATGCGGTTTTAAAGAAATCCGGTTTCTTTAAAAAGATTAGGCTTATTGCCGCCATTTATCGGGGTTGCGGCGCCATTCAGCCAGGGAGCCAAGGTCTTCGTTTTTAATGTAGTTTTTTTTCAACGCCGCTTCAATGGCTGTATCATAATCGGAAAGTGTAAATAATTTGCATTTTTCCCTTTTAAAGTTTTCTTCAGCCATCTCAAAACCATATGTAAAAATAGCAGCCATACCCTTCACCTGCACACCGGTCTTTCGCAGTGCTTTTACAGCATTCAGGCTACTGTTTCCTGTGGAAATAAGGTCCTCAATAACAACCACTGATTTCCCCACATTGATGTCTCCCTCGATAAGATTTTCCAGTCCATGTCCTTTTTTCTTACTTCTTACATAAACGAAGGGCAGTTTTAATTCATGGGCAATAAGCGCTCCGATACCTATTCCACCGGTGGCTACCCCGGCCACCATGTCAAAGGGAGAAAAATGCTCTTTGAGTATATCTATGAAATAATCTCTGAGGCTGGTTCTGATTTCCGGATAGGAAAGCGTTTTCCTGTTATCGCAATAAATTGGTGATTTCCATCCCGAAGACCAGGTGAATGGATTGGCGTTATTTAGTTTAATTGCTTTAATTTGCAATAAATAATTGGCTGTTTGGCCTGCTATCTCTTTAGAATAAATCATAAAGCAAATGTATAAAGTTTTTTACTACGATAAAGCAATTTTACTAACCGGCAATAAAGCAGAGGCCCGTACCGCTGCGGGTAAGATATTTTATGATTTCACGAAAACAGAAAAAATTGAAACGGCGGTAATGCATTTTCTTAGTGAGGATGCCCATAAAAATGCCGTACTATATCACCCTGATGCCGAATGGTTGAAAAACCGGTTTTTTAGTCTTTTCATCCCGGTGACGGCAGCCGGCGGAGTGGTGGAAGATGAAAAAGGGAATTTCCTTTTTATCTTCCGCCAGGATAAATGGGATCTACCTAAAGGCAAGGTAGATAAAGGTGAAAAAATAGAGGATGCAGCTTTAAGAGAAGTCAGAGAAGAAACAGGATTGACTCATATTAAAATCCGAAATTTAATTAAACCTACCTATCACATCTATAAAAGGAATAACAGGTACATTATTAAAACAACTTATTGGTATCATATGGATGCTTTTGGGAATGAAAATCTCACCCCTCAGGCCGAAGAAGATATAGTGGAAGCATTATGGGTTAAAGAAAAGGAGGTCGCGTGGTATGCTGATAAAAGTTATGAATCCATAAAAGAATTGCTCTTGTTTTTTATGAAAAACAAAAATTGAGGTGGTAAACCAAATGCTAAAAAGGAGCCTATCACAGCGGTTTTTTTAAAATATCTTTTCTAAGGGGTAATGATGAGATTCCTCCATGGAGTCTTTTGAAAATTCTAATCGACTCATTGCCCGGTAAATAAGTTTAGTATTTAATTAGACACCTCAGAACAAATCAATTTAGCTCGTAAATTTCCCTGAAAAGCCAAAATATTTTGGGAGATTACTAAAATTAATACATTTGTGGTTTATCATTAATCAAACCTTAAAGCTATGAAAATTGCAGTTTTTCCGGGTTCATTTGATCCAATAACAATCGGGCATGAATCCATCATACGCAGAGCGCTTCCCTTATTCGACAAAGTCATTGTTGCCATTGGAGAGAACTCGGAAAAGAAAAGCCTTTTCTGCCTGGAAAAGAGAGTAGAATGGCTCAACAAAACATTTGCCTCTGACGAAAATATCGAAATCGACAGCTTCCAGGGACTAACGGTAGATTATTGCCGGAAGATAGGGGCAAAATATATTTTAAGAGGGTTGAGAACGTCCGCAGATTTTGAGTTTGAACGCAGTATCGGCCAGGTAAATAAGCAAATGTTTAATGAAATAGAAACCATTTTTCTGCTGACTACGCCAGAGCAGACGGCTGTAAACTCATCGGTAGTGCGGGATGTTTTTAAACACGGCGGAGATATTAAACCTTTCATCCCTTCAGCAATTGATATCAAAAAACACGATCAAGGGTAACGACTCAATTCTACTTCCATTTACTTGCGGAAAACAGATATCCGGGTGCGGCCATATTTCCTTTCCTCATGGAAATAATCGACCGGCGAGAGGTTATAATCTCTCGAATGCTCTATAAGCATCCATCCCTCATCACTTAACAAATTATTATCCAAAATAAGCTGCGGCAGGCGATCAATAGCTTGCATGTCATACGGGGGGTCTGCAAAAATTATATCGTAAGAATCATTACTTCTTTCAATAAATCTGTGGACATCGGCCTTAAAAGCACTGAAATTTTTTATACTGTAATCCCGTGCCAACGACCTCATATAACTGATGGCCCTGGGGTTCTGTTCTACAGCGGTGACGTGGCTGCATTGCCTGGATAAAAACTCAAAGGACATGCTACCGGTGCCTGCAAATAAGTCAAGTGCACGGGCGGCTTCAAAGTCCACATAACTTCCCAGCATATTGAAAACACTCTCTTTAGTCTTATCCGTGGTAGGCCGGACGGGCAGGTTTTTGGGCGGATTAAATTTAATGTGCTTGTATTTTCCGCTTATAATCCGCATATGTTAACGTTGAATAAATTATAATAAAAGTGATGCGGGAGTTTATCAAAGACATGGCTGTATTTAAATGAAGTGGTCCTGGGCTCGAAAGAGAGATTTCTTACATAAGTAAAGAGCATTTCATATTCTTTTGAGAATTTTTTAATATTCCCCATCAGGCGTAAATCCACATCTTCGGGATTAAACCCCAGCTGCTCCAGGACAAAAAGCAGGTAATAAATAAAATCCTCCGGTGCAGAGTAAAAGAACGAATTAAAAAACCGCAGTCCTTCATCATTTAAGATTACAATATCCAGATACTGATTTCTTACATTAAGAAAAACTTTGTTGGTAACATCCTGGTTTTTATTACTAATAAGCAGGCTTTCGATTAAAGGGGTTGAAAAATGCAACAGCTCAGCCTTTTTAAAGTATTTATCCACGCGGTATTTCAAGCAGTCAGGGATGCAGTAGACCTGGTAAGCCTCTGTGTTTTTAAGGAAATCGGAGCGGATTTGCTCATAAGTGGTTACTTCATGATTAAAGTGCAAATAAAGCCCTTTCTCGCTGTTCTCAAACAATGGTTCGGGAATGAGGGTCGCTTTGGGCGTTTCGTACAACAGGTATATCTTGTGGAAATAATTCTTAATCCATGAATATTCTTCTATAAACTGATCTAAGCGCTTGCAAAACTGTATACTTGTCTCTACTTTCTTTAGGGGAAAGGTTTCGAGGGCAAGAAATTTTTTCAGTTCACTATCCAGAACAGAAAAAGAAAATCCATCCAGGCTTAACTGGATGGATAATACATATCTATCTGTTTTGGAATAATTTAAAGCTTCATCACGATATGTTGAATCAGGCACAAAGGGTTCATTCATATCAACCTATTATTCCCAATTTCCGTCTGTATTTGGTTCTTTAAGCGAACCAAATTTCAGACCGGGATATTTGTCAATGTCATCCCGTTTTTTGATTTGGTTCAGAATCAATTGCTGGTCCATCCCAGTCAAGAAGGTATTGTAATGCGCTTTTACTTCAATCACATTCACGCTCACTCCACCTTTTTCTATGGTATCGGTTTTCAGCTCGAATTTCTCTCCTTTAGAAAATGGAATCGTCCCAATTTTGTCAGGGTTAAAATTCTTACGGTCACCAAATAACGAATCCTGTACATTCACATAATCAATAGTGTCATTGATAGTTTTAGTAAAGGTCGTGTCTGAAGGGTCTTGTATGATATTTACTACCGGTATCTCGCCTTTTTTGACAAACCTGGAAAGTGAATCAAAAGAGTTGGTGTAAGTATCATGAATGTCTTTAAAAGCGAGCTCAGCCGAACGAATATCTTTAAGATTTTGTACCACAACGTTTTCTCTACGCTGCCTTTCTTGCTTAAAACGCACAGGATTCATTATGCTTTCGACCACCATGTATGCCAGTATGACAACTACTAAGGTCAAAGCAATCTGGAGGATGATTTTCAAAGTCTTGTTCATTTCACTCGATTTTGTATGATTTTATGAATATTGCTTTCAATCGAAACACCTGCAAATTTAAAATTTTTTTTCGTATACCACTGAACAACAACAGGGATTTAATATTTAAATTCGTTTTAAACTAAACCCCCTTCCTCTCAATCATCTCCGTGTAATGGGGCAAGGTGTTCAAAAACTCAAATTTCTGATTTTCATAAT
>CAYFQK010000088.1:1359-11608 GCA_964345255.1 uncultured Bacteroidales bacterium | reverse complement strand
CTCAATGTCCAATAACTAAGTTTTAGTATTTAATTAGACACCTCAAAATATTTTTTTCAGCAACCTTTTTACACTCTTGCCAATTTTACTAAAGAAACCTTTTTTCCTTCGTTCTTTCTTTCCAAAGGATTTTTCCTTTTCAGAATCAGACAAATTTAGCTCATCCGTATTATTCTTTACATTTTCAGGTTCTTCCGCATCAACTTCCTCGTTATTAGCAGCATCTGTTTCATGCGCCTTCTCTTTGGATTGTGAAGTGGTAGCCTGTGTATCATCTTCCGTACCCCTCTCATTTTTCTCAGGTTGCACTTCCGTCAGCGATTCCACGGTTTCCATGAAACTGCCCATATTATCCTCATCCAGTTTCACGACGTCTTTTTCACCGTCCAAAGTACCGCTAAATACGGATTTTTTGAACCCCAGCAAGTAAAATATCCGGTGTTCGATTGAATTTTTCGAGATAAAATTGTAGACATAGACATGCTGGTTTTGTCCCAAACGATAAACGCGGGCAATTCGTTGTTCCAGTTTGGCAGGATTCCACGGCAAATCAAGGTTAACGATGACATTCGCGCATTGCAGATTAAGCCCTAATCCGCCGGAATCGGTAGAGAGAAATATCTTCAGCTCCTTTTCATTATGGTAGCGTTGAATGATCCGTTTGCGTTCTTTGGTTGACAGGTCACCGTTTAAGTACACATAATCTATTCCCCGCTTCTCGAGTTCCCGGATAACCAATTCAAACATCTTTTTCCATTCGCTGAACACAACGATTTTATTATCCTCGTTTTCCAGTACATTTTCCAGGAGTTGCATGAGTTCGTCTATCTTATTATCGTGCCGGTTTTGCGCATCGAGGATATGTGTGGAATCACTGACCATTCGCATACATGCCAGATTAATCAGCAGGTTTTGCCTGTCCTCCTCCACCAGGTAACCTTGCCGGCGCCATTTATTCACCAGTCGGCTCACGTTTTCGTAATAGTCGCTATGGTCAATTTGCTGTTCCTCTGTCATTTCAACAAAGAAATTCTTATCAACCCGTCCGGGCAATTGATCGATGATTTCCTTTTTCGTTCTACGAATCAGGATAGGCTCCAAGGTATTGTTGATGGCCTTGAGGTTGTGGTAGCCCGTAACCTTACCATACTCATCGGTGATCTCATGGTTATGCAGGAAGCGGAAGAGGGGGCCGAGTTTATACATATCAATAAACTCCACAATCGAGTGTATCTCCTGGAGCCGGTTTTCCAAAGGAGTGCCGGTAAGTACGATAGCAAACCGGGACTGCATTTTCTTCACCGCCCTGGCAGTCTGGGTCTTCCAGTTTTTGATACGCTGGGCTTCATCCAGTATGACCAGGTCGGGACCGGCTTCATTAATGAAATCCATGTCATTGCGTGTGATGCCATAGCTGATAATTTTATAGAACGCCTCCTGTTTGTAAAGCTTTTTACGTTTGTGGATTTGTCCCTCAACCAAAAGGGCGTTTCGGCCGGAGAATTTTTCAATCTCCTTTTTCCACTGATATTTGAGCGAAGTAGGACATACAATCAATACACTCTTCACCTGCGAATACTTTGCAAACAATTCCACCGCCGCTATGGCCTGGATAGTTTTCCCCAGCCCCATTTCATCGGCCACAAGGATTCTACCGGCTTTAAAAATTTTCAATACCGCCGCTTTTTGGTACGGATAAAGCTCACCATTGATGAGGCCGTCAAATGCTTCGCTCCGAATCCCATCGGGGAATATTTCACGAGTCAGCCGTTCCCTTTCCTGTTGTTGCCTATGCCCCCGTATAAACTCATACACATCGGGGTAAACCCTGAAATTGGGGTCTAACGAAGTAGCCCGGCGGATATAGTCTTCCAATTCCAGAAGATATTCCGGTTGAATAAACCCTTCCCGGTCTGCGATGGGAGCGAAAAGTGCCTTAACTTTCTCCCCATTTTCACTTCCCGGTTTCACTTTCAACTTCCGTTCCTTTCCATAATAGATGCTGAGTGAGGAATAGGTATGGATTTGGCTATCATTAAAATGCTGCCAATTGGATTTGTTCTTTTTTAGTGTTAACAATACATTCTCAATATGTTTGCACGTGCCCAAACCATTAACCCTAAAATCAGGACAGGAACAAAAATTATAGCTATGCTCGTTATCACGAATCGATACTTTATAGGTTTTCCCTGACTTGGGATTGTATACTTCAAAATCGGAAAATACCGGATGATGGCCAGTGTTTCTGATATCAAAATCCTGGTCTGCTGCAAATTGCTTTCTGAGAGCCGCCTGCCATTCATCCACCGACAAATCTTCGGGCTTACGATAATAGGGCACCTTTTGGGGCTTTTGGGCAGTAGTCTTATTGTCTGTATTCTCTTCCATTTCTTCCTTTTTGAGATATAAAAAAACAATTAATTCCCCACATAGGAAAGTCAGAGCTTGTTGAGTTTTAAACATATTATCAACTATACGGGGAAACTTTCATCAGCACATATCCTCTTTCTCCCACTTCATTTCTCCCAAAGAACCAGGAGTATACACCAAAAATAAATCAGGAACAGAAACCTTTTTCCAAACCATAGGCTCTTACGCCCGTTGAACCTTGTTGGCAAGCACTCAACCAATCACGGCAGATAGATAGTTATACTGAGCAAAGCCATTGAGCTTCAGCAATGAATTGTCTTTGTCGAATAGATTGGTTATCTTTGTATAAGTAGATTATATTTTAATATAAAACGCACTCAGGACTATGGCTCACAACAAAAACAGCGAAGCAAACGAACCCTTATCGGAATATGGTCAGCCGACCTCTTTTGAGGATGTGAGGGAAATGTTCCGCGAGACTGACAAAATGTTTAAAGAAACCGATCGCAAAATCGACCGGTTAGCCAAAATGTATGGCGGCGTCTCCGAAAACAGCCGCGAAATGGCGGAAGAATTCTTTAAGCGGGGCCTGGAGGCCAGGGATTCTATTTTTGGCATCAAATATGACAAAGTAGACCGGTTTGAGCGCCGAACGAAAAAACTGCAGGGCGAATACGATATTGTTCTGCATAACGGAGAGTATACCATCGTGATCGAAGTGAAATACAAGCTGCATCCAAAAGACGTGGATGATTTCATCAATCGCAAGCTTGCCAATTTTAAAGTGCTTTTTGATGAATATGCCGGCAAAAAAGTTATCGGCGCTGTGGCTGCCATGAGCATTCCGAAGAGTAGTTACGAAGCAGCTAAAGAAAAAGGACTGTTGGTCTTATCCCAATCGGGTGAACGTGTTGCCGTGATGAATCCAAAGGATTTTGTGTGGAAGGAATTTTAAATAAAACCGTTTTGTTGTAAAGAATGTGAATGACCACAAATCATTAGAAAATAACCTGTCTCTATTTTATTAGCCCCATAATTTTTTCTTCTTTCGGAAAATAGCCCCTTGCTATCACCTTATCGTTAAACAGAAGCGTGGGAAGTACCCAGGTGCGGTAATTCAGCATTTGCTGAAGATCGTTCACAAGCTGTATGTCAGCATCCAGTTCCTCCCTTTCAATCAGGGCTGTCAGCTTTTCCTGCATGCGGCGGCATTTACCGCACTTAATGGGAGGACACAATATGGTAAATGTATTTTGCGCCATAGGGTATAAAAATAATACATTTAAATAGTTCAAACCCATTTTTTCCTATTAAAGAAAGTTAAAAATTGTCTCCTGAAAACACCTCGCAAAATAGATTTATTGAAGTCTTGGGTTATAATCACCGGAGCGTTCCGAACCAAAGGTATAAGTAAAGCCTATGTGTCCGTCAAACTGAAAATTGGTTGATCGCCTGCGCTGTTCCAGCAATATCTCTTCCGTCGACATATCTTTCATAGGTATGGCCACCAGATCATTAATTAATTCATAGTCGGCATCCATCGTCAAAGAAAAACCTTTGAAAATTCTAAAATTTACTTCTGTATTTAATTCAATCCGGTTGGAGCTAAAATCATGGAAATGATGGGAGCCTGTTATTCCTGCCTGAATGCTCCCCCAAGTCTGACGAAAATCTGCTGATACCACCAAAGATTGTCCCCAAAGAATTTCTTCAGTCTCTCCTAAAATAGTTTTGTCTAAATAATCATTGTACGAATAGTCGATTTTGTATGCGATAGCGATGGAGCGCCGGGTGGCCTCATCATACGGGAAAAGGCTGTATTCGATACCTGGAGATACCACCAATTGAAAATCCATGTTATGATAAGTGCTGGATAGTATATTTGTAAAAACCCCCGCTGACCAATGGTCTGTTAAACTTTTTATCACATACCCGTTGAATCCGTCTCTGCGAGTGGTAGTGTTTACTATAGAATCTTCAATTTCATAATTGCGCTCATTGTAGTTAAAGTAAGGACGCGCTCTTATTTTCCAGTCTTTTGTGACCTTATCGGCATAAAAACCATATCTGATATGCATTGAATTACGCGTTTCTTCGAAATCGAAGTAACCTCCTCCATATATTTCAAATATCCATCGGTTCCAGGGGTCTTTAGTTACTTCCTGATCCTTACTATCAGACACACTATCTGCCGTATACTGCAAAAGCACCTTGTCCGGATTATTTTCCATGTTAACAATAAAGGGAGCTAATCCTATTTTAATCATCTTGGTATAACCCTGCCTTGTTTCATGGTCAGTTTCCGCAGCCGGTGACCAGTATGTTAATTCATTGTTTACTCCTTTGAACTGGCCTCTGCCAATAAGAGAAATCACATAGTTAGTACCTGCCTGTCCGGCATCATGCCTCGACATAATAATATGTACATCAGCAAGCTCCTTATCACGTACATACTCGACCACAGGAATTTGCTGTCGTATATAATCACCATCCACCCAATAACTTATATCAAGAAAAACCGATAATTTACCATTATTGTCATCCGTGTTTTTAGCGTTATTTTGCGATAAAGAAATGTGTGTGGATACTAAAAAAAACACAAGAAGTAATATATGGGTTTTACCGGTAATAACTTTAAAATTCATATAATCTCAACTATTAAAAGCTAGTAATCTATAAAAATCTCTTCTTAAAATGGCTCGTATTTTTTACCAAGTGTTCACCACTCATGAAAATGCAAATATAAGCCATAATATATATTTTAAAAATTTGTTAAATTCACACAGTCATGCAACAAACATGATAACCCCATAAAAGTTCAAGAAGTTCTCATTTAACCGGAAGTAAAAATTAAAGCGATATTCTAAAAACACATTAAATCAACAGCACCCCCCTTTGCAACTGCCACAGGCTTCGGGCATGATGTTTTCCACCGGAAGGTCTTCTTTCAGCCATTGCTTCATTCCTCCGTCAAGATTGGCGACTTGAGCAAATCCCTGCATTTCCAATACCCTGGCCACCTTTACACTACGTTCGCCTTTCGCGCAAATCACCACAATCAAGCGATCATCGGGGATATATTGCAAACGTTCCATAATTTGTGGCATTGGATGTAACAACACATTCGGCGTATTGACATGCTCTACCTCAAACTCATCTTTTTCACGCACATCGAGCATAATTGCCTGACCTTCTGATATTAAGCTATATGCTTTTTTGGGAGCCATATGTTTAACGCCCTCAAGATGAAAACTTTGGTACTGTGGCTGTTCTTTTAAATCCATGTTTATATTATTTACGATGCAAAAATATGTGCTATTTTTTGAATTCGTTAATAATTATGGGCTCAATCATAGTTTTTCTGTTCAAATTCCGGGTTAGCTCCCTGGCAATTGAAAACCTTGAATTGAATGGAGGAAGATTGCACCCATCCAAGACCCGGCAAAAACCTTCCATCTTCCCCTGCCCCTCAGGTCTCCGCTAAAAGCTGGAAGGTTTTCCTGCACTCAACAAATCATCCAATTAACCAGTTAACAGCCAGTGATTCATTCAACCATCCAACCAATCGGGCATTCAAAACTCCAGGTTTCAAACTGTTCCTTATTGATCCTGGAATTTGGAATTCAAAATCCGGAATATCATTTTTCTTCCAGTCCTAGCAGTCCGGCAAATAAGATCTGTGCTTCCCGGTAATTTTCCTGGTTGAGGCAGTACTTAATCTTGGGAGCTTCGATGGTTCCCTGGATAAATCCGGCATCTTTCAGTTCCTTCAAATGCTGAGACAAGGTAGATCGGGCAATAGGCAAATCTTCCGATAAGTCACCGCTGTAGCAACATGCCTGATTAGCCAGAAGTTTAACGATGTAGACCCGCACGGGGTGCCCCAGCGCTCTGGCATAACGGGCCAGCTTTTGGTCTTTCAGACTAACTATTTCCTTTTCTTTCTCCTCCATAGGTGCAAAGTTATCATATTTTTATTTTTAATTGTGAATTCTATATTTTTGTATTTATTGCAATTTATAAGACTGGCATGAAAATTTTAAAATATATTCTAAACTACGGGGTCATAATAGCCCTGTTAATCGGCATTGGAGGTTCTGTTCAGGCGCAGGTCAAATACGAAAAAGAGTCGCGAATCAAAGCGGAAGAAGTCCCCGCAAAAGCCCTTACTTTCATTAAAAAGTGTCAGCTTGATTCCCGTATTAAATGGTACAGGGAAAAAAACATGAAGGATGCTTCGGTGGAAGCAAAGGTGCGTATTCGTGGCTCAAAATACAGCATAGAATTCGATACGCTGGGAAATATCCAGGACGTGGAGTTTATTATCGGATTTGACGACATGGCTCAGGCTATAAGAGAAAAAGTAAACCGGCAATTCGACAGTCTTTTCAAACGCCACAAAATCATAAAAATACAAAGGCAATACACCGCCACCCCCCAAATTCTTCAGCAACTTATTCGTTCGGGAAATAGCCAGCAGCCTTTTAGTACCCGTTACGAAATCGTTATGGCGGGAAAGAAAGAAAAAATGATGAAGAAATTTGAGATACTAACCGACGGTCAGGGGAAAATTATCAAGCAATCGCGCATCATCCCCAAAGATATGGACAACTTAATTTACTAAACCATGATGAAACGTTTTCTTTTTACCTTAGCTACCACGCTTCTCGTGTTTCAGGCATTGGCGCAAGATTCTTATGAAACAGGCTTGTTACCCAAATTTAATGTAAATGCCTCTCTTAACGCGTTTTGGGAAATCAATGCCAAGGCTGAATCGAAGGTGGCCTTTTTCGAAGGTAATTTCGATGGATACCAACAGCAAAATCTCATCCACCGGAGAACTGAGTTAGCTTTTGCCGCAGAGCGTAAAACAGGTTACAACTCCTCACTAGCCGGAGGATATCTTTTGCGGCTTCATGACAAAAAACCCGGCCACCGGCTCTTTCAGCAGTATTCCATTGTTAGCTCCTATGCCTCTTTCAAGTTAGGCCATCGCTTTTCATCAGATCAAACCTTTAAAACAGGAGGCGCTAATGAATACCGGCTGCGCTATCGTATTTCCACCGCGCTACCCCTTGACGGGACAAAGATTGATCCTAACGAAAGCTACCTGAAGTTTAGTAACGAATACCTCGGCGGCCTTCACGACAAGGACTATAACCTTGAAATAAGGACCCTGGCGGCCATAGGGAAAAATATCGGTAAAACACAAAAAGCGGAAGCCGGACTCAGCTACCGGGTGGAAGAAGTATTTCGCAATATTTCAAGCCAGGAATTCTGGGTCTATCTGGCATGGTATTTCGATCTCTAATTAAAAGCTTCCGGCAATTTCTTATGTGTCTATCATGATTATCTTGCTGAAGAATTTGATTTAATAGAAATATTAACCTCTGTCGATCGAATTAAACCGGCTTTATTTAAACACCTGATCATAAATTCCTTCTGCAGCAGCAAGGTTTTCAGGTTTCCCCAGATCCATCCAAAAACTACCGGATTGATTGAAGCCTTTTATCTTTTCATTTGCAGCAGTGGCTTTTTTATATAATGTCAGAATCGAAAAAACCTCCTCATCCGGAAAATAATCAAAAATCATGGGATCAATGATATGAATCCCGCTAAAGCCAAATTCCCGGCCTTCTCCTTCCCAGTCGCTAAACCGATCAATATAACCGGTTTTCTTGTTTCCCAGCCCTTTCAAATTCATTTGGTCGTCAAAAAGAAGGTATCGTCCATTATGTCTATCCCTTACCGCAAGTGATGCCACCGGTTTATGTTTTCGGTGAAACGAATAAAAACTTTCCAGATCCAAATTGGTAATCACATCGCAATTGTATACTAAAAAAGGCTCCCCGTCATCAAAAAACCAGGAAGCTTTTTTCAATCCTCCGCCGGTGTCCAGGATTTTCTCAGACTCATCCGAAATAGTAATAGGGGCATTGAAATGATTTTCGGCCAGGTAATCACGAACCTTATCGGCAAAATGGTGTATGTTTACGATAATTTCATCAAATCCATAACTACTAAGGTAATCTATAGCGTGATGAAGAAGCGGTTTCTTCTTCAGCGGAACTAAAGCTTTGGGAACCGCATTTGTCAAAGGTCTGAGCCGCGTACCTAATCCGGCGGCAAATATCATGGCTTTCATATTACTCGTTTAACCAATCCGGATTTTCTTTAATGTATTCACGGGTAACCACCTTCTTCAGCTCCCTGTATAATACCAGCTCGGTTACCACTTCAGCATATGTCCAGTCGGTATACTTCATGCTTTCCCGCTGAATTTTGTTATTATCCACATCGATATGATATAAAAGGGCTGATAGTTTTTCAGGGTAGACATTAATCATTTCAGATATATTCTGCTCGAGCTGCTCAAAAAGCTCGTCGTAAGCCCATTCGGTAAATCCTGAAAAGTGTATCTCAATACCAAAGGTACTGCAGTCCTTTATCACCTGATCGGCTGTTTTGCCAATAATATCCGCTCTTTTTTTATACGCCTCGAGGTTTAGATTTTGTAACTCCATGGATTATAATTTTTGAGGCTTGCAAAGGTGTTTCTTCTTTTTTGCAAGTGCGTCACATTTTTTACACTCAAATGCAGGATTTTTTCCTTTCTGATTTTTTTTCGTCTTGCACAGCTTCTTACTCATAAAATTCGTTCTTATTCAAATCCTGTTGGTGATGTCTGATTCTAAATTTAATATCATATTTCTGCGACAATCTTTTGCAGAGCTGCTCAGCACAATATACTGAACGATGCTGTCCACCGGTACAACCGAAATTAATCATCAGATGTTCAAACCCCCGGTCTATATAGTTGTCTATCGTTTGACTGACCACCTTCTCTATATTATCCAAAAAACGATACACTTCGTTACTCTCTTCAAGGAAACGAATGACAGGAGAATCCTTCCCGGTCATGGTACTGTATTCCACAAACCGGCCCGGGTTGGGCAGTCCGCGACAGTCAAACACAAACCCTCCCCCATTGCCGGAATTATCTTCAGGTGGCCCTCCCATAAGAAATGAAAAGCTATTCAGACTTACTGTCAGGCTATCCGATCTCTTTTTTGGAGCTGCTGACTTTTTTTCTACCATCTTTTTCAGAATATCTTTTAAAAGGGTCATCTCGGAAGGCAACCTTGCTCCTACCAGCACTTCATTTAAGTTCTCCAGTGCGTATGGAATACTCTTCAGGAAATGGGCTTTTTGCTGGATATATCCTCTGAAGCCATATGCGCCCAATACTTGCAGCATTCTGATAAGCTTGAAGTATTCCATCTCTCTTTTGAATAGCCCGGGGTCTATATTTCTTACCTTTTGGAGTTCTTCCAGATAATGTTGCATAAGAATATTCCTGATCCCGGGATTTATATTAGCCCTTGACTGGTATAAAAGAGAAACCACATCATAGTGAGGGGGGCCTTTTCGTCCTCCCTGGAAGTCTATATAACGTAGCTCATCACCCTTGAGCAAGATATTACGTGCCTGAAAATCGCGATACATAAAATAATCTGAATCTACTGAAAGCAGGAGTTTTATTAATAATTCAAACCCATCCTGCAAATCATTTTCGTTGTAATTCAACCCGGATGGGTGAAGAAAATAATATTTGAAGTAATTCAGATCCCAGCGAATCGCCCTTTCATCAAATGAAGCCCTGGGATAAGCAACCGAATAATCAAGCCCTTCATGTCCTTCTGTTTGAAACCGGACAAGATCGGTGAGCACTTTTTTGTAGCTGTTAATAAGTTCGTCATTCCCTGGCTGCAGGCCATCTTCAGGTATTTTACTGAACAAGGTGGAGTCTCCGCAGTCCTCCATAAGATATGCTTTTGAATCCTCAGAAACCGCATAAAGCCGGGGAACAGGCAGTTGC
>CAYFQK010000088.1:0-1259 GCA_964345255.1 uncultured Bacteroidales bacterium | reverse complement strand
AAGATATGCTTTTGAATCCTCAGAAACCGCATAAAGCCGGGGAACAGGCAGTTGCTTTTCTAAAAAATGACGCAGATAGGTAAAAAAGGCGATATTTTCCTTTACATTTTCATTGTAGGCAGCTACCACAGTCTGATCACGAAGCGCTCCTCTAAAATACCGGCGTTGGGAACCGCTCTGGAGAAGAGGCTGAATCCTTACATTTTCATCATCAAAAAATTCAACTATCAACCGGTAAACTTGCCCTGGAACTCCTTTCATATCTTTATCCTTGATTTTTTAAAGCTACTGCTAAAATAGAAAATATTAGTAACCTGTATATTTTATCTTTTCTCCCAGTTCGGATGCACCAAACTCCCCTCTTCCGGATCATTTTCGATCCGGATGTACATATCGATTTCCTGCTGCATCTCCTCTACATGAGAAATCACACCCACGATGCGGTTTTCATGCCTCAGCGACTTCAGTGTATCGAAAACGGTCTGGAGCGATTCCTTATCCAGCGTTCCAAACCCTTCATCCAGGAAGAAAAAGTTTTGCTGGGCCTGGTTTTGTTGCTGCACGCTTTCGGCCAGAGCCAAAGCCAGCGAGAGGGAGGCCTGGAAGGTTTGCCCGCCGGAAAGGGTTTTAACGCTACGAACCCTGCCGTTGTTAAGAAAATCCCTGACCTTAAAATTGTTGTGCTCGTCCACCTCAAGCTGCATCTGCTGGCGGGTGAGTTTATAAAATCGCTGATTGGCAGCTTCACACAGATTTTGCAGATAGACCGACGAGACGTAATTGACAAACCCGCTTCCCTTGAACAACTGTTTAAGGACAGCCAGGTTTTCCGCCCGCTTCTTCAGTTTGTCCAGCTCCGCCTCCATCGTTTCTTTCTCCTTCAGGTTTTTACGGATTTCCTCCAGCTGATGCTTTGCTTTGGTATGCTGTTCCTTCAGCTCTTCAAACTTTTGTTTTTGTTCCTCCAAATCCTTTTTGGCTTGCCGGTATTGTTCTTCGTCAAATTCCCGGTCTTTTATCTTTTCCTGCAACGCTTCCAAATCCTTTTGTGCAGCATACAAATCCCTCCTGAAACGGTCGATTTCACTGCGCTCTTTTTCAATATCCAGCTCTTTTTTCAGGATTTCCTTAACACTTTCCACATCAGCAAAACCGGATTGCTCCAGCTTTTCGTTCAGTGTTTGATTCAAGCCTGCTAACTCTTTTTCGTTTTCGATAATCTTTTCATTCCTCTTTTCGAGAGAGGTTTCCAATTGTAC
>CAYFQK010000087.1:0-11637 GCA_964345255.1 uncultured Bacteroidales bacterium | reverse complement strand
TCTAAAACCATTTTAATCAAAAGCCGGTCCGATTGGGCCGGCTTTTGGGTTATTGATATCTACCATTTTGGAAAATTGCTTTTGAGAATAGCAGTTTTTAATGTTTTTTGCTATTGGGAACAGCAATAATAGAATATAACTTATAAAGCGCTATTATTCAACTAAATTCAATTTCACTTTTGAATATTCAAACATATTCTCCCCCAACCTTCCCCACTTTGTTTTGTACCAAAGGTTCAATATCTTTATTCCACCAAATCGTGAACCAAACGAAAAACCATGTGGAGAAGCTTTTTACTTGTTGTTATCCTCTTTTCATTTCTATCGCTGAATGGGCAGGAGTCACCGCTGGACGGGTATATCCAAAAAGCGCTGGAGGACAATCTCAGTCTCAAGCAAAAGCAATCAAATTACCGGAAAAGCACTTATGCGCTGAAAGAGGCTAAGGGCCTGTTTTATCCGAAACTTTCTTTTAATGCCCGCTATTCAGTGGCTGAAGGTGGACGAACGGTGGACCTCCCTGTTGGCGATATGCTCAATCCTGTTTACTCCAGCCTGAATCAAATCACCACAGCATTAGCCGAAAACAACCTTACTGACCGAATCTTCCCGCCAAGGCAGATTGATAATGAGGAAATTGAATTCCTTAGACCCAAGGAGCATGAAACTAAGCTGCGATTGTCGCAACCCATTTTTAATACAGATATTTATTACAATTCCAAAATTAAGGAAGAGATGACGCAGGTGGAGCAATACAATGTGGAAGCCTACAAGCGCCAACTGGTTTCGGAAGTACAAACCGCCTATTTCAACTACCTGAAAACCCTTGAAATCCTGGAGCACCTCGAAAACACGAAAAAGCTGATAAATGAAAATATCCGGGTAAACCAAAAGTTGTACGAAAATGACAAGGTCACGAAAGAAAAAGTCTTCCGGGCGCAAACCGAACTCAAAAAATGGCAGCAGAAAAAAGCGGAAGCCATCAAAGCAAAACAAAGATCAAGGTCATATTTCAATTTCCTTCTGAACCGGGACCTGGAGAGCGAAATCAAATCCATGGAAAAACAGGATATCGACATGAAAATCCTGAAACGCGAGCAAGCAACGCGGCAAGCCATAAACAGGCGAGAAGAATTAAAAGGATTAGAGACGTACAACAGCATCGCCGATAAAGAATTGAAAAGAACCAAATCCAATATATTTCCCACACTGAATGCTATGGTGGATTACGGTTTTCAGGGGACAAAATACGAATTCAACAAAAACCAGGATTTTGTGCTGGCTTCGGTCATCCTGGAATGGGATCTGTTTCATGGCCGTAAGAACCAAAACAAAATCGAACAAGCCCGTTTGGAGAAAAAGATTGTGAGTCAGAAACAGGAAGAACTCAGAAACAAAATCCGCCTGGAAGTTGTCAACGCCTACTATGACCTCAAAGCCGCCGGAAAAGCCGTGGAAGCCTCCCGCCAGGAAAAGCAAACCGCCCAAAAGACCTTCCGCATCACTCAAAAGAAATACCAGCAGGGAAAAGCCACTCTGTTGGAATTAATCGATGCCCGCAATTCCATGACGGAGGCCGGAACGGATTTAATTATCAACCAATATAAATTTTACGGCAAATACGCCCGATATGAGCGTGCTGCCGCTCTTTATCCCATTCACCAAAAAAATATCGATGAAAATGAAGAATAAACTGTCATATCTTGTTCTGCTGATCATCTTTTTGTCGGGCTGCCAAGGCAATAACCAGGAAGAAAAAAAGTCGCGGCCCATACAGATTAACGTCCACGAAGTGGATTACCGGCCATACGCATTCCCGGTGCATGCCTCCGGGAAGCTGGTTTCGGAGACCGAGTCCAAACTCAGCTTCAAAACCGGTGGCATTATTGCCAATATTTTTGTGGAAGAAGGCGAGTCGGTAGAAAAAGGCCAGACGTTAGCAGCATTGAACCTTTCGGAAATCAAAGCCCGCAAAAGGCAGGCGGAACTGGCCCTGGAAAAAGCCCGCCGGGATTATCGCAGGGCGAAAAACCTTTACCAGGATACCGTCGCAACCAAAGAGGATTACCAAAATGCGAAGACGGCCCTTGAGGTGGCCGAGGCGGATTATGAAATCGCCGAATTCAATCTGACGCATTCTACCATCAAAGCACCGGCCAGCGGAAAAATCCTGAAAAAGCTAAGCTCGGTGAATGAAATGGTGGCTCCCGGCTACCCGGTGTTGCTTTTTGGATCTACCGCCGGCGAATGGGTCGTGCGGGTGAATGTAACCGACAAAGACATTCTGAAAATCAAAAAGAATGATACGGCCCATATCCGTTTCGATGCGTATAAAAACAAAACCTTTACAGGAAAAGTCTCGCGCATCAGTCAATCCGCCGATCCCTATACCGGTACTTTCGAAGTAGATGTTAAGCTAAAGAACTCAAAAATTTCCCTGACCCGTGGTTTGATTGCCTCCACCGAAATCTATCCCGAAAAATCCAGCCGCCTGACCGGACTGCCCATCGAAGCGCTGATAGAAGCATCCGGGGAAAGAGGGTTTGTTTATGTATATTCCGACGGAAATGTCAGCCGGAGAGAGGTCAAAATACGGCGAATAACGGAAGATACCCTAATAATCAGCGAGGGAGTAAAGGAGGGTGAAAAAGTAGTAACCTCCGGCGTTTCATACATTAATGAGGAAACCGAAGTTCGTGTAACCAACTAACACAAAACCATGAAGTTAACTGAACTGTCGATTCGATATTTTCGCTTTACTATCGTTGTTTTTCTGCTCCTTTTGGTAGCAGGTCTGGAATCCTATCTGAATATGCCGCGCATGGAAAACCCGGAAATTACCATCCCCGGGGCTTCCATCACAGTCATCTATCCGGGAGCGAGCCCTAACGACCTGGAACAACTGGTCGCCATACCCATTGAGGACGCGATAAACGAGCTGGAAGATATCAAGGAAATCAACACCCGCCTGTACGACGGACTGGCCAGCATCACCATTGAATTTGTATTTGGTGTGGATGCCGGCGATAAGTACGATGAGGTGCTCCAGAAAGTTAACGGGGTAAAAAACGAGCTTCCCGATGATATTCGTTCGCTGGATACGTGGCAGTTGAAATCATCGGATGTGGCTATCATGCAACTGGCGATGGTTTCGGAAACCATGGAATACAGCCTGATGAAAGAAAAAGCCGAAGAACTGGAGGAAGAGGTCAAAAAAATCGATCCGGTAAGGAATACTGAGATCCTGGCATGCCCTGATGAACAAATCGCCATCGACCTTGAGCTGGGGAAAATGTCGGAGATGAATATCTCACCCCAAATGGTCTCGCAGGCGATCGTAAGCAACAACGCCAACATTCCGGGAGGCGACCTGAAGCTGGGTCAGAAAACTTTCAACGTCAAAACCAGTGGCACTTACGATAACCTGGGCGAAATCCGGAATACCGTTGTCCACTCCTACAAGGGCCGAAACATTTTACTCAAAGACATCGGAACGGTGTCGTTCGATTACGAAGACCAAAACTACCGGGCCCGCTTCAGCGGAAAGCGGGCGATTTATCTTACTATCCAGCAAAAGGAGGGCAAGAACGTTTTTGAAACCACCGAAGCCATCAAAAAAGAAATTGCTGATTTTAAACCCAGGCTGGGAAAAAACCTGCAACTGGAATATGTTTACGACCAGTCGATAGATGTCAGTGACCGGGTTAACGATTTTCTGGCGAACCTGCTGCAGGGCATCATCCTGGTCGGAATCGTGATTTTCCTGGCGCTGGGTGTCCGTTCTTCGGGTATTGCTATCATTGCCATTCCTCTTTCCATTCTCATCGCCCTTGCCATTATTGACCGATTGGGGTATGGCATAGAGCAAATCTCAATTGCCGGGCTTATCGTTGCTTTGGGCTTGCTGGTTGATAATTCCATCGTCATGGTGGAGAACATCAACCGGTTTATCAAGCAAGGTTTCAAACCACCCGAAGCTGCCGTGAAAGCGGCTCGTGAAATCGGCTGGCCGCTCATCAGTGCCACGGTCACTACCCTTTTAGCCTTTATCCCCATTGCCATGATGCCTGATAAAGCCGGCGCTTTTATCCGTACACTGCCGCTTACCATTATTGCTACGCTTTCCTTTTCACTCTTAATTGCTCTCACTCTAAACCCGTTGATTGCTGCAAAAACTTTCAAAGGGAATACTTCAGGAAAATCCACTAAAAATTCATACCAGGGCCTTTCACGACATCTTCAGAAAATAATTGACGGGCCTTACCAACGATCATTACATTATGCCCTGAAGCGAAGGGTTCTGACCATAATTCTCACCACCATAATTTTTGGTATATCGCTATTCGCTTTTATCCAGTACCTTGGTATCACTTATTTTCCAAAATCTGAAAAGCCCCAGTTTATGGTGACCATCAATGTGCCCGAAGGGTCAAACATTGACTATACCGATAAGGTGACCAACAAAGTCGAACGCATCATCGATACGGTCTCGCAGGCCAACTACTATGCTACGAATATCGGCCACGGGAATCCCCGAATCTTTTACAATCAGTTTCCGAAAAAATATGATAAGGATTTTGCCGAAATTTTTGTGAGACTTGAAAGATACGAATACGAAGAATTCCGGCGCATCCTGGAGGGTTTACGTAAACGATTCGATACGTTCGATGAAGCCAAAGTCAGTGTCAAAGCCTTTGAACAGGGGACACCCGTGGAGTCGCCGGTTATGGTTTATGTGTTGGGTGAAGACATGGACCAGCTACGCGAAATGGGTGATGAGGTGGTAGACATGCTCGAAAAACAGCCCGGCGCCATCAACATCGAAAACAATCTGTCAAAGGTAAAGACCGACCTTTATGTTGACATTAACCGCCAAAAGGCCGGCATGCTGGGTGTTGCTGTCTCTTCCATCGATAAAGCCGTAAGAACGGCTGTGAGTGGCATCACAGTATCTGAATACCGCAATGACGAGGGAGAGGAATACGACCTGGTGGTTCGGATGAAAAAGGGTGAAAAATTCAGGATGAAGGATTTTCAGAAAGTTTATGTTCCTTCGCAGAGCGGGCGGCTAATCCCGCTGCGCCAGCTTGCGGACCTGGAATTCAAGAAGGCTCCGGGAATTATCGCCCGGCGAAACCTCGAGCGGTCGGCCCTGGTCACGGCGGATATCAAGCAAGGCTCGTCGCTCAATGAAGTAATGGACCCGGTTATCCAAAAACTGGAAAAATACCCTTTCCCACCGGGATACAGTTTTTTCATCGGTGGTGAGCTCAAAGACCGCAAGGAGAGCTTTGGCGGGATGCAGATAGCCATTGTCATTGCCCTCATTTCCATTTTTGCCGTTCTGGTGCTGCAATTCCGCTCGTTCAGCAAACCTTTAATTATCTTTACAGCCATCCCGCTGGCAATCATTGGCTCGGTATGGGCGTTACTGATAACCGGCAATTCCTTCTCCTTCACGGCGTTCATCGGATTTACCAGTTTGGTAGGGATTGTCGTCAACAACTCCATTATCCTGGTTTCCTACACTAACCAGTTGCGAAGCAGCGGCATGAGGACCATGGAGGCGGTCATCGCAGGTGGAAAAACCCGGTTCACCCCCATCATCCTGACTACCCTGACAACCATCGGCGGATTGCTTCCGCTGACCCTTCAGGGCGGTTCGCTCTGGGCGCCGCTGGGCTGGACGATCATCGGCGGATTGCTCGTATCCACATTCCTGACGCTGATCATCGTGCCGCTTTTGTATTTTATTTTTACGAAAGAATTTGAGGATGAAGGGTGATTGACTCGCGTATTGTCTTCAACTTGATAAAGAATTCACCCTTAATTAGAGCTGAAGTATTTTTGCGAATTCATGCGTATTTTTGGCGAATAATTGTAAATTTTTGTAATTTTATAATTGATTTAAAATATGATAAATTTATGTTAACCAGTAATCTAGATAAGCAAAGCAAAAAGAAGTTGGATAAGCTTCTTGAAAAACATAATAATGACTACAAATCGCTTATAGACAGTTTGTATGATTTTCATATTAATCAGTTAAAGCGAGGTATACAAAATATTAAGATTGATCTTGCTTATTTTGAAAATAAATTCGGAATCACAACAGAAAAATTCTATAAACACTTCAGAGCTGGAGACTACGCGGATGAAAACAACGATTACCTCGAATGGAGCGGAGAATATGAAATCCTTTTAGACTACGAAAAAGAACTTAAAGAACTGGAAGCGTGATTGATGAATATTTTGCTCATTTTGATGAAATTTTGGCTTTTACAGATTTTATTTCTCTTAATCAAATTTCAAAAAAGAGAATAGATGATTATACAGGGATAGTTAAAGGGCAGTTGCAATTCGAAAAGTATCAACTTGATTTGATAGAGGTTATCTTTCTGTTCAATAACCCTGAAAAAAAGAAGAAAAAATACAGTTACCATTTCATGGATAAAAATAAAAGATTGATCTTTAGATATGATAATGCTATGCATCATCCTGAACTTAAATCTTTTCCTCATCACAAACACACTCCCAAAAAAGTAGCAGAGTCAAAAGAGCCTGATATACAGACTATTTTGAAAGAAATTAAAGATTACCTGAAAGGTATTGAAAAGCGAGATTATCTTTGACTCATAGATAAATCCATACGTGAGATATTTGCTTCTTAAGCTGCTGATAACCTGTGGCACGTGGCAACCAATCCCGGCATTTTTAACGTCTATCATGAAGATTTGCACCAATAATGAACTAAACTACCTATTAATGAGTCACAGATGCAAAGATAGGTCTACACCCGAAAAAATTGCCCGCAAGCTCGAAGGTGTGAGTGCTATCCTTCAAAAAAATGTTTAACTTTGTGTAGGAGGTAATAATGATTAAAAAAATTATTAGAGCAAATAACAATACGCTTACTTTTAGGATACCCGACAGATATGTTGGTAAAAAAATAGAGATTATTGCCTATGAAGTAACTGAGGCATCAGAAAATATTAATGAGCCTGAGAATCCTAAAGAAAAAAAATTTAACACCATTAAACTGAAAACGAAAGGATTTAAATTCAACAGAGACGAGGCTAATGAACGATAATTTCTTCATAGACACGAATATTTTGATTTATAGCTATTCAGAGGATGAGGGTTCTAAGAAAAATAGAGCAAGAGAAATTGCAAAACATCCTAACGCAATTATTAGTACGCAGGTCTTGAAAGAATTTGCTAATACTTTAAACAAAAAATTCAAAATAAATTGGGAAAATATAGAATCGGTTTTAGCTGAGACTATTATGACGTTTCCGATATATGTGAACAATCCTCAGGATATAGAGGAAGCTTGTAAAATTGCGGATAGATATCAATATAGCTTTTATGATTCTCTTATTATTTATTCAGCATTAGAATCAGGCTGTAAAATTCTCTACACAGAAGATTTACAGCATGGTCATTTAATCGATAATAAATTAAAAATCATAAATCCTTTTCAATAAGATTTGTGCCCTTATTTATCTCACTAAAGAAATTATTATTCACATTACTTATGGTAATACGTGCTCATGCTACCACGTCCCTATGGCACGTGGCAACCAATTCCAGCGCTTTTAACGCCCATCCTGGAAATTGAACACTTATAATTAACTAAACGACCTACTAATGCGTCACAGACGCAAAGATGAATCCACGCGCGAAAAATTCGCACGTGAGCATACATACCAGTCAACCAATTAACTAAATAACCGCTCACCAATTAACAAATCACATATTATTCCTTGCACTCATTCAACCATACAACCATTCATCCAACCCATCCCACACAATTAATAATTGACTACTTTTGCAAAAAATTTTTACTGAATGAATAATAAACCGGAATTACTTTTACCTGCCGGAAATGTGGAAGCGTTTCACGGTGCTATGGAAGGAGGCGCCGATGCAGTATACCTCGGCCTGAGAGAATTTAACGCCCGTGAACGTGCTTCGAATTTTACACCCGAACAACTACAATCCATCTTAAAATATACCGGAGATCAGGAAAAAAAGGTTTACCTGACCCTCAACACCGTTATCAAAAACGAGGAGCTGCCCCGGCTCATTGAACTGCTCTCCATTCTTTCGCAAACCTCCATCGCTGCGGTAATTATCCAGGACTGGGGAGTATATCACCTTCTGCGAAACTATTTTCCAAAGCTAAAAATTCATGCCAGCACCCAGATGCAAAATCATAACTCTTTGGGTGCTGCATTTTCGGAGCGATCGGGATTCGAAAGGATTATCCTGGCCCGCGAACTGATGCTGGATGAAATAAAAAGCGTAAGGGAAAACTCCAATATCGAATTGGAAGCATTTACTCATGGCGCGCTGTGTTATTCAATGTCGGGAGCTTGTCTTTTTAGCTCTTACCTTGGAGGCAGCGGAGCCAATCGCGGATTTTGTGCGCAGCCCTGTCGTAGTTATTATTACTTCAATGAAGACAGAAAATTCCTTTTCACCCTCAAGGACCATCAGCTGATTGATTACGTACCTCAGCTGTCAAAAGCCGGCATCAAATCCTTTAAAATTGAAGGCCGGATGAAGTCGGGCGAATACACCCATAAAGTGGCGAAAGCCTACCGCATGGCTATCGACAACCCTCAGCAAATAGAAGACGCAAAAAAATTGCTGCAACTGGATATGGGTAGGGAAAAAACCTCCTTTTTCGTTGGACAAAATATTAGTCAGGCAGTTACCGAGAATCCGGCTTCCGGAATCCTGATAGGAAAAGTTACACGACAGGACGAGGAAGGCTTTTCCTTTCCGTCGAAAATGGCTCTGAAAGAAGGCAACCGAATACGGATTCACTCAACCGACGGTGAAGTAAAAGAAGCACTAAAGCTCAAAGATTTTGAGGCCAACCGCCGAAATTTTATTAAGGTTAAGTATCCCAATCACCAGGTCGAAAAAGGCGATTTGATCTTTCTTAGCGATTTAAGGGAGGATAAGTTTAAAAATAAACTTGAGGTTAAAGGCGAGCCGGTTCCCAAACCTCTTGCGGAAAAAGAGAAACAAAAAATTCTAAAAGAACAGCAGCACAAAAAAAAGCACAATCAGCAGCAAATTTTTGTGAGAATCGACTCCATTGAATGGATGAAAAAAATCTACATCCGTTCGGTAGATAAGGTCATTCTGCAACTTCCCAAGCGTTCATGGAAAGACCTGAAAACAGGCAATCCCTTCCTGATAAAAAATCGCAAGAAATTCATCATCGAATTCCCCAAATTCATTGCCGAGAAAGATATTGATTTCTACAAAGATATTGTGAAGCACTTCATGCGCGAAGGTTTCCACCATTTTATGGACAGCCAGCTTTCGCAAATGGATTTATTACCGAAAGAGGCCGTGGTCTCTCTTAATGAAAATGTTTACAGCTTTAATGATTCAGCCATATCTCTGTATAATCAAATGGGCTTTAGATATTGGACCTATCCGCTGGAAAATGATATGGAAAACCTGACGGCCGGTACCGATCGCGACGGTATTGTCCCGATGTTCTTTCATCCCGAACTGTTTTATTCGCGTGTGCCGGTAAAAGTCAACGATGAAAACGATAATTCTTTCCAGGATGATATGGAGAATTACTATCATAAAACCGTTAGAGACGGTATCTCCATTATCTGGCCTGAGACACCGGTCTCTCTCTTCGAGTATGCCCAGCAACTAAAGAAAGAGGGATTCCACAACTTTATGATTGACCTGAGCAAAATGAAACCTTCACAGAACCGTTTCAATACCTTGCTGAAAAGACTTCTGCAGGGAGAACAGCTGCAGCCTTCCAGCAACTTCAATTTCGGAAGAGGCTTGAAGTAGAAGGGAATGGTTGATTGATTATTGGTTGATTGGTTGATTAGTAATGAGTATCTTTGTTAAAAAAGAATTAAAATGGAATATTTAACGGACAGAATCACAATTGATGAAAAAATCTGTAATGGCAAACCTACAATAAGAGGGAAAAGAATTACAGTGAATACGATTTTGGAATTTCTTAGCGCCGGAGATTCTTCCGAAGAAATTCTGAAACAATACCCTAGCCTTGAAAAAAAGGATATTTCAGCTTGTTTGAAATTTGCTGCTAATCTTATGAATAAGAATTATACAATCAAACCTGTAGCTTAATGGCTAAATTTCTGATTGATGCCAATTTACCCTATCTTTTTAGCTTGTGGAAAAGCAATGATTTTCTCCATGTTGTTGAAATAGATGATGAGTTAAGCGATGAAGAAATCTGGAATTACGCCAAGGAAAATTCTCTTACCATAATAACAAAAGATGCTGATTTTTCGAATAAAATAATATTTAAAACACCTCCACCAAAGGTTATACATCTAAAAATTGGTAACTTGAAAATGCAAGAGTTACACAGTTTTCTTAGAAAGAACTGGACAGAAATTGAGGATATTTCTAAAAACCACAAGCTAACTAAGGTATATCCTGACAGAATAGAGGGATTAGATTAACATTACAATTGTTATTCTGATAATCAATCTTCAGAATAGTCATTCCCCCACCTCCGGCAGCAACTCCTCCTTCACCCATTGAAAACCAGGCGCGACATCCAGCGCTTTTCGATAGGCTTTGCGGGCCTGAGAGGATTTTCCATCGGCTTCCAGCGCTTTGCCATGCCATACCAGGGCATTGAGAAATAACCATTGGGGGTATTCATCCTGACGGTCTTCGAATAAGCTAACCGCTTTTTTGTAATAGCGGCTGGCTTTTTCATAACTGCCACCAAACATGCCGGGTTTATGATAATAAACATTGCCTTTCTCGAGCCAGAACATAGGGTTTAGTGGGTCGCACTCCAGAGCTTTTTCGATGAAATTCTGATTTTTCCTACCGAGGAATGGAGCTTTGTAGGGTCTTAATCCTATTCGATAACCCATCAATCCAGCTTTGATAGCGTAGGTTTCGGAACAATAGTTAGTGTTTTGAAGAGCTTCAGTGTTTTTTTCGGCATTTTCCAGTAGTTTTTCCGCCGGATCCTCCTTTTCTTCACCCATCAGGTAACCGATATAACCGTATTGGCTGATTGTCAGATAAAGCAACAAGCTATCCGAAGGCTGTTGACGGTAGTGTTTTTCAAGTTCTGCGAGCGTAGTGCGCCATTGCTCCATTCGGTCTTCTACATAGGCTTCGGTGATTTTCTTCTCGTATTCTGCTATGGATTGACCGCTCAAAGAATTCCACGATAAAAATGATGCTATCAACAACGCTAAATATTTCATTCCTTACGATTTTATGGTTCTTCCTTTCCAGGATGTATTTCCTGAAAGGCGATTTTTCAATGATTTCAAGGCTATATGCCACAATGCGCCTACCTGCAGCGGCGCTATAATAACATTTGTTAAAACTTCCTGACCGGATGAAAGGCTTACTACAATACGATTAAGAATAACCAGTCCCCCGTAAATCAGCAGGCTGGTGATATCAAAACTTACCCAAACCGGAATAAAGCCAAGGGTAACGATTACAACAAAGAAAACCAGGATAAAATGACTATTCCCAAAATAAGCATGAATATTTCGCGAGAAACCTTTGACGGCTTCTTCGTAGGTTTCATACATCCGGCACCGGATCGCGTCATCTCCCAGCAAAGTTTGAACACGGTAG
>CAYFQK010000086.1:0-11637 GCA_964345255.1 uncultured Bacteroidales bacterium | reverse complement strand
AAATAGTTAAAAAGGGTCGACCGTAAAATTAATAAATCCTTAATAAGTTGCAACTCCTGATCCCTTGTTTTTTGTTAATGGGGGTTAAATACATGACAAGAATTTTAAGCAATCATTTAATTCATTGGCATTTAACCCCCATTGCTGCCTACGGCTCGTTCAGTTCCCGATTAATAAATGCGAATTTTTTTAAATTTTCGCTGAGGTATCACACATGTTTTTTTCGGGGCAAAAGAATTTGCCGATAATTTAGCCTTTGGTAAATAATTTCAGCTGACTGGGATGGCTGGCTGCATTGTCTTATTTGTATTATAGAGCCATTTTTGTTTTGAATGAATGTAGTTACTCGTTTTTGGGCATTCATGATGCGTACAATTTCGCGCCACTCATGGTTTATTCCTTTCATTTTTAATTGGTAGCGGATAGTTGATACCAGCCAATAAGCCAAAAGCTCAAGATGCAGATGGGCCATAGAGGGTTCGTCAGTTTTATGGAAAATTGGACGCAGATCAATGTCGGTTTTCAATACCCGAAAGGTATATTCTATCTCACTCAGAGCATTATGGATTGTCCATAATGTCTTCTCATTGGTCGTGGCAAGTGATCTCAGGCAGTTCATCAAGACGTCCCGGACTAAGCACCATACGCTGGCGTGGAAAACCGCATTCATCGCGGAGACTCTCGCACAAGCGATAGTAGGGATAATAGGTTTTGTCGGTCTTAAAATATTTCCTCACACTCTTTAGAACCATGCTGCTAATTTACAGCACCTTCCAACTGAAATCCAATACCCCGGGGTCTGCGCAAACGCTTTTTGGAGATACTTCAAAAAAACAACCATTGAAAAACAGGGGGTTACAAAAATACATTAACCTGAAAACCGTCTAAAACGGGTGATTTTAATTAAATTTTAACATTGTAATGCTTGTTAGCCTGCAATGTGGGCGAAAGAATTTTCATATGCAATTTTTAACACTTTATTGTTTTGAATTAAGAAATTTTATATAAATTTGTTATCTATATAAGCTAATAAATTGAAAATATGTGTTTTACCAGTTAAAACGAAATCTTGCCTATGAAACAAATTTTATTAATTGACTTCGAATTACTAATTCTATTTTTATTATTAACAAAATTTTAAATCAATGGGACAAAGACATGCAAAGGGGTTTTTACCCTATTATTTACTTGCTTTATTTATGACATTTACAGTAGTTGTAAATGCGCAGCAAAAAACAGTACAGGGAACCGTTACCGATGAAACAGAGGCTCCATTACCAGGGGTTACAGTTGTCGTTAAAGGTACAAACCAGGGGACTATTACTGATGCTGATGGTAATTATACCCTGGAAGTTCCCGCCGATGCTGAAGTTCTTTCTTTTTCTTTCATTGGGATGGCACCCCGGGAAATTGAAATTGGAAACCAGACAGTAATAAATGTTTCACTCGAGTCAAAAGTTATCGGGTTGCAAGAAGTAGTTGCTGTGGGTTATTCTACCCGAAAAGCTGGTGAAGTTACAGGCTCAGTATCTTCAGTTCAAACCGAAGATATAGAGGATATGGCTGCTGTCTCTGCATCAGAGACCCTGAAAGGAAATGTTTCCGGTGTTGATATCATTAAAGGAAACACTCCGGGAGAAGGAGCTGACATTCGTATTCGCGGGCTCGGTACTATTAACAATAACGATCCGCTCTGGGTTGTTGACGGTGTTCCCGGAGGTAACGTAAACCCCAGTAACATCGAATCTATTTCTATATTAAAAGACGCTTCTGCACAAGCCATTTACGGTGCGAGAGCTTCGAACGGGGTAGTACTTGTTACGACCAAATCCGGTAAGCAAGGACAGGAAACCCGGGTCGATGTAAATGTAAAAAGAGGCATTAGCCGGAATGTTAATTCATATAACCTGCTTAATACCCAGGAATATGGCGAAATGTTATGGATGGAAGCAAGAAACGCAAACGGCGGCACGCTTCCTGATGGTTTTAGCCACCCGCAATATGGGAGTGGTGATTCCCCATCAATTCCCAATTATATTTTGCCGGCAGGTGCAGAAGAGGTAGATCACAGCCTATATGACAATCAGATGATCCATGAAGATGGCGATGACACCTATCTCATCATGAAAGCCAATAAAGAAGGCACTGACTGGCTGGATGCAGCCGATCAGGATGCAGCTTTCCAGGAATATTCCGTTAATGTAAGCGGCGGCAGCGAGACCACCAACTATGCTTTCCAGGTAGGGTACCTCGAAGAAGAAGGCATCATGAAATACACCGATTATAAGCGGTATAATCTTCGCTCCAATGTCACTGCCAACCCGACAGACTGGTTGGAAGTCGGTGAAAAGATAGGTGTAACTTACAGTAAAGACATGGGAATGCAATCGAACAACCAAGAAAGCTCACCTATTTCGTGGACATATCGCATGCAGCCGATTGTTCCTGTTTATGACATTAAAGGGAACTTCGCAGGCTCCCGGGCTGAAGGTATGGGAAATGGTGAGAATGTTCTGTTTAATCTTTACAGTCAGCGGAATAATTGGAACAAAGGCATGAATGTCAGTGGTAATACTTATGCGGAAATAAATCCTATAGAGGGTCTGACATTAAAATCCCTTTTTGGAGTTAATTACGATGCCTCGCAAAGTAGAAATCTTAGTTATGTTGAGAAAGCACATGCTGAACGTGGTAAATATAGAGGCCTTAGTGAAAGTGACTGGTTCGGCATGCAGTGGAATTGGTCCAATACACTCCAGTATTCAAAAACATTTGCAGGTATGCATGATATCACTGCAATGGCAGGTACCGAAGCAATAAACAATGTCTCCCGCTGGAGAGGCGCGAGCAGAGACGAGTTCTTCTCCGGTGACCCCAATTACATGCAGCTTGATGCCGGTGTACAAAACCAATCCAATTACGGCAATTCAAGTGAATGGTCCCTGTTCTCCATGTTCGGCCGTCTGAACTATACGCTTGACGAAAAATACATCCTGGAAGGGGTTATCCGGCGTGATGGTTCTTCCCGTTTTGGCGAAGGAGGAAATTATGGTGTTTTCCCCGCTTTCTCGGCAGGGTGGAGAATATCCAACGAAGAGTTCATGTCCTTTACAGACAACTGGCTGGATTTCATGAAACTTCGGTTTGGCTATGGACAAACCGGAAATGACCAGATTGGTAACTACAACGCATATACTACGTATGCATCCAATATAGGCGCTGGATTCTGGGAAGGAGGTGGATCATACTACCCCATTAACGGAGTCAATCAAGGAGGGGGTGCCGCCGGCTTTAAACGCGATGCCTTTGGTAATCCCAGTGTACAATGGGAGTCTACCTCAACGTACAATCTTGCAGTTGACCTTACTGTACTTGACAATTTTGATATATCCGTGGATGTTTGGAAACGTATCACCGAGGATATGCTCTATCCGGAACAAATACCTGACGTAAGAGGCCAAGCTAGCGCTCCTTCGGTTAACGTTGGGGAAATGGAAAACAACGGTATTGATGTTGAAGTAGGATATAGCGGAAGTGGAATGAACAATGAACTCAAATATAATGTAGCTCTCAACGTTTCCCGTTATCAAAACGAGGTCGTAAAACTTTCCGGTGAAGAAGGTGAGTTTATACAGGGGAATAGCTTCCGCGAAATGGTATATGCACGGGCAGAAGCCGGCACCCAATTCCCGGAATTTTACGGATATGTGGTAGAAGGTATCTTCCAGAGTGAAGAAGAAGCGAATAATCATCCTGAAGCATTCGGAGGAGGTTATAACCAGGAGGGCGCATTCAAGTACAAAGACGTCAATGGCGATGGTGCCATAAACGCTGATGACCGCACTTATATCGGATCTCCACACCCGGATTTTACTGGAGGATTTAACTTTAGTGCAAGCTACAAAAATTTTAGATTGTCCACGCGGCTTTATGGCAGCTATGGCAATGAAATGGTAAATTATGTAAGACGGTGGATTGATTTTAATCAATTCTTAGGTAACCGGAGTGAAAGACGGCTGTATAAATCGTATGACAGCCCGTATCTGGATAATAACGAAAATGCTGAAATGCCTATAGCACGGGATGATGACACAAATGATCAGCTGCCGTCTACCTATTTCGTAGAAGATGCATCGTATCTTCGCATGCAGAATTTAAAATTAAGTTACGATTTGAGCAGCATTTTTGGTGATGAAACATTCAGGAATATCATTGTTTACGGACAGGTAAACAATGTATTCACTATTACTGATTACAGCGGATTAGACCCCGAAGTACGCTCAGGCGGAATAAATAAAGGTGTAGATCGCGGCTCATGGCCAACATCGAGACGATTTCTCCTTGGATTAAACCTTGGATTTTAATCCATTACAATATAATTTTTATTAATAAAAAAATTACTTATGAAACGAATAGCCAATTTAATATTAATTATAATCTTAGCAGGAGGGTTTGTTTTCCTGTATTCCTGTAAAGATGATTTCCTGGAAAAACAACCATCAGGGACAGCCGCCGGCCCGGTAATGGAGACAGCTAATGGTGTCGAAGGGCTTTTAATCGGCGCTTATGACATGCTTACCGGCGATAACATTTTTGGCCCGGCAATGGGTACTGACTGGACGTATGGGAGCGGTGCCTCAGATGATACCTACAAAGGAACCACGGCAGGAGACCAGTCTCCGTTTAATGACGTGGAAAAATACAAGGTACAACCGTCAAGCGTTTACATGTCACAGCGGTGGCGCGACGTTTATAACGGGGTTTCCCGGACTAATGACGTATTAAATTTTCTCTGGAATACAGAAGGCGATGATGCTCCGAGTGAAGACCGCACTGCTCAGATCGAAGGAGAAGCAAAATTCCTCAGGGCGTGGTATCATTTTAAAGGTACCAGAATCTGGGAAAATATACCGTACGTAAAAACCTCAGAAGAAATGGACGGCATGCCACCTGACGAAGTGCCCAACGATTCTCCCGGATGGGATGAAATCGAAGACGACTTGCAGTTTGCTATCAACAATTTACCCCCTGAACCGCCAAAAGGCGATGTAGGACGTGCCGATAAATGGGCTGCAAAGGCTGTAAAAGCTCATGCACACTTGTATCAGGGAGAATATGGCGAAGCTAAGCCACTTCTCCAGGATATTATAGACAATGGTGGATTTGAATTAGCTGACGATTACAGAAACAACTACAAATCCACAACAGAAAATAATAAAGCCTCGATCTTTGAAATTCAGGTATCGACTACCACTGAAGATCAACAATGGTGGGGCGTAAATGCTAACACCCTTGATCTGACAGGCGCTGTTTTCCCTCAGGCTGGTCCGGCCGGTGTAGGATGGGGATTCTATCAGCCCTCTCAGCATCTCTTTGAGGCGTTCCAGACAACCCAGGATGGCTTGCCGGTACTTGATCCGGAAGACCGCGAACCCCTGAAAAGTGATATGGGCCTGGGAAGTGGGGATGAATTCGAGCCTACTGATCACCCGCTTGACCCACGCGTGGACTTTACTATTGCCCGCCGCGGCATTGATTTCCAGGGCTGGGGTATTTACCAGGGCAGATCCTGGGTTCGTTCCCAGAGTAACGGCGGACCTTACATGACCAAGAAGTTCATGCACACACCGGATGAGGAAATTGCCGCCGGTGGATTCAAAAACGTCCGGAATTTTAGGGCCTATCGCTATGCTCATATCCTGCTGTGGAGAGCAGAGTGTCATGTTGTAGACGGAGAGCTTGATCAAGCCCGGCAGCTCGTTAATCAGATCAGAAACCGAGCTAAAAACAGCGAATATATAAAAGGTCACGTTACAACGTGGGTTTTGGATGAACAGCCGACGGAAGCCGAAGTTAACTGGGATGAAGATGCTGCCAATTACAACATAGAACCGTATCCCGCGGATGCGGATGCGTTCTCCTCAAAGGAAAAAGCATGGCAGGCAGTTCGCCTCGAGCATCGCCTCGAGTTCGCTACCGAAGGGCTGCGCTACTTCCAGCTCAGACGGTGGGGTATTGCCGAGGAAAAGCTAAACTCTTACATAGAACATGATAGCAATTTCAGAACTTTCTTGCAAGGAGTAAGCTATGATGCTGATCAGGATGATTATTGGCCACTACCACAGGGTCAGTTAGATATCCAGCCAGTGCTGGAACAGGATCCGGCTTATAAATAAGCTACCGCTACATGAACAAAAGAAGAGGCTGCAAATTTGCAGCCTCTTCTTTTTGTTTTCGTCCCCGCGCGCACACCATAGTCCCCTAGGGGATGTCCGCCCGCAAAGTTGTTAGCGGGCTGAATCCTTTCCTTTAGGAAAGCCAGAAAGGTGCGCAAAGGCATGAGATGATTGATGGTTTGATGGATACAGGATGCAAGACCCCCTTAACTTTGTTATCCTGTTACTCTGTAACCGTGTTCACCCTGTTTCCTTTATAAAATCAAATTCGATCTCAAAGAGCAACTCCTCCCAGCAAACTGCATTTTCGGTAGATATGAAATTGGTTGTTTCGATTGGAAAGGAAGCCGTCTCTAAATATTTATCGAAAGTATCTTTGTAGCTTTTATCCCTGAGATACGCATAAGCCCGCACTGCATCGTTGAAATCAAAATGCTGCTCCTTCAATATCTCATTAACTACCGCAAAGGTTACTTCCATTTGCTTAAGCGGATCATTTGCATGAAAGATGTCTCCATCAGGGCCGATACTGGCAGTCCCGGATACCGTAAGATGTGAATATTGACCGTCGGAATACCGGATAGCTCTGCTAAAAGAGCTACCATAATCTTCAGCCGAACATTGCAGCGGCGAGCGAACTCTATCAATCGAAAATGCTTTACTTTTCGGTTTAATGGCTGTTAGCTCGAGGCATATTTTCGAATCTGCCGGGTTCTTCCCTTCGATTCCGGTGCTGGCAGGTACCATGTTATCAAAAATTTTATGCCGGCGGAAAAATGCGGTTCTGACTTTATTAAAATCTCCGTACCATGAAAGTATATCATCGAGATAAAACCAGGTGCGGATGGTATGTATAAAACTCAGCCCTGCCTGATTCAAAATGTTTTCAGTTATACTGAACAATTTTTCGGCTTGATGATACGGGGATAATTCCGGATCGGAATATAATCCACCGAGATAACAAAACTCTGCGTCAGTAGTTTGAAAAACCGAGCCAACGGGGATGTTATTATTATACAGCCGCGTAACCTCAATTCCGGAAACAGCAAAGACATATACTCCGTTGATAAATGATTTGGAACAATTATCGCCCTCAATCCAGCTAATGGGAAAATCAAATGTGGTAAGATATTCTTTAAGCAGTTCGACTGTATTGGCTTTTTTTGATAAACTCCCGAAAAAAGTAGCCCGAATAACCTGAGCATTATTCTCATTAAGGATTCGCGTCAATCTTTCGATAAATTGTTCTATTGTTTCATTACTCTCAGGAGTAAGTTGTATATGTATTTCCTGATATTCTTTTTTGGGGATTTCCCGTACTGCAGTATGTTTCATTCCTGTTTTAAACTTCATTTGTGTCATTTCAAACCCAGTGTTTTGCTTAATATTTTCTATAGCGCAAACACACGTAAGCAGCTATTTATTTCTCAAGTTCTTAAAATGATAATAAAACCAAAACGTATTTCGGAATTCGTTTCGTATTTTTTCTTTTGCTGATGGGGAATTCTGTCGAACACCCTTATATGCAGAGGCATAGTTATTGAACCGTTGTTTCGCTGACTGGCTTATCGTAAAGCCACCCATATCCGGAAGTTCTCCGGTACTATTAAGGTATGCCAGTGCCGCCTCTTCAACATGCCGGGGTATTTGTTTGTAACCTAATTCCTTCATCTTTTTGATATTCTTTGTTACCGGTTCCACATTTTTACTAAGCAGGTACCAGGCCATTTTGTATTCAAATACCTTTCTGTTATCAGGATTTGCTTTAAGCAACTCCGGAATATTATCTTGTGGAGAATTAATACGAATAAAAAAATCCTCTTCAGGAAGAAGTTTCACCTTTTCTCCTAATTCGGAATGGGCTTTTACGCGTTCAGGGTGATGAAGCATAATTTCATGGTTTTCCGCCCACTCTTTATAATTACGGGATTTTTTGAGCTTCCCGAGATATTTTTCAGCCATGCGGTAATCGCCGTTAATGAGACAGGTTTTTGAGAGCAATTTGAGATTTTGCGGACTGTAGCCATTTACCACCATATCCTCATAAGCCCACCGCTGCGCTTCATTTATCAAACCTATTGCATAGTAAAAATACCCGCCTCTTCGGAGATGTTCATTACCCCATGGCAAAACAATAGACCCAGGGCCGAAATCCTGTTGCCCGTAAAACAATCTGTTGCATAACTGATCTGTCTCTGATAATGCGATATTATAAAAATATTGACCAATAAGATTCCTGGAGGGGTATTTTTCATGAAACGCAATAGCCTTTTCCCATTCTTTTGCGTAGACGTATTTTTGGATCTGGATGACCCTCCTGGTCTGAGAATTATACAGTTTTGAAAGCATAAAAATACAGAGGCCCAAAACCAGCAGTGTCGAAACCAGTGATACCGGCCTGCGATACTTTTTCCGCAATTTAAACTGGTTGGATAACCTCCCAAATAAGGGATACAATACCACATAACCGGTCAGTACATAGAAAAGTAAACTGTGCCGGGGGTCCTGTATCAAAGGCAAGGGATATTGGAAAAGTTGCTCAAGAGGCTGCAGGAATAAAACCATTTTGAATACAAGAAGAGATATACCGGCAACGGCAATCAAAGCCCCCGGATACATATAGCGCCGCATCCCTCCTTCATACAACAAACTGTAAAATATATACATTACAACAAAAATCCATACATAGGCTCCGGCCAGATAATATAATATCGGAAAAACAGCTAACAGAATATATTTTACATACTTTTTACGAGCTGTAATTGCTAGCAAGAAATACAATGACACCACGATATACCCGAGATTATACTCCATTAAATGATAATAATGCGTTTGCATTAAAAGCAGGAGAAGAGAAGGGAGTATCGAAAAAAACAGGGCAAAAGACTGGTTGTTAAATAATTGTTTGGTGACATTGAAAAATATGATTGCCGGGAGGGTAATGATTACAGCCAGAATTAAGGCACCGTTGGCAGAATCAATATAAAAAGTGGTTAAGTAATTACCGGCAAACTCAAGCAGACCTCCGGGTAGAGTCAAATACTGATGTAAATATTCATCAGTAAATAAAAATAATGATTGCTTTTCCTGTAAGAAGAGCACATAATCACCAAACCAATATAAATATCCGAAAGTAAGAATAAAAAAGAAAACAAGGAGATAATACACATCGCTGTTTACAATAGTATTCTTTATTTTTTGATTCATATTTGATTCAATTTTTCTTTATCTGTCGGTACTTGTTATATCACAACTTATTCATGAAGGCCCCATTCGGTTTCAGCATCGCCCTCTTTTGTTTTACCGTCATACCATTTTTGCGAGGTATCCGTTGTATTTCCGGGTTTTGCTCTCAAAGATTTTTTATTTGCCGCACTGGCAAAGTCTCTGGGAGTCACTTTAATTTTACCGGCAACTAATTCAGGGATATTAAACGTTTTTAGCATTTCATCATACCGGGTGGGGTCTTCCTGGGGCAACACAAAAGGTTTAACGCTATGATCAGTTTCTCCGAAATATGCAAAATACGGCCTGGCAGTTCGGCCATCCCTTCTTTTGCTGCTAAAAACAAGCCATTTACTATTGGAAGAAAAACTATGATAGCTTTCAGTATCATTGCTGTTGATATTCATTTTCCTGTGCTCACCGGTTTTTAGGTTAAGCACATGCAAATCCGCTTCTTTATGCCATATAGGAAATGTTCCGTAATCATGCATCGTATACACCAGATATTGGCCATCAGGCGAAATTTTTGGAAAAGAAACACTTTTCTTTTTTTTCCCGGCATTGACGACAACCTCAGTTTCACCAAATGAACGGGAATCCGGATTAAATTTTTTACGAGCCAGATTATAATGCACATCCTTTATGTTCGTTACTGTGGGGTCTCTTTCTGTCTGTTCTGTCCTGCAAAAATACAGATATTTCCCATCAGGTGACCAGGCGGGAAACGTCTGCATGTGATCCAACGTGTCCTGCTCCCGAACAGCTATCATTTCATTCTTCTCCCTGTCATAAATAACCAGGGAAGAAACCCGGTCATATACCTCAATACTTTTTTGGGGATGGGCATAAAAGCTTTGTTTTACCTTATTGGAGGAAAATGCTACATACTTTCCACTTGGATGCCATGTAGGGTATGTGGCGCCACCTGGCATATTATCAGCTTTCAAGGCTGTTCTGCTTATTTTATCATTATCGACAAAATATGTACCTCCCTTGGAACCGCGAATATGAACCATAAATTCATCCGGATTATTCTGATTAAATGAATGGCAGTTGGCACAATTTTTTTCAAGTATCTGATTTTCTATCAACGATTGCTCTTCAAAATTTTCCAGAGACCGTTGCATAATTTTCATCTTTGACCAACTGTAATATCCGGGATAAAGCAACCGATAACTCAGGTAGGAGTCGATTGGTTCTTTGGCAACATGCATATAAATGGGTTGATATTTCTTTAGAGTTTTCTCTTCTTTATCCACGGATGAGATCTGAATTTTTATTTTATTCTCTTTGCTTTCACTGAGCAATTTTTTCCATGAATCTTCGGAAAATTTCACAATTCCATCAGGGGAACTAGTTTTTATCCGTATATCTGAGGAAGTCGAGGAAACAGTAATTTTAAAAGCATTTCCATCTTCCGTGATAGTAAAATTTAGCGGGGCAATATTGGGAGGTATCGTTACTCCTGAATAATGTGGGTCGATAGCCGGTTTATGATCCAAATTACGAGTATTCTCGTAATTTTCAGTTTCACAGCTAAAAAACAAAAACATACCTGACGCTAAAATAAAAAAGCGAAACACATTTTTTACTCGTTTCATTTTTAAAAATTTATGAATACCTGCGAGGTTAAAATTTTATCTTAGAACGTTGTTACAAAATGGGATGGATTTTTCTAAGTTTCACTGTTCTGGTGTTCAGAACCTAGGTAAAGTTTAAAACCTTCGGCTCCTGTTTTCCGCACTTTTTAGTAAAATATATATAATTGACCGAAAATTAATATTAATTTTTTGTTTTTGGGTGTTGTAAACGTTTTATATGGCTATAAAAAATAAGCATCAGTATGGCAGGGTTTGAAAATTCGGCTTGCGCGATTAATGGGATGCAGCCCAAAAATTTGTTAATCAATAATCTATGGCATCGTCATAAGTTATCACGTAAAGAATATCCCTTTAAAGCCCTGAAAAGGCGACCAGGATTGATTTTACGCCCTTTCAGCGCTTCAGGGGAGGCGTTTTTTGCTATTACTGTGCAATGCGGGATTTAAAAGCGTAAAACTAAAAAAAGCCATTTCGGCGATCGTCAGGTATAAAACTCAGTATGATAGTTTCACGGCAGGCAGGTTTCATTTGGCTAATATCTTATATAATTTTTATTCCAATGATCGCTGAGGAGAATTTCCATTGAATTTGTCAGAACGAATTTTTAAATTGTAGAAATATAATATTTCACCTGA
>CAYFQK010000085.1:0-11810 GCA_964345255.1 uncultured Bacteroidales bacterium | reverse complement strand
CTTTTGTCATTTGTAATTTATGCCAAAAAAAGCAACAATTTAAAAATTAAGACACCTATAAGAAAAAACAAAGACTATGGAGAAATATCGAAACATGACGAAACTATTCATTGCAGCAATATTACTTGTTGCTGCAATCACTTCTTTTTCAGAAGGAAATGAAAGACAAACAGAGGCCAATGTAACAGTAGAAATGGTTAATCCTGAAAGCGCCCCACAGGGCCAGCAGGTTTACAACAGGCACTGTGTTTCCTGCCATCAGCAAGATGGCTCGGGGGTGCCCAGTATGTATCCTCCTTTGAAAGGCGATAAGCGGGTTCTTGGCGACAAGGAACTTCTGATTGAGGTGGCCTTAAAAGGTATGGAGGGTCCGGTGCTGAATAAAAATCAATACATGGGGGCGATGGCTTCTTATAAATTTTTATCGGATAAAAAAATCGCGGATGTATTGACCTACATAAGAACAAATTTTGGAAATGATGCCACCGAAGTGACGCCGCAGGAAGTTGCAAAGGTGCGAAAGACCCTGGACTAAGCTCCATTGATGAAAGCTTTTCTTTCAGCAGGTCCCCCAAAAGCCTTTGATAGCTGAATAGTCTTTCTGCCTGATGAAACCTTGTGCTCCGTGCGACTTGTTTTCGTAATAAGTTTAGGGGCACATGGTATTTACAGGCAATTAGTTAGTTATTTGAGAAATTCAGAAGCTTTCTTAAAGACCATACGAAATGCATCGTTTACAAGGGCAGGATCTTTAAGGATAGGAAATGGCGATTCGTGGGAATATGCGTATGGGAAATCAACCGGGTGAACAAGTTCTTTTGAATCGATGCCCGACTGTGAAAAAGTCTCTAAAACACTCTCGGCGGGAATGATTTTGTCTTTAATTAAAGGACATAACTGCATGCGATCCTTCAGCTCAAAGAGTGCATTATTTCTGAAATCAATGAGATTGAGAGAATTCATCATCGAACTGAAAGATATTCCAATATTGAGGTTTTTTATCTTCTTTAACAGGGGTTCCCCCAGGTTGATTTGAAAATTCGGATTAAGGAAAAAATCACGGATGGCCTCAAAGGCTTTACTGTCAAGAATAAACCTGGAACTCCCGTTCATCCTGTCGAGCGTGGTGCCCCCACAAAACAGGAACGCTTTACTTTGCGATAGTTTTTTATCAGGGTTTGTCATTAACATGATTTCTGTCAGCAAAGCCCCAATGGAGTACCCAAAAAAATCTATTATCGGTCTTTTTTCTGTAATATCAGGATGGGTTTGGGTTTGTATTTGATCTATCAGTTGCTTCAGATCAAAATAGGTCTCAAGTCCTGAAAGGAAAAACCGCTGAGGGTCTTGTTGTAATCGCTCGCTGATAGCGGCATTTACGAAAGTGGATTCTTTGATACCAGGATTTGTTTTCTTTCTTTGCTTTGCAAGCAAAGACATAACCCTCGCATCGCTCCATACCTTTGGCGCACGATTCATGTGAAATGAAATGGGGAAAAGAATTACAGGGTGGTTTGTTTGCAAGCTCAGCGCCTTAGCCCATGGAAGATATTTGTCCCACGACCTTTCATTAAGTCCATGCAAAAGGATGATTACATGGCTATCATCACCGCCTGTTCGCTTTTTAACAATAGGGTAGCAGAACCGGCGGTTTTCCTGAATTTTATCGTCCGGGAAAAGGGAAAATCTCGTGTCAGCATTTGCTGTGGCTGGATGACTGGGAAGCACGTTGCTAAAATTTGAGGTAAATGAGCGATTTGTGATAAGAATATCATCCTCAAGCAGCCTGCTACCCTTGTCTGTGTTATACTGTGCCGATAGTATGTGGTATTCTTCAGTATAGTTCATGACTTTTTTCTTATCACAAAAGTAATCAATAGCGGGAGAAAGGCAGCGGGGGCAAAGCATAAAAAAACCTGCCAGAGATTCAAAATTGAGTCAATGACAGGTTTTGTATTCCGTAAAGCCGGATTAATCCAGTTGGACAACATTTATCGCAACCGGTCCTTTGTCGCCATCTTTAATTTCAAACTCTACTTTCTGTCCCGGTTCTAACACCTGGAAAGATTTTTCAAGTCCTGAGCGGTGTACAAAAATATCCTGTCCGTCTTCTTTTTTTATAAAGCCGTACCCTTTGATATCGTTGTACCACTTAACAGATCCTTTCATAAAGGGAAATTAATAACGTTGGCGGTTGTCGTTGCTACGTCTGTTGTTATCAGAACGTTCGCGTGCCTGGTTTACTCTCATGCTTCGTCCTTTAACCTCGGCATCATTGAGCTCTTCCATAGCCTGGTTAGCCTCTGAATCGTCGGCCATTTCAACGAAACCAAAACCTTTGCTTTTTCCTGAGAATTTGTCGGTAATAATCTTTACAGAATTAACAGTACCGTACTCTTCGAAAATTTCTTTTAACTGATCTTCATTTAATTCATAATGAAGATTTCCTACGTAAATATTCATAAAACAATAATTAAGTAAATTAGTAAATGCTTGACAAAGATATACTTTTATACTTTTCACCATACTTTTTTAAACTTTTTTTTAAAAATTTTTTTGACTGGCTTTTCTTTCAGATAGTCTGAAGGTTAAGGTGATAGCCCATGAGCTTCGCTTTCTTTTGTATGGCGGGAGCTATAGAAAATAAAGCCTAACATTTTCAGCGAGTTATGTCATTCAGTGAAATGATTGAAATCGATAATTTGCTTAATAAATTTTGCCCAGTCAATATGATCATAGCTTTTACCAAAGCGAAGTGCAATCATGTTTTTTTCGGGATATACGTAGATATACTGGCCTTTAATCCCTTTAGCAAAAAAAGCGCCGTATTCAGTGACTCGCCATTGGTAGGTATAGGCGTATCCCTGAGAGTCTTTGCTCTCGTTTATTATAGATGTGCTTCTTTTTACCCATGCCTTGGGTAGAATCTGACTCCCTTTCCACTGGCCTTCATTGAGATAAAGCCTCCCAAAGCGTGCGTAATCCATAGCTTTGGCATTCAGGCAGCAAAACGCTTTGACCGTCTGGTGCTTCTTTGAATCTATCGACCACAGGGCTCTGGATTGCATTCCAAGTGGTCTCCATATCATTTTTTCCAGATAATTTTGCAGGGATGTACCGGTGGCATGTTCAATCACATCGGCCAGTAGCTGGGTGTTAACACTTTTATATGCGTAATGCTGACCTGGTGCGGTTTCTTTTTTTAACTTTCTTAAGTACTTATCCAGGTTTTGGCCATAGTAGTATTTTGCCACATCACCAAAAGGGTTGTAATACCCTTCATTGGCTTTGATGCCTGATCGCATATTCAGCAAATGCTCAATGGTTAATTGACCAAACTTGTTGGTGTCGATGTATGGCAAATAATCACTAACCTTGTCTTTGACAGAGTTAATGGCGCCTGTGGCAATGGCAAAACCTGTTAAAGCTGATACAAATGATTTTGCTATTGAGAATGAAGTGAAATAAGACGTCGAATCATACCCGTTAAAATATTTTTCGTATATCACACTATCGTTGTGAATCATGATAAATGTGGTTGATTTGTGGTGGCTCAAATAATCGGAGAGTTTAGTGATTTCTGAGTCCATATATTTATCAGGTAATTTCACGGGCTGCAGCTTACGCTGAAAATGAAAAGAATTTGAATCCGGCTCTATTGTGGTATTTTCAAATTTTTTATAATCGTCAACGTTGGCCACATTCCAGTAAAAATATCTGGCCACATGGCAGTTACTCATAAAAAAGATAATGCTCAAAACAATGACAAAACGGAAATATACTTTCATGATTCCGATTTTAAAGAAATTTCTTCTAAGAAAAGAAAATTTTCAGTAAGAAGAAAGCAGACTATATAAAAAAGCCCGGATTACAAACGCCCGGGCCTTGCGATTTTGTATAGTTTCAGAAACTATATTTCAAGATTTGTCATCTCATCGGTTACACTGAAATCATAATCAGGGTATTCAAAGATGCTCATTCGCTCCTCTGATTCTCCCATTGAATAGCCAAAAACACTCAGGTATTCGCGAATATTCTCTCCGTATTTTTTAAGCTGCAGGAGTAATTCAGAGATAGATTTCGATTCAATGATAGTAACCTTACCCATTTTATCTATTATCGGGCTGTGCCAGCGGGTAGCGTCGTGTTCAAATTCAAGGATACGACGTCCGTCATTAGTAATACCAATGGTTTTAAATGTCAAACTTTTTCCAACACCCGGCATATTCATTACATTACGGTCTGTTGATAAAAAAGGTACGTCTGCCTTCTTTCTCATCGAATCAATTTTTCCCGGGAGCTTATCAGTTTGAGCCGGAATATCTTTTAACTCGACTTTTTGTTCTTCGGGCAGTGTTCCAACAAACTTCTCTTCAAGCTGCTCCTGGACAGCCCGCGCATTCGTGGCGAAATTATGTTTGTTTTCCTGGAATCCTTTTACTGAGAACGTATAATAGGTAAGTACTCCGATGTCATTAAGTACTTTGCGAAGCTTAGCTGTGTGACCGCGGCGACTTGCTGCTGCGGTAAACACCTGTTGGTTGATGACCATCCATCCCGCATCCAGGAATTTTTTTATCCCTGTTTTTACTTCAGGCGTTATTTCCATCGCCGATTCAAAATGCGTTTGAATGACGAACTGTTCAATGCCGATTTTTGAAGCTTTTTCTTTAAAATCACTTAAAATGCGCGCAAGGTCGTCTGTTATCCGCTGAGGGATGTAGACAGGTAACCGCGTCCCCAACCTTACGCGTTTCATTTCAGCGTATTTCTCTCCATCCGCTCTGTTTTTGTTAGCCTGCTTTTTGCGCCTGGCCATCTGATAAACAGCATCAAGAATCGTTCGAAGCGATTTATCTGAGCTCATCAGCGCATCGCCACCGGTTATGAGTATATCGCGCAACTGCGAATCCTGCTCGAAGTATTCTAAGTGCCGCTCTAATTTTTCCTTCCACGTTTCGTGTGGCTTTAATTTATCCAGATTGAAATTCAGGTGTCCGTTTTGGAAATCATACATACGCTGACAGGATACACACAACCCACCGCATGCTCTTCCTACCGTATCAGGTATTAATATGGCCACTTCCGGATACCGGCGATGTATGTTGTGGTAGGTCGGCAATACCCAGCCGGCTACGTTTGGTTTGCCTGGCTCCACCATATCTTCTTTTTCCCATGCCTCTATGCTGCCAAATTCGTTTACAAGGTCATCGGAGTAAAAGATATAATCTCTTATGGTGGCGTCGGTTGTGTATGGATTTTTTATATCAAGCAGCGATAGATAATGAGGATTAATGAAAAAAGGTATCCCGGTATCTTTTGCCCTGTTCATTATGGTTAATGTTTTTTTGCTCAAAGTATAATCCAGCATTTCATTAATGATTTCAGGCGACCGGAATGCAAAGACCAGGTGAAATTTACTGGTATTCCACCATTGCCTGACTTTACGGACCTTTTCTTCATGGGTTAAATGGCTCTCCAGACTGAATGAACCTTTATGCAAGCTGCCGTTATCTATTTTGTCAATGATTTTGTTTATAATCCGCGCTTTATTCTCTTCTCTGATTTTTATCATTTCATCATCCAACCCGGAAGGGTGTCTTTTCATCCAATTCATAACCCTCTCTTTGTTAGGATATTGTTGGATTAAGGTGTTATTTAATTGACGGAAAAGAGCAATGAGGTCCAGGTAAAAGTCCGTGGTGGAATCTGTCTCTTTTCTGTAAAAATCATTGAAAAGCAGTGTGAAAGGATGATTGATAACTCGGCGGCCTTTAAGATTTTTGTCTTCATATGTTTGCCCCTCATTATCCAGGTAGTTTAAAATTCTTATGGCGGCTTTTTCATTCCATTGTAATCTTAAAAATGCCTCCCTGCCTTGTGCTACATTAAGATAGTAAGCCCGTGCATGCTTATGCTCATGAAACCATTCACTTATCCACCTTCTTAATCGGTCGGTAAATATCTTTACATTGTCTGAGCTGCTGATTATCTCCCGCAGCTGCGGATTTTCTCCAATAAGCTGATCAACAAGCTGATGCTTAGTTAGCCTATGCTTCTCAAGCAATCGGATGGATAAGTCCGATGAGTTTAAATTCAAATAATTATCCCGATACATATCAACTAAATTTTATTATTTCCCTAAAAATGAATTAGTTATAAATTGCACCGCAAAGGTACAAAAAAGATTCCAATTTTCAAATGTGTCAATAATACAGAAAACCTCTAGTTATCAACATTTTCCACTTATTGTTGCATTGGTTAATTAATGTTTAAACTTCTGTACCGTTGTTCTATTTTAATGTATGCTGTAAAATAATACATTTTGGTTTTAAAATCAACCTTTCATTAAATAGCTCAGTTTATTTTTCAATTGGCTAATATTTGTATCTTTGCCAAAGGTAAATGGTTGTGAATAGTTTTTTCTTTTTGAAAGACTGTTCATTAGAGGGAATCAGGTGAAAATCCTGAGCAGTTCCCGCTGCTGTAAGCCATAATTTGTTACAAAAAATCCACTGTCTGCCCAGGGCGGATGGGAAGGTATGTAACCTAAAGTGGTGAGCCAGAAGACCTGCCATTCTGCCGATGAATTCTGAGCTTTCGGGATAAAAGCGATGAATAAATTATCTTAACCGTAATTTATTCCACTCCTTTATTTCCTGTGAGCTTGGTTAAAAAGATGTTTAACATAAAAAAACCAAGTCACATGAAAAAGATTACTTTTTACTTTTTAGTCGCCTTTTTATCAGTAAGTTGGATGGAAGGCTTCACGCAACAACAGAATTTAGATGAAACTTTTATTATCAATGGCGGTGTGTACTCCAACGAGTCGGATCATGTATCGGTGACCTTTTACAATCATTCGGATGACCAGTACCAGGTAGTGGATAGTATTTATACCCAGTCTACCCAGGACGCCCTGATTGAAGGGAATAAACTCTTTGTGTGTGCCGAAGATTCTTTGATTAGATACGATGTTGAAAGCATGGCGCGACAGGCGGCCATCGAGCTAAGCGGTCTAAATCAGCTCGCTGTGTATGATGACAAACTTTTGGTGAGTCGCCAATATCCGGTTACTAACCAAAGTTTTAAGATATTGGATAAGAGTTCACTGGAAGAAATAGAGACAATCTCGCTATCGGGCGAAGCGGCAGGTATTGAGGTATACATGGATTCGGCATATGTTGCTGTTCCCGGCGCCTGGGGAACGCCGGAAGGCAAACTTGCCGTAGTTGATTTAACTAATCTTGAATTAAGCCGCGAGATTAATTTTGGAGCTGAGGCGCAGGGCCTTAAAGAGGTCTTCCTTAAAAACAGCATGATCTACACGGTTAATACTAATTTTAGCAATACTACCGAGAATAGTTTTTCGGTTAGCTGCTATGATGTTTTCAACGAAGAAATAGAAACGAATACCATCACGGGCGATTACTACGGCTATTATGGAAATTCTGAATTAGTGAATAACAAAATTTATATCCCTGTCTCCTCTTCTATAGCAAGCTACGACCTAACTACCCAGGAAATCGATTTCGATTTTATTGAGATCGTTCCGGCGGCCCTGGAATATGATTCAGCCGATGAAAATCTTCATATTACTACCAGTGATTTTTCAACCTATGGAGAGTATCAGGTTTACAACCTCTCCGGCGAGCAGGTTCAGGAGGCCATAGAGGTGGGGGTATCTCCTGAAGCGATGGCTCATAGCTACCAGGTAGTGAATGAATTCACATTTAATGAAGTTGATTTCTGGATTGGAGAAGGGGATAAAGAAGCCATGCTGGTTATCGATTGGAACGACGGCGTAGACCCTGTATCTATGGCCTGGGGGTATTATTATGACGGTGAAGTTACCGCCTCCCAGATGATGGAGGATATCTCCGCATCCGATGCTTACCTGGACATTGTTACCGGCGGGGGCTTTCTTAATGACATTGTTTATGAAGGGGAATCATTCAGCCATAGCGGTATTGGCGGAGACCCTGACTATTGGAGTACGTGGAGCCGCAACAATGCTTCGCTGTGGGAGATGAATAGCGGGATAGGCGAACCGCTAACCGACGGCATTCGATTTGGTTGTTCATATGGTTTTAACCCTGAAGCAACGCCTCCGGATGTGCCTGTGGCAGCTCCTCAGGTTCTGACAGGAATATCCGGGGTTAAGAATTTTGATGTAAGCGTCTATCAGTCGGGCGACTACCTGACGATAGATAGCCCGGAGCCTTTGAAAAGCATTACGTTTTATGATATTAGCGGTAGGCGGTTGCATGCTGTTCAAAAAAAACATGCCGGAAGATTAACCGTGAATAAGTCTGAGTTGGAGGCCCAAATCGTTGTTGTAAGCATGGTCAACATGGAAAACCAAAGGATTAATCAAAAAATTGTAGTGAAGTAGCACTCCATGAAATCATTTTTTTTACATAGCGCCTTTACCAGTGCATTCTCTCTGCTGATATCGATAATCTCGGTGGGGCAGTATGCCCCGCCGCCGGGAAGTGACGGCTCGACTGCAATTCATGCTGACAGCTCTGTCATTATAGGCTGGGCAAATAATGCTGTAATTCAACGTGGGTATATTAATGCTTCCGACAGCTCCCTGGGAAAAGTCACTTATGGTGAACCGGATAATGCGACAGGAGAGGCCGATAACCAGGTAGTAAGCCTGGGCGATGGGGGAGTGGCTGTTTATGAAATGGATCCTCCCCTGGCAGATGGACAGGGGCCTGATTTTGCAGTGTTCGAGAATAGCTTTTCGGACGATTTTCTGGAATTGGCTTTTGTAGAAGTTAGTACCGGCGGTGAGAATTTTTTGAGGGTCCCTTCGGGTTCATTAACTCAAACTAACACGCAGGTTTCCTCTTTCGGAACCATACAGGCTGTGGAGATTTATAACCTGGCAGGAAAATACAGGGCTTTTTTCGGAACACCTTTCGATTTAGCTGAATTGTCGGATAGTACCGGTGCCGATTTAACAAATATTACCCATGTTAGGATTGTCGATGTGATAGGTAGTCTGGATGAAGCGTTAGCTACTTACGACAGCCAGGGTAATGCGATTAATGATCCATGGCCTACCGAGTTTGCCTCCGGTGGGTTTGATTTGGATGCTTTGGCAGTGATGCATACGCAAAACACGATTAATGGGATGGAAGAGATTTTTTCGGAAATTAAAACCTATCCCAATCCTGTTGAGAATGAACTCATTATAAGTAATACCCGAGGAGTAAGTGAGATTCGGATTCTATCTTCGACAGGTCAGTTGGTTGAGCTTATAAAAAAACCCGGAAAAAGGACGCTGGTAAATATGGGGCCAAGCGGTGAAGGCCTGTATTTGGTCCAACTGATTAAAAATGGCATAAGTCATACAAAAAGAATAATAAAGAGGTGAGAAAGAAGGTACTACAGGCTGTTATCATTTTGCTTCTGACAGGAGTCAGTGGATATTCACAGGATACGATTTCCATTAGCGGGGTTACAGTGCAGGCTGCCAGGATAAAGGAAATGAGTGGCTATAAGCAGACCCGCATTGATTCGTTGATTATGAAGGAATATTCCACGAACTCCTTTTCTGATATGCTGTCGAGACACTCGCCGGTATTCATCAAATCCTATGGCCAGGGAGCACTGGCGACAGCATCTTTCAGGGGCACAAATGCATCTCACACGAAAGTGAGATGGAACGGTGTAGAAATCAATTCTTCCATGTTGGGCCAAACCGATTTTTCTATGATTCCGGTCTTTATGGCCGACCAGGTGATTCTTAGTCATGGTGGGAGCAGCATTTCTCAAGGGAGTGGAGCTCTGGGAGGAAGTATTAGTTTTAAAAACGATATTGACTGGGCAAAAGATTTTGCGTTTAACCTTATTCAGGATGTAGGTAGCTTTAGTACCTACAAAACAAGCAGTGCCCTGCAGCTTGGAAACAGCAATCTGCAGGCGCGGACAAAGTTTTATTATGCCACTTCAGACAATGATTTTTCGTTTAAAAATAATTTTAAAGACCGTGAAAATCCGCCGACGGAAGTGCGGCAGCATGCCGGATACAGCCAATCCTCTCTGATGCAGGAATTCTATTGGAAACCGGGCGGGGAGGATGTTGTCTCGGCTCATTTCTGGGGCCAGGATTACTCCAGGAATATAGCTCCTCCCCTGGGGGTGAAGGGTACCAAAAGAGATGAAAATCAGAAAAACCGGTTTTTAAGGTCAGTGGTTGAATGGAAAAGGCAATTGGAACAGTCTGTTTTAAAAGTCAGGACAGCTTATTTATATGACTATTTAAATTACGAAAATGATTTAGCTGATATCGACTCTGATAACTATACGCATCAATGGTCTTCGCGTGCTAAGCTGAGCGCTGAGTTGTCAGAAAAACTGGAGCTGAATTCAAGTATTGCTTTTAAAAATGAACGGGTGATCAGCGATAATTATCAGGGCAGAAAGAAGAGAAATACCCTCACAGCCTTTGCCGGTTTGGAATATACGATTTCAGACAGATTATTAACAAGACTCATGCTGCGCCAGCAAGTGGTGGATGGCCGGATGATCCCGGTCATTCCGTCAGCAGGACTGGATTATCAGCTGTTAAAAAAGGAAGAGCTTTACTTAAAGGCCAACATATCAAGAAATTACAGGCTCCCCACGTTGAATGACCTGTACTGGTCGCCGGGAGGAAATAGCAATCTAAAGCCGGAAAAAGGCATATCATGGGAAGTAGGTGTAGATTATTCAAAATCTTTGCTGAACACCATGAATTTCGAATCATCAGTAACAGCCTATCGCTCTTTAATTTCTAACTGGATATCCTGGATGCCCGATTCGGTAATGAGCTACTGGACCCCAAGAAATTACAGCAGGGTGGTTTCCAAAGGTATTGAAAGCAACATGACGTTATCGGCTATGCTGGGTAAAACTAAACTCCACACCGGTATCTCATACTATTTCACCAGGACTTACAACACGCAAAACAGTATATCAGTACCGTCAGGAGAACCTGCACAGTTCATATATGTTCCGAAGCATAACTACTCAGTGCATGGAAGAATACAACGCAGTCGATACACGTTTAGCCTTCTTTACAGGCATACGGGGAGGCGGTTTACCAGTCAGGAAAATGATGCGTATATGCCTGCTTTTGAACTAGTGGATTTGTCGGTAGGCTACAGATTGTCCAGCCAAAAACTCAATGCCAATGTGCTTTTAAAGGTAAATAACGTTTTTGATGCTGATTATCAGGTAATAGCCTGGCGGCCGATGCCCGGGCGTAACTATCACATTGTATTGAAATTGAATTTGTTTAATTAATGGCTGTTCGAAAGATTTTTTATATTATCATTATAGGTTTGCTTTTTTCCTGCGAGGATGAGCGCTTTGGCCTGATTCAGGATACCCGTCAGACCTATCTTGACGGATCGGGATTTTTTATCGTTAATGAGGGCAATTTCACTCATAGCTCCGGATCTGTTTCTTTCTATTCTTTTGATTCCTCAAAGATTTACAACAATATTTTTTATGAGGCGAACAACAGGCCTTTAGGCGATGTTCCGGTTTCCTTTTCTATGAATGACACCCTTGGATACGTTATTGTGAATAATTCCTCAAAAATTGAAGTCGTCTCCCTGAAAACCTTCAAATCAAAAGATGTAATCACCGGTTTTCGATCACCCAGAGAGATGCATATTTTCGGGGATGATTGGGCGTATGTCAGCGACCTAAATAGCGATTCACTAACGCTGGTGGATTTGAAAAACCATGCCATTGCAGGAGGTATAGAACTGGGCCGAAGCTCCCAAGCCATGGTCTCTACTTTCGGC
>CAYFQK010000084.1:0-11854 GCA_964345255.1 uncultured Bacteroidales bacterium | reverse complement strand
GGCGTTCCGCCAAGAGTTACAATACGCTCAGCCACATCGTCGATTTTTGTGAAAAGATCGTTATAGAGCTCTTCAAATTTGATGTGAAGTTCAAAAAACTTGTCTCCTTTAATGTTCCAGTGATAGCCACGCACGTTGGTGTAAAACACCTGGTAGTTGGCCAGCAAATCATTTAATTTGTCAATCAGATCTTTTGTTTTTTCTGAATCCAAAGCTATTGCGTTCAGTTGTTTACTATTTTTCATAATGATAATTGCTTTTTTTTGTTTTTGAATTTTATTTCTACTTTAATACTTACTCAAAAAAACGATTTCACAAAAAAACAAACAAGGGTTTGATAATTGTAAAGTGTTTAACAATTACAACTAAAAAAATAAACAAATGTTCAATTTGTGAATTGACTCGTCCTAAATTTTGTCTACTGTTTTTTAGTTTATAAATATATTGAGGTGTAAACTTAAAATTTATCATGTCCACATTTTTTACATTGATAGCCTTCATTCCATTTGATATCAGATAAATAACTTAAACAGCTCTTATCATCCTGAAAGGCTTCATGGAACTTTATAATACTTTCTCCTTTGAATTTCATGTGATTAGATTTTAATCAATTTCTTTCCTTCAAAATAAGTATTTATTTTTACACCTCAATAAAATAATTATTGATTTATTTTGATCCATTATAAACTAAAAAAATATTTAATCAATAGTAACGAAATCTCCGCAAACTTTAAAGAAAAAGCAACAAGCTTTTATAGCCTATTAATTTGGAGTATAGTCTATTATAAATTAACTCCCTTATAAAGTCGACTTAATTAAAGAAATTAAAAATCAAAGTATTATAGCAAAATTATCGTTTCACACCCTGATTTTGTTGCTAAACAAAAGGGGCAAAAAGTCTTGCTGATTAATTTTTGGATTTTCATCAATATTATCTACATCACATCGAAAAATTATTTATTATTAATTTGACTTTATATAAATTTGTTATTTTCGTCATTTTTTAATTATATAAATAGAAAATTTATAATCCTTTCATTTCTAATTTTATAATTGATTTATAAAAATTAACTTATAAAATTGAAATCTATTCGATTTATATTTACCTTTACTTTTTACGATTTTGTAAAAGGAGTAAAAATCAACCACAACATCAACAAAATTTAGTTCTATGAAAAAAGTGTACTTTCTTTTTCTTGTTGCCATGACCATGCTTCTCTTTTATGGATGTCCTAAAGGAGACGATGAAAAGTCTAATGAAGCAGAATTTTTTATGTACACTAGCCCCGGTGATCCACAAATCTTCAAAGCCGTGCATCCGGATGGCACAGAAGTAATCTACCAGGGAATAAAGGACAGAGATGGATTCCCGCTTAAGATTTCATCTTATTCAGTTCTATTTCCTGAAGAGGATATACCTCATTACTATGAACTTAATGACGAGGGACAAATCACGAAAGCTCATGCCAATAATGGTACAACATTCGAGATGAACTGGCTATCTTCCAGTAAAATACTGGTCACTGCAATTTCTCCGTCGGGAGAGCTTGAAATAAAAACTACTGTTGACTTAAGTGAGAATACTGATGAAGAAAAAAGCCGGCAAAACTTCGAAAACATCAGGAAAGGTCAGAGCCCTTCAATAAAAGTAAAGGCTTCCTCAACTACGCATGATGTCCGCGAAGCTCAAAAAGCCGTAAAAGGCAATATGTCTGTATATCTCGAAAAATGCGGAGAGGCATACGATAAAGCCACCGTATATGTGAAGCTGAATCCCTGGGATGGTGGTCCTGTTCAACTTTCCAACAGTGGTGATGGCAATTATTCAGCCGCAAGCCCCCAGGTTGAAGAACCTGTGGACTTTGATTACTACTGTCAATGGGTTGCAAGTTCACTGGATTTAACCTGCAATGTGGCTGTGGCCGCTGATCCCAATGGAATTTGCTCCGCTATCGGATATGCAATAGATGGAGCCGTGGGTGGTCCTACGGGCGAAGCCATACCAATTACAGCAGCCTGCCTATCAGTATGGAAGGGAGTGGCAGCCTATTGCAAAACTCTGGGTACCAGTGCTGCCGATAAAAGTATTGCTTCCTATCTGTGTGATAAAATAACCGGAACCATACAAAATCCTCCTGAACAAGTCACCTATACCGCTACTCCTTACGCTTTGATACCAGGAGAAGACAATATTAAAGGATCGGAGCAGCCATTGAGCCCGGGAGGGAGTATCTCATGGGGTCTGAATGCGATGGCAAGCAAAAAAATTAAGAATTTTTCAACTTCTCCCTTGAATCCAGGCCCTGGCCAGGGTTATACTGCATCGGCAGATATACTTTGTCCGGAGCTTAACGGATCGAAAATTACTATCTCAGTGGTAGGATCGGATGGATACCAAAACTCTGAAACCGTCACACTTTCTCAGAATTCTGCAGTTTCACTTTTTGTTCCGGGGGCTGAAGCTGGAGTAAAAGATACAATCACTATCGATTTCGAAGGAGGCCCGAAAAAGGTGATCTCCATCACCTTTTAAATAAAAAGCAACCCGGCCAAGGAGTTCAATTGCCGGGTTGTACTTTTTCAAGGTTTAAGTATTTTACTTACTATACGATTTAAGGAATCCGATAAATTCTTCCTCTACTTTACTTACATTTTCTTTTTCACCCACCATTTTGAAAAAATAGGGCCCCTGGTTGGAGGGAACGATTGCAGCCAGCGTCATGTAACCGGGCGTCTCAGTAAACTCCTGGGCCATAGGAAACGGTTTCTTTTTATAGGTACCTGCTATACGAACAAATATCTGTCCCTTATCATACGTCTCCCTGTCAAATGATTTCTCGTCAGCGAACTGTCCTCTCCAACGTTTAATATTGGCTTCTACCATCTCTTCACGCTGTCCGAAGTAAAATCCGGCAATATTGGATTTAGCTTCCGGAACATTAAATTCCAGCATGCGCATCTCTGAGGAAGGCTTTGCTTTTTTCCACGCGTTGGGGATGGTCATAGTAAACTCTGCCAGCTTAAGAGTATTCGAGCTTTGATTAGCTACCTGCTCCTTTTTTTCACCTGGTTTCATCTCAATTTTCTCTGGACGATTGTTATTTCCACATGACATCATAAAAAACGTCAGTGTAATAATTGTCAACACATATTTTGTCATAATTATCTAAATTTTCCAATTAACAATATTCCGTTTTATTTGTTCCTTTGCGCTGCAAAAATACACGAAACTCAGGTTTTTCTTTTAAAAGAAAAAAATTAATCAATCCGGGAAACGATTGGATAAAAACTTTAAGGCGCTGGCAATTAATACACCGGCACCTTTTTAGTCAGCACATACCCATTTTGCATAGTCACCTTAACGAGGTAGATCCCATGTTCTAACCCTGTTAAATTCAAAGCCATATCGCGGGCCTCAAATTCCTTCCTCCAAATCATTCTTCCTCTCAAATTAATAATGGCTATCTCGCTAATGAACTTGTCACTCTTCACCGTCAAACGGGATGACGCCGGCACCGGCGAGACAGTAATAAATTCAGGGGCTTCGATCTCCCGGGTACCAATAGTCTTTTCCGAGCCCCGGATAATTAAATCATCAATAACCGAGATATCACTTTCAGCAAGTGCATCCCCATTGAAATCAACATTTGAAGTTGACAACCATCTTAAATAAACGGAGGCTGTAGTATCCCAGCATATTTCAGGCAACGGGATGTTAGTCAATACTCCGCTATTCCAGGTGTCATCCACCTGCACTTCAGCGCTATCAACATCGGCCCAGTCGCTCCCACCAACCCGAAACTGCACTTTAAAGGACGAAGGACCGGGATTTTGTTTCCTGCTTGATTGTCTTGATGAAAAGTTGATGTCCTTATAATCGGCTGTTTTGAACTTTACCAACCAATATTTCTCATTCGCCATATCTTTCCATTGACTTGCCGAGGCGGCATATGTTGAATATCCGCTGACAAGGTTGAACGATTCTCCATCACCTGTATTCGCATTTATTAATTCGAGCTGAAAATCGGCATTCTCAGCTGTGGAGGTGTCGGGGCTGTAATCAGACGAGAGCGCATTGGGGAATGTCCAACCCGCTATGATAGGTTGTTGGTTGGGTTCCACATAAGTGCCGGTGATCAGAATATCATCTATCCATGAAATCCCGTCCTCAAGTACCTCATCAGCATAAGCTGAGCTGTCGCTAATCATTATCCACCGTAAAGAAATTATATTGGGATAATTGTCACTTATTGCTGGCATTTCAAGGCTTTCAACAACCCCAGAGGTCCAGTTATTTTCTACAACCACACTATCAAGACGCGTCCAGCTTCCAGTGCTCCCCAACTTAAATTCGATAGCAAAGTCGCGCGGTCCGGGACTGACACCGTCGGAACGCTGCCGTGAATAAATTTTGATGTCCTTATAGCTTTGTGCTTTAAAACGAACCATCCAAAATTTATAGTCTTTTCCTTCATCCCAGCGACTTGCCTTAGCAAAATAATTAGCTTCTTCTTCATTGTAAGTATATGAAATATCCCGCAGCACATCATCTTTATTCGTTGCCCGCAGGTCATAGGCGCCGATATTCTCTTCTGTTCCGACATTGCAATACTTATCATCTGTTTCACCTGTTGGCATAGTCCAGCCCGCTATGGTGTCCTGCGGGGAAGCATTAAAAACACCAATGAATAAAAAAGCCAGAATAAGGAGTGCGTTCTTTTTCATAGCAAAAGCTGATTTAGTTGAACATCATCTACAAAAATATCATATTATGGGAAAGAGAGGAAAAAGAATTTACAGAATCTTCGGGTAATTTTTTTTCTGCCCTTGAGAGTCTGAAAACAGGTCGGGCGCTGCGAAAACTCTCAAAAAAATTCAGGTTGCCCTGGCTTTAGATTAGCTAAGCGGATTCGTATCTATCTTTTTTTCAAATCCGGAGTTATCTTCCGGGCCCTCATCCAACTGATTTATTTCTGAAACGAATGTCTTAATATCATCATCTCCAAACCCTTTTTCCTCAGCTGCCTCTTCCAGGGTGCCCCAGATAGGTTCACCGCATCGTATACAACGTATGCCTTTATCTTTTAAATAATCTATGGATTTAGGTACTTCTTCAACCAAATCTTCTATGAGTGTATCTTTTGTTACCTTCATAACCTCTGCATTTTTATTACAAAAATAACAACTCTTAAAAAATTTGGTTTGGGTTTGCCTGTAATAGAATAATCGATAAGCTATGAAACTACCTATCAAATATTTTAATGATGGGTGAGGTTGGCATAATCAACTCATTTACCCATGCTTTATCCACGGCTATAATGTCCTGATGTCTATTTCGCCCCCTTGTTCAATGTTTACATTGCCCAGAATATGGTTCTTTATTTTACGGGCTACAAAAGCCGGCTCATAGAGTTTGTTATCTTTTTTTAGCGCTATAAACTTATCAATATTCGGAAACTCCTCTTTCGTCTTACTCCTGATGGTCTCCTGCATTGTGGTTTCCACCACCCCCGGAGCCAGGGAGACTATCTTTACAGGATAATCAGCTTTTTGCTGTTCCTGTGCCAGAACTTTAGAAAACATCAGCGCTCCGGCTTTTGAAGCGCAATAACTCGACCATCCCGGATAGGGATTGTAGGCAGCTCCCGAGGAAATATTCAAAATTTCCTTACTTGTGGAGAATCGCTCCCCTGCTTTAATGTATTCTGATGAAATCAGCATTAGGCTGGTCAGATTAATGGTAATATGGTTGGCCATGAGGTGCGGATCGCTATCTTCAGCCCTTGCAACAGGCTCGAGCATTCCGGCATTATTAATCAAGGCCACGTGTTCAGCATTCTGCCAATCGAGTTTATGAAAAACCTGTGAGAAATAGGATGTGACCAATGAAGTATCAGCAAAGTCGAGCTCGTAATAATCCATTTGGCATCCTTGTGCCTGTGCTTTCTCAATAAGTTTGTTATTTTTTGTCCTGGAACAGCAAATCAAATGATTGTCCTTGTCAATCAATTCATTGGCAATGGCTTCACCAATTCCCCTGGAAGCTCCGGTTATGATATAAATGTTTTTCATGATCTATATTTTTTTCTAAAATTAATGCTTTCAATTTACTAACGATTCTGAATCATTCCAAATTATTAATTTAACAACTATTAGCGCTTTTGAAAACAGCTTAAATATTATAACTTTGGGACATCCAAAATAATATAAAAAACTATTAGGTATGAATAATGCATTGTTCACATTTGAGCGGCCAAAAAACGAAATGCCGCTTTCATATGCACCAGGTACAAAGGAGAAGGAAGAACTGAAAAAAGAACTGAAAAAGCAAAGCTCTCAGCAGATCGAAATTCCCTTGATAATTGGTGGCAAAGAAGTCAAAACCGGCGATATGGGCGAAGTGGTCATGCCGCACGATCATCAGCATGTGTTAGCTAAATATCACAAAGCTGGTGAGAAGGAAGTGAATATGGCCATCGACGCTGCTTTGGAGGCCAAAAAGCAATGGGAAAAGACCCCATGGGTAGAGCGCGCTTCCATTGCCAAGAAAATTGCTGAGCTGATATCCACCAAGTATCGCTACGTATTAAATGCTTCAACGATGCTGGGGCAAAGCAAAACACCGCATCAGTCAGAAATTGAGGCAGTATGTGAAGCGGCTGATTTTCACCGCTTCAACTCATATTTCATGCAAAAAATATACAGCGACCAGCCGCTTTCTGTTGATGGCGTGTTAAACCGCGTACATTACAGGCCATTGGAGGGCTTTATTCTTGCTGTAACACCATTTAACTTTACAGCTATTGCCTCCAACCTGCCGACGGCCCCAGCGCTTATGGGCAACGTATCGCTATGGAAACCAGCCACCACAGCCTTGCTGTCGAATTATTATCTGATGCAGGTGTACAAAGAAGCCGGCATGCCGGATGGCGTAGTTAACTTTATTCCCGGCAAAGGATCGGTAATTGGTGGCACTTCATTAAATAGCCCCAATTTTGGCGGACTTCACTTTACCGGTTCCAAAGGTACGTTTGACTATCTGTGGCAGTCGATTGGTAAAAACCTCAGTAAATACAATACGTATCCGCGTGTTGTAGGCGAAACGGGCGGCAAAGACTTCATTATGGCTCACCCAACGGCTAATCCACGACAAATAGCCACCGCAATGGTAAGAGGAGCTTACGAATATCAGGGGCAGAAGTGCTCTGCCGTTTCGAGAGCTTACATCCCGAAATCTCTGTGGGAGGATACCTTTAAAGAGATGAAGTCAATGATAGATGAAATTGAAATGGGAGATGTGCAAGACTTCAGGAAATTTATGGGCGCTTTAATTGATGAGGCCTCTTTCGATAATGTGACCGGATTCCTTGATCAAGCTAAAAAAGACAAAGAAGCGGAAATTATTATCGGGGGTAATTACGATAAGTCTAAAGGATGGTTTATTGAGCCGACTGTCATCAAGGTATCTGATCCAAAATACGTTACTATGGAGGAGGAACTCTTTGCTCCCGTGCTTACAGTATACGTTTATGATGATGATAAGTATACCGAAACGCTTCATCTACTGGATGAAACCTCACCTTATGCATTGACCGGCTCAATTTTTGCCAGGGAGCGCTATGCTATCGATGAAGCTTTATACATCCTGCGCCAGGCAGCGGGTAACTTCTATATCAATGATAAACCAACAGGCTCTATCGTCGGGCAGCAGCCCTTTGGTGGCGCCCGGCGCTCAGGTACCAACGATAAAGCAGGAAGTATGCTGAATCTCACCAGATGGGTATCACAACGGTCAATTAAGGAAAACCTTAACCCTCCGTCAGACTTTAAATATCCATACATGGGTGAGAAATAGAACCAATATTAATTCATTAATAAACTAAGAACCCGGGTCCTTTCTAAGTGTGAAGGACCCGGTTCATTGCTTTAAACAGTTAAGTATTTCCTTAAACCAACAAAATCAACTACATATGACAGAGATTAAAACAAATTTTCCAATAAAAGAAACGTTTGCTAAACTAGGCCTCGACAAGGAATTGCACTATGGAGCTTGCACCGGCCAAGATTGGATGGAAACAGGTGGAAAAACAGTAGATACCGTTTCTCCCGCTGATGGAAGAACTATCGGCACTATTAAACTAGCCGATAAGGATGACTATGAAAAGGTGGTGTTAAAAGCCCGGGAAGCCTTTAAAGAATGGCGCAAGGTTCCTGCTCCGCAGCGCGGTGATATCGTCCGCCAGATGGGCCTTGCATTGAGGGAAAATAAAGACGAGCTTTCAGCCATTGTTTCTTATGAAATGGGTAAAATCTATCAGGAAGGCAAAGGTGAAGTACAGGAGATGATTGATATCGCAGACTTTGCCACCGGACAAGCCCGCATGCTCTATGGCATGAACACCCATTCAGAGCGTCCCAACCACAAGCTTTCAGAGCAATACCATCCGCTTGGAGTAGTTGGGGTAATCACTGCATTTAACTTTCCGGTAGCTGTATGGGCCTGGAACACCATGAATGCATTGATTGCTGGCGACACCGTTATCTGGAAACCCTCCTCGAAAGTGATGTTCTGCGCTGTATCAGTGATGAATATCATGAAAAAGGTGCTTAAGGAAAATGATATGCCCGAAGGCATTATCAACATGATCGCCGGAAAATCAAAAGATATTGGTGATGTAATGCTTGAAGATAAGCGCATACCGCTTGTGTCAGCTACGGGTTCCACCCCTCTCGGGCGGCGGGTAGCCGAAAAAGTAGGCAAGCGGTTAGGCCGTACGATCCTTGAATTAGGGGGCAATAACGCCATTATTGTCACAGAAAATGCTGACCTGGACATGGCGGTAAGAGCTACCATTTTTGGCGCTGTGGGAACCACAGGACAACGTTGCACTACAACCCGCCGTATGATAGTCTCTGATAAAGTTTACGACCAGTTCAAAGAAAAGCTGGTAAGTGCTTACAAGCAGCTTCCGACAAAAATCGGTCACCCATTGAACGAAGATACGCTGGTGGGTCCTATGATTGATACTGCTTCCGTAGGAGAATATGAAAATGCCCTGAAGCAGGTGGAAAAACAAGGTGGAAAAATTATCTATGGCGGAGATAAAGTAGAAGACAGTGAAGGTGTCGGCACCTATGTAGTACCGGCAATAGCGGAAGCGGAAAACAGTTTTGACATCGTACAGGAAGAGACTTTTGCTCCTTTGCTTTATCTTATCAAATACAGCGACTTTGATGAAGCGCTTGAATTGCATAACGATGTACCTCAGGGATTGTCTTCGGCTATTTTCTCTAAAGATGTACACGAAACGCAGAAGTTTCTCTCGGCTGTTGGTTCTGATTGTGGTATTGCCAATGTCAATATCGGCACCTCAGGTGCAGAAATAGGCGGAGCATTCGGCGGTGAAAAAGATACCGGAGGTGGCCGTGAATCCGGTTCGGATGCCTGGAAACAATATATGCGTCGCCAAACCAACACAATTAACTATGGAAAAGAGATGCCTCTGGCGCAAGGTATTGAATTTGATATTTAATGTTTTCCATTCTAATTTGAAAAAAGAGTTGTCATTATCGACAGCTCTTTTTTTGTATATTGGCCTTCAAAATCAAAGCAAAATATGTCTGAAGAAGAAATCCGGTCGGTATTAAGTCAAAAAGCGGTAGGATTTGCCGGCTGTGGTGGCCTGGGCTCTCATTCGGCCATGTCATTGGCACGGGCAGGAGTTGGTAGTTTTTTCCTCGCCGATTTCGATGTTGTGCAGGAGGAAGATTTTTCGCGCCAGTGTTTTTTCAAAAGCCAGGAGGGGATGTTAAAGATTCATGCGTTAAGGGATAATATCCTTGATGTTAATCCGCATGCAAAAATTTATTGTTTTGACGTTAGGCTCTGTCCTTCAGATGTTTATGAACTTTTTCAAACGGCTGATGTGGTTATTGAAGCGGTGGATGACGCTAAAACCAAGCTGACCATTATCGAAGCACTGCAAAAGTACGCCCCGGAAAAGCCTATCGTATCGGGTGTGGGAATGGCCGGATGGGGAAATACGGGGGCCTTAAAAGTCAATCAAATGAATACATTATACCTTTGCGGTGATTTAATTTCAAAAGTATCGGACGACATGCCATTAACTGCTGCCCGCGTTGGGATAGTCGCCAATATGCAGGCTAATGTGGCTATAGAATTAATGTTAAAGGGAAATTGATATGGTAGTATACATTAATGACAAGGAAAAGCAATTTAAAGGAAATGAATTGACTATTCAGGATATCATCGACCAGGGAAAGTATAACACTCAATATTTTGTGGTTTATCTGAATGAAAAATATATCGGACGACTGCAGCATCACAAAATAAAACTTTCAGATGGCGATCGCCTCCAGATATACCCTTTGGTAGACGGGGGCTGATCACAGCACCTCGGCCACTGTGAATGTGCTTCCTCCCACAAAAACCAAATCATCATTACCGGCAGCTTTTCTTGCCGATTCATAAGCAAGCCTCACAGAGGAATAGCCCGCCCCTCTCAGTCCGGCTCTTTCGGCCTGCTGCTTTAACTCTTCAACAGGGAGCCCGCGGGGAATATTGGCTTTGCAGAAATAGTAAATCGCTTCTTTAGGCAGCAAATGGAGTATTTCCATCAGGTTTTTATCGTTTACGGTACTTAGCACGAAATGAATCTTTTGTTTATTCAATAATTTTATTTGTCTTACAAGAATCCTTATGCCGTCGCTATTATGCCCTGTATCTGCTATTGTAAGAGGGGTTGTATCCATAACCTGCCATCTTCCCCGGAGATCAGTATTTTTCACTGTATTTTTAATTCCACTTACAATGGCATCCGGCGGTATATCCCATTTTGCCATGAGCTTATCGGCGGCAGCCACCGCTGTAATAATATTTTGAGATTGATAAGCCCCGGCCAGGGGATTAAAAATCCCGCTAAGGTATTCTTTACCATCTTTTTCCAGTCTATCATAATACTCCCCAACTTGTCGCGATGCCGGTGGCGTAAGACTAAAATGCTGATCTGCATAGTAGATTGATGAAGACTTATCGCCGGCTTTTTGATTAAAAACGGAGGAGGTTGCCGCCTGCGTCTTTCCTACAATTACAGGTATCCCCTCTTTAATAATTCCGGCTTTCTCTCCTGCTATTTCAGGCAATGTATCGCCAAGAAAATAGGTGTGGTCCAGACCAATATTAGTAATTACCGATAATTCGGGAGTGATAACGTTGGTCGAATCCAACCTCCCGCCCATCCCAACTTCTACTACAGCAATATCCACCTTTGAATCGGCAAAATATTTGAAAGCCAGGCCTACCGTCATCTCAAAAAAAGAAAGGCCCAGTGATTCAAATTCCTGCCGGTGGTTATTCAACAAGTCTTTTATATAATCTTTTTCGATGAGTTTGCCATTTATCCGAATCCGCTCCCGGTAGTCTTTCAGGTGGGGACTTGTATAAAGTCCTGTTTTAAATCCGCTTTCCATCAAAATGGAAGCAAGGTAATGGGCTGTAGAGCCTTTGCCATTGGTTCCTGCTATATGGACAGATGGAAATTTTTGGTAGGGATCGCCTAGTAACCTCATCAATTCCCACGATCTACTTAAATCGGGTTTGAACGCAGGCCTTCCTACTCGCTGAAACATCGGAAGCTGGCTCATCATCCAGTCTAAAGTTTGTTCGTAATTCATATCCCCGTTTTTTGGAGCTACAAAGGTCTGAAAAGTCCAACATTAAAAAAAGCAAAGCCATTTTGAATAAATGAAAGATGAACCCCGATTGAAAAATTAATTTATTGAGGTGGTTAACCAAATACTAAAAAGGAGCCTATCCCAGCGGTTATTTTAAAAT
>CAYFQK010000083.1:0-11879 GCA_964345255.1 uncultured Bacteroidales bacterium | reverse complement strand
TCATGTAAAACTCAAAAGTTAATCTGTCTTTGGCAGGCACAGGATATACTTTCAATTCTTTACTTTGGGAGTCGCTTTGAGCCGTGCCTGTGGTCAGGCCGGGTTCATACTGGAAGGTAACACACCAATCATTAAATGTACCTTCATCGCCATATCCGGTATCCGTTACCCAGAAAATCCACGCTCCGGCCATAGATTCTCCATCAAAAACAGACAGGGATTGCTGGGGCTGATACGAGCCGGTAAATGGGGCTGAACCATCCTGAATCGACTGATCCGCTTCATCGTCAAAAATAGTGTTGATGTATCCATTACCGCTTCCGCCATTGCCAAGGCTTAATGCCCGGGGATCGGCGCCGGGACCTTCCAGAACCAAATTCAAATCGCCAACATAATCGTGATCGATATTTACTTTCACATTAACGTCCATAATTGTTCCAGAGCCCTGCGTATTAATCGTATCATAAGTCGTCTCGCTGTCCACTACAGGTTTGGGTGTGGTGTTTGAGCAGGTTTCCATATAATAGATTTCATCAACCAGATAGCTGTAATACTCACCGGGCGATTCTGTTCCCGGGGGATTGATACCTGTTCCCCCCACCGGCAGGGTGGCAACAAAATCATCCTCTTCTCCCTGCACCGCAAAATAATATTCCACTTCCGAACCCATCGACTGTCCGGGAATCAGGAAAGTAAGTGTATCCCCATTGGTTTGAGCCGGATTAACGAAGTCAAAAGCGCCGCCATCAACGCTGTAATACAGGCGGGGAGCATCCATTCCGGTTGCATAAGTGTGGCTGCTGTCGGCTACAAGCACAGCCTCCCGTCCGCCAGTTTCAGGACCTGAAAGCAAAGGCTCATGATGCATTTCTACAATATAATCCATGGCAAAAGTCGTTATGCCGGCAATAGCGCTTCGGGTAAGCATTTCAAAGTAATCCATATTTAAAATGTCCAAATCATCATCAACTGTATGGTAATAGTTGTTAAAGTCACTCATGTCTTCAATTACAAGTATGGCAGGATACCCTTCATCCCAGAATGAAGCATGATCGGAGGCTGTAGAGGATATGTAATTGGGCTCAACCTGGGGAGTATAAATACTTAAAGCATCCACAAAATCTGAGGTCAGCTGACTTGAGAGTGAGTTTGTTGAGATAGAAACATTGTAGTCCCCCTGCGTTTCCCATGCAATCATATCCAGGTTAATCACTCCTTTGATATCATCACCGTTTGAAGCCGCCTCTTCAGCATAATAATCGCTGCCTATGAGGCCGTATTCTTCTTCATCCCACAGCGCGAATATTACAGTGTATTTGGTATCATGTTCGGCTAATAACCTGGCCGCTTCAAGCACCGCCACTGTACCGCTGGCGTTATCATCTGCGCCGGGGGCTGTGGGCCCGGAGGGCATATCATCGTAATGGCCACAGATGATGTATTGCTGGTCGGGGTACATCGTTCCTGTTTTTTGTGCCAGAACATTTATTCCATTGTTATCATACTCATGATACCAGGGCTCATACCCGTATTCTTCAAAACGTTCAAAAATCCATTGGGCCGCCATTGCATTCCCTTCCTGAAAAGCATTTCTGGACTGGATGGTGTATTCTTCTCCGTCGATAATGGCGGGAACATTACCTGTGATAGGCTCCTCCAATTCAAGAATTGTTTCCTGCGTGCTGCCATTGATCAGATCCTCAACCAAGGGGCTAAAAGCCACCTGAGACTGGAGAGGGGCATACGCAAACAATGAACACATTAAAGCTAATAGTAAAATCTTTCTCTTATCCATATTTCAAGTTTTATTAGTAGACATGAATCAACCACTGATCGATGCACGACGACAAAAATAATAGATTCAGGTTTATTTGGTGTCCGGTAAACATCCAGGAGATTCCTCGCTTCGCTACCACCTAAAATCCGCAGGTCATATTTAAAATTGCCACCAATTCACGAATTTAAGACGAATTGTTTTTACCTGAACAGATGAAACAAGCATTCTTTAATTTGTTAATCATTCGTGCATTCGTGGCTAAACTTGCGGATTTTAGGTACCAATGACAACTTTATATTATGTGTTGTATTTCAGGATAATAGTTCTTAAATTGTCATGGTGTGATGTGGAGCAATTTTTTGATCTGGTGCTTCGGAACAACCAGGGATTTAGAGGAAATGGAAGCCAGAAATCTCCATGCTGATTCTCGTTTTCCAGGACAACAGTAATTTTTAATAAAAGAATCATAAATTTGTTAGAAGTAAAATAACTAAAACTACTAAAAACTATGAGAAAGGTTACATTTTTTATCCTGACATTGTTGCTGCCATTGGTACAGGTTTTCGCCGTGGATTTTGATGTACACTTTAAAGACAAAACCATGCGATTTGATTATCATCATACAGGTACAGCCACTGAAGAACATTTTGCATTTGATGAAATCGTTTCTGATGGCATCTGGGCCGGCCCAAAAACGAAGCTCATTGACACCCTGCGCCTGGGGAAATATTTTTTTGAGATTAAAGATCCCGAAACAGGGAAATTGCTCTACTCCAGAGGATTTTCCAGTATTTATGGGGAGTGGGAAACGACTCCTGATGCCAAAGAAAACTGGGGCGTTTTCCACGAGTCTCTGCGATTCCCGTGGCCGAAACATCCGGTTGTCCTTGTTATTCATAAACGAAACAATAATCATGAGTTCGAACCGGTTTTTAGCTATAAAATAAAAACTGATCATTACCGGGTAAATCCTGCCACAATGAAAAATTATTACAATTCTTACCCCATTGTGGAAAATGGCGACCCAAATAAGAAAGTGGATATTGTGATTTTGTCTGAAGGCTATACAGCAGAGCAAATGGATAAATTCCGGGAAGATGCCGAAAAATATGCTGAAGTTCTATTCGATCATGAGCCTTTTGCCTCCAGGAAACAAGATTTTAATATCCGGGCAGTAGAAGTACCCTCTCCTTGTGCCGGACTCAATCATCCGCATCAGAATATTTACAAGCGGTCGGCTCTCTCTGTAAGCTACGGCGCCTTTGACTCAGAGCGATACGCATTAGGATTTGACAACAAAAAGATCCGCAATGCGGCTTCAAACGTGCCCTACGAATTTACGGTACTGATGATGAACGACAGCATTTATGGTGGCGGTGGAATTTATAATCTTTACATTACAGCTGCTGCCGATAATGGTTTCCGCGATTACCTGTTCGTCCATGAATTCGGTCATCACTTTGCCGATTTAGCGGATGAATATTACACCTCAGCTACTTCTTACGAAATGAATAAAGACCTGAAAGAACCCTGGGAACTGAATGTTACGGCCAATCCCGATCCTGAAACCATCAAATGGAAAGAACTTATTACGGAGGGCACTCCAATTCCCACGCCATGGGAAAAAGAAGAGTTCGATAAACATAGCCTCAAAATTCAGAAAAAACGACAAAAGCTAAGAAAACAGCATGCGCCTGAAAAGGTCATGGAAAAATTGTTTAGAGAGCAGCAGGAATGGGAAGATCAGCATTTAAGCAACATGAAGTATTCGGGACATGTTGGTGCGTTTGAAGGCGGGCAATATAAGGCCAAAGGAATCTGGCGTAGTGAACCGAACTGTATCATGTTTACACGACATGATGAGTTTTGTGCTGCCTGTCAGCGCGCCATCCGGCTGGTAATCAACCAGTATACCGAATAGCATCCAGCCGGTTCACCGGGAAATATACCTGTTTTATCAAATGAGCAGGCAATACTGAATACCGGTTTTGCCTGCTTTTCTCAACTTTTTTGTTTCGTATGTGTTTGAAAAATAAAACAGAAAAAAATGTTAATTATACTATCACCTGCAAAGAAGTTAAACTATAATGATAACGCTCCGGTAAAAAGCTTTACCACGCCGAAATATCTAAATTATTCACAGGAATTAATAGCCGAACTGCAAAAGCTTTCGGTGGATGAAATAGGTAAGATGATGAACCTGAGTAAAAACCTGGCCAACCTCAATAAAGAACGTTACATGGAATGGCAGAAACCGCACTCGCCCGATGAGAAAGACTCTAAGCAGGCGGCCTATGCATTTCAGGGTGATGTTTACCAGGGCTGGGCGCCCGAATCGCTCAGCGAGGATGATATGGAATTCGCTCAGGATCATGTTCGAATTTTATCCGGATTATATGGTATCCTGCGTCCGTTGGATCTTATGAAACCTTACCGTCTTGAAATGGGTACTAAATTTGGAATCAATGAAAAGAAAAATCTTTACGAATACTGGCAGGAAACGATTACCAAAGGACTTAATGAAAAGCTGAAAGAAAACGGTGATAAATACCTGATTAATCTGGCCTCTAATGAATATTTTAAGGCTATTGACACATCAAAACTTAATGCAGAAGTTATAATTCCCGTTTTTAAAGACAACAAAAATGGAGAATATCGTGTAGTAAGTTTCTTCGCCAAAAAAGCCCGTGGAATGATGACCCGCTTTGCAGTAAAAAATACAATAACCAATCCGGAAAAACTGAAGCTTTTCGAAGAAGATGGCTATTACTATAATGACGAGCTATCGGAAGGAAATACAATCGTTTTTACCCGCGGGTAGGCGATAACCGCCTTTATTTAGTATTTAAACAACCCGGGAAACGAATTTTTCCGGGTTTATTGTTTCCTGCTTTCTAAGGAATTTTCTCTTCAAGTCTTTGGATTCGTCCCATTTTGAAACAACTCTTCATAAATTGAACTCTCTGATCTACTCTTACCAACTACTTTAGTGTTGATTACCATTGTTTTATATTCATGGCACGCTTTTTTAAAGATAATATCCGACTAAAATCGAAGAATATGAAAAATGAAAATTTGACTATTTTGATCGTAGATGATATCAAAGTTAACTATGTCATCCTAAAGGCAATGCTCAAACCCCTTACCAGGAATATTATTTGGGCCCGGGATCCCAGAGAGGCGCTTGAATACTGTGAAAAGTTTCATCTGGACCTGGTATTAATGGATTTCCAACTGCCTGAAATGAACGGCCTGGAGTTAAGCAAAAAAATTAAACTCAAGAATAAGGATTTACCCATCATTTTTCAAACTGCAAACGCGCATATCGTTAATGCATTCGATAGTGAGGAATACAATTTCGAAACTGTTTTGGAAAAACCTCTGGAAAAAGAATTGCTCTATAGCACCATCAACGAATTTGTTACAATTTAAGTGGCAAATGTTTTACCGCTCCATCCCCACATATGGCGCTCATAGCTTTCAAAAATCACAAATACTCTCACGCTCCTGACATTTAGCTTTTCCGAAATAAAACCGGTCAGTTTCTCGGTATATATCTGCGTCTGGTCTTCCGGAAGCCCGATGCTTTTTAACTCTGCAAGCGCAGCCGGTTCAGCTCCTCCACCAAAAAACAAATCACATTCCGATTCTAGCTTTACCATAACTACTTCTTCAGGTTTCCCCAGCATTTCTGCAACAAAGGATGTGGCCTCTTTCAAAAACGCTTGATTAACTGTGCTTTTAGCAGTATTCGTTTGAATATTCAAAAATGGCATAATTACAATGTATTTAGTTTATACTCCTCGAAAAAAAAAGAATTAATTTCAGTCCCTTATAAACTAATACGTGAGCACATCGATAAGGTTACATAAAATTCCCATTTTGGAAAAAATATTTATAATTTCCCTATTCGGGACGATTTCCTGATTTGGTGGTCTCTTTTAAAGATTCTTTACTTATTAGCTGGCCTTCTTTATAAATCCTCACTTCGGTTAGCACCCCTTTATTGTTAAAATATCGCCATTTGCCTGTTCTGTAATCGCTGGAATAAGCCCCGTTGGTCATTGTATCACCGGTAGGATAAAAAACTGTAAAATCTCCATGTAGTTTCCCATTGCGGTAATGTTGAACTTTTTCCTTTGTGCTATCCCTGTAAAATATCACTTCCCGGCCATGAGGACGTCCGTTTTCATAAATGGTCTTCTTCAGTAGCTGTCCAGAGTCATAAAAGTACCTGGACAGGCCATTTTCTTTTCCGTTTTCATAGCTTTTCATGCTAACCATATCTCCGCTTTTATCGTAGAATCTCCATATGCTGTCCCGTTTTTGATTAAGATATTTTCCTTCCGCTTTTTTGTTTCCATTTTTGAAATAAAGCGTCGCAAATGCTGACTTGCTGTCTTCTCTGTGAATCACTAATGCTTTCACCTTATCTTTGGAATAAAAGTAAGTAAAGGTATCCACGGGATGTCCATGCTCAAAATATCCTTTGTACACCAGGTCATCACGCCTGTCTTTTTTTATCCACAGGCCATGTTTTTTACCATTATCGTCTGTTTCATTTACGGGTTGGCCTGCCTGGCTATAAGCAAGTGAGGGACCCATTACTAAAAGAAAAACATAAAATTTCAGGATTGTCTGCATGTCTATTCTGTTTGTTATCATTTTCATAACATTGATTATGGGTAAACACAACTGCCGGTAATTCTACGGCAACAAAAACCAAAAATATTAAATCTTTAACAAGATACCCTTTATTAAAAAATCAACGTCAGGAAAATCGATAAATTTCATCGGTGCATTTATGTAATCCTCATTTTATAACTTTGCAAAAAAATCGCTGTGGAGAATATTCCATCAAAATTTGTAGAAAGAGCTGTCGATGAATTGTCCAAACTCCCAGGCATTGGAAGGCGGACGGCAATGCGCCTGGCATTGCATATGCTCAAGCAGGATGAGAAAGATATTGAAGTATTGGGCACCTCGCTGGTGGAGATGCGCACCAAAATCACATATTGTAAAAAATGTCATAATATTTCAGATAGCGAAACCTGCAATATCTGCGCAAATCCCAGCCGGGATCCTTCTACTGTATGCATTGTAGAAGACGTGAGGGATGTGATGGCTATCGAAAACACTTCACAGTACAACGGACTATATCACGTGCTTGGGGGAATCATTTCCCCGATGGAGGGCATAGGCCCGGAGGACCTGACCATAGATCAACTCAGAAAGCGGTTTGAAGAAGAAGATATCCGGGAAATCATAATGGCGCTGCCCACCACCATAGAGGGAGATACCACCAACTATTACATCTACAAACAATTAAGAGATAAAAATATCAGGGTAAGCACTATTGCGAGAGGGGTTTCCATAGGAAATGATTTGGAGTATGCCGACGAAGTCACTTTGGGCCGCTCTATCGTTAACCGCACTCCCTATGACGACAGCTCAACTGAATAGGTCTTTCGGGGAATCATTCTTCCGGCCCTGGTAGCTCCCCTGCTCCTCTTCGCTAATTTGTCTGATTAATTCTTCCAAATCAATCTGTTTTGAAGACTTATTTATCCTTCGTCGCTTTGACAAATCGGGAGGATTCCCATTCAATGCATGCTGGATGGATTCTTTGATAAACTTTACCGGAGTTGTGTCCACCTCCCGGCAATAAGCCTCAAGAGACTTTTTCTGCCTGTCGGTAAGTTTAAAGGTTATCTTCCTGTATTTTGTCTTTTTCTTTTTTGGCATACACACTTTTATTCCTGAGATTCGTGCTCTATTTCATCAATAATGCGACCGGCAAGCTCCTCAGCTTCCTCTTTTGTTGTCGACTCACTGTAAATCCGAATAATTGATTCTGTATTTGACTTTCGCAGGTGCACCCACGAATTCTCAAAATCTATTCTCACTCCATCTTCTGTATTTACCGGGTAATCATCCTCATACCTTTGACGAATCCGCAGCAATATCCGGTCAATATCCATCTCCTGCGTCAATTCTTTTTTCCTTTTGGAAATATGGTAGTCGGGATACGTTTTACGTAATTCACTGACCTTCATGCCACTTTTGGCGAGATGAGTCAGAAACAATGCTATCCCAACCAATGCATCTCTTCCGAAATGCAGCTCAGGGTATATCACGCCTCCATTTCCTTCTCCTCCTATCACGGCATTTTTCTCCTTCATTTTTTCTACCACATTGACCTCTCCCACCGCAGAAGCAAAGTATTCTCCGCCCGATGCTTCCGTTACATCTTTCAGCGCCCGTGTTGAAGATAGATTCGACACGGTGTTTCCTTTCTTTTCTTTCAGAATGTAATCCGCTACTGCTACCAGGGTGTATTCCTCTCCAAACATGGATCCGTCTTCAGATAAAATGGCCAGGCGGTCGACATCGGGGTCCACCACGAAACCCACATCAGCCTTCGTCTCCACTATCTTTTCAGAGAGCGCTTTCAAATTTTCCGGTAAAGGCTCCGGATTGTGAGGAAACTTTCCGTTGGGCTCGCAAAATAAAGGGACAACCTGTGCTACCCCCAATTTTTTTAACAAAGCAGGAATGGCCAGTCCTCCTGTAGAATTCACTGCATCAATGGCAACCGTCAGGTTCGCTTCCCTGACGGCATCAATATCCACTCCGTACATTTTAAGCACACGGTCGATATGTTTATCTATCATTCGCGGCACCTCATTTACCTTTCCCAGTCTGTCAACTCCTGCAAACTCATAACTCCCGCTTTCAGCCAATTGAAGTACCTCTTGGCCTTCCACATCAGAAATAAACTCTCCTTTTTCGTTTAGCAACTTCAAAGCATTCCACTCGCCAGGATTATGACTCGCCGTAATAATTATTCCTGCATCGGCCCTCATTTCTGTAACCGCTAACTCCACCGTAGGAGTGGTCGACAGACCGACATCCATAACATCTACTCCCATACCGGTAAGCGCTCCCAGAACAAGGTGGTTTACCATCTCTCCGGAAACACGGGCATCTCTTCCTACAACGAAACGAAAGCTGTCTTTGGGACGGTTGCTTTTAATAAACGCGGCAAAAGCTGATGTGAATTTAATAATATCAGGGGGAGTGAGATTGCCGGACGGGCTTCCTCCAACAGTTCCGCGAATACCGGATATTGATTTGATAAGTGCCATAGCTGATTTCGATTTCTTTTTCTACAAATTTAGAAATTATTGATTGAAGGAACTTTAAAAAAATATAATGTTAAAAAAAATCACGCAGTATGTCGTTCGCATTGTTTACCAGCGCTTTTTCACTCCAATCGCATGTTAATAACTATTTGGGAGGATCTTTTTAGAAATTATTGGTTCAAACTGAAATTAAACTAATTTAGTGAAGTAAGCGAATGGTTATAAAATTACTAAATTTGCAACCAGATAGGAGAATAAGAGGCAATGAGAAAAGAGAACAATTCATTCGGTGGTGAGGAAAGGCTGGAAAGCCTTTTAAGCCGGTTTGAGAATATGATCGACCAAAATCAGAATTATTTTTTCGATGTGGAGGACTTTGAAGAAATTATCGATTACTACATCACCCGGTCGAATAAGAAAAAAACCGAATATGCTATTACTGAAGCACTAAATCAGCACCCCAATCATTCGAGTTTTCTTCTGAAAAAGGCCCAGCACCTAATCTCAGTGGACAAAACCTCTGATGCGCTTGGATTACTTGGCAACCTGGAAAAAATTGATCCTTACAATACGGAAGTATTTATGATGAAGGGAGCCGTTTACAGCCAGCTCAACAAGTTTGAAAAAGCGGTAGAAGCCTACAAGCAAGCTTTAATAGACGACAGCAACAGCTCGGAGGTTTATACTAACATCGCTTTCGAATACGAAAATTTGGGTAAGTACGAAAAGGCCATCAATTACCTAAAGCTGGCCCTTGAAAAAGATATTGAAGACTATGGTTTACTTTATGAGCTATCATTCTGCTATGAAATCATAGGCAAACAGGAAGCAGGAATCAACTTTTTCAATAGTTTTCTCGGAAATTATCCTTACTCCAAAGAAGGATGGTATAATCTCGGCATGCTCTACAGTTCGCTTGAATTATATGAAAAAGCTATTGACTCCTATGATTACGCCCTCGCCATTGATGACATGTTTTTGTCAGTTATTCTAAGTAAAGCTCATGCGCTCAGCTCCATGGGTCGAAACCATCTTGCCATCACCACCTATAAGGAAGCCCTGAAACTCGACAAACATGATGCATCAACCTATTATCTGATAGGCGAAAATTATTCTCAGCTTGAAGAGTATTCAAAAGCTATCGAATATTACAAAAAATGCCTTAAGCTGGATGATAAACATTCGGATGCGTGGATAGGCATTGGAATATCTAAAAATGAATTAAACCGCCCTGAAGCAGCAACTAAATATATACGCAAAGCCGTTCAGCTGGAGCCTTATAATTCAGACTTCTGGTCAATGCTTGCTTTTACCGAATCGCGGGCAGGGAATACCGAGAGAGCCATCAGCTCGTATGAAAAGACGCTGCAGTTGGACGAAAGTCAGCCATCCATCTGGATGGAATATGCCGACCTACTTGTTGACAACGGGCAGATGATAAAAGCTTCTGAGGTAATAGCGCGTGCTGAGCATCTTCACCCGGAGGATGACGCGCTTAAATACCGGCACTCCGCGTATCTTCTGCTGCTTGGCAAAAAGAAACAGGCGCTGGGGATGCTGGAAAGGGCATTGAAAATAAATCCTTCAAATTACTCTTACTTTCTGGATTATGATGATTCATTCCGCGTAAGTGAGGATGTTGTTGACCTGATTGAATCTTATATTGAAAAGCAAAACAAATATTAAAAAATTCCTATATGAATTATACGTTGTCTTTTTTACCAGAACGGGAAAGCAAACCCCGCGATAAGGGTATTGCAATGGTTATGGACAAAGGTCTGAGTGTAGACGAATCAAAAAACCTTCTTTCATCGGCAGGTCACCTTATAGATTATATAAAGCTGGGCTTTGGAACTTCCATTGCAACAAATGGATTACGTGAAAAAATAAACCTTTATCGCGAATCGGGCATAACGGTCTACATGGGGGGAACACTCTTCGAAGCTTTTCTTGTGCGTGATATATTCGACGAGTATCGCGATCTGTTAAAGAAATATGATATCCAGACGGTAGAAGTAAGCGATGGGTCTATTCACATAGATCATAAAATAAAATGCGAGTACATCTCTAAGCTTGCCGAAGAGTTTCATGTGCTCTCGGAGGTAGGGTCTAAAAATGCAGGCGTGGAACTTGATACTACCGACTGGATAAATCAAATGAGAAAAGAGCTGGCTGCGGGATCAAGCCTTGTCATTGCCGAGGCACGTGAAAGCGGGACTGTAGGGATTTATGGCCGGGATGGTTCGGCGAATAAAGACATGATAGATCAAATTCACGATCACGTTCCTGAAAATAAAATCTTGTGGGAAGCTCCGAAGAAATCACAACAAGCCTGGTTTATCCGCCATTTTGGTCCGGAAGTAAACCTCGGCAACATAGCCCCGGAGGAGATTATTGCCCTGGAAACCCTGCGGCTGGGACTGAGGGGAGATACTTTTTTTGAGTTTCTCCCGCAGGAAATAAAAGACAAGTATAAAGGTTAACAGAGCATCAGCTCAATAAGCACCATCACCTAACTCAATGGAAAAGCGTAACCTAAAAGACTATGCCCTTCTCACTTTAAAAGGAATGGCAATGGGAGCAGCTGATGTTGTCCCCGGCGTATCAGGAGGAACCATCGCGTTTATTACTGAGATTTATGAGGAGCTTGTCAACTCCATAAAATCCATTAACCCTGGAGCGATAAAAAAGTTTTTCCGTTTGCGTATCGGCCAATTCTGGCAATCCATTAATGGAAACTTTCTTGCATCGGTCTTCCTGGGAATTCTTATCAGTGTTTTTACCCTGGCGAGTTTTCTTGAAAATTGGCTGAACGAAGAGCCTATTATGGTCTGGTCGTTTTTTTTCGGACTAATACTGGCTTCTGCTGCTTATGTGGCAAGGAAGATCAAAGTATGGAACTGGAAAAAAATATTTTTTGCCTTACTGGGGATCATCGCCGCTTACCTAATAACCAC
>CAYFQK010000082.1:0-11948 GCA_964345255.1 uncultured Bacteroidales bacterium | reverse complement strand
AAAGTGATCGTAAGGATATCTTTTAATATGAATTTTCTTTACTTCCTGGTATAGTTTATCGCGAAACTCCTGCATATTCGTTTTATCTTGTGCTGAGATAAACAATACATTGTTGTTCATTTTCTGCATCCAGCTCTTTTTGAGTTCCTCCAGTGAATAGTTTTCTTTAGTGTAAGGGGTAAGATCGTCTTCCTCCTTTTCCACATACTTATACGCATCTATCTTGTTAAAAACATAGATAGTTGCCTTATCGGCGGCGTCAATTTCTGCGAGGGTTTTGTTTACCACGTCGATTTGTTCCTCAAAGTCGGGGTGCGATATGTCAACTACATGAACTACCAGGTCGGCTTCCCTTACTTCGTCAAGAGTGGATTTAAAAGACTCTACAAGACTGTGGGGGAGTTTCCTGATGAATCCCACCGTATCGCTAACCAAAAAAGGCAGGTTTCCGACAACGACTTTTCTAACGGTGGTATCCAACGTCGCAAAGAGTTTGTTTTCGGCAAACACTTCTGATTTACTGAGGCGGTTCATAATGGTGGATTTTCCCACATTGGTGTAACCAATAAGGGCAACCCTTACCATATTTCCGCGATTACTTCGCTGTGTTGCTTTTTGTTTATCAATAGTGCTAAGTTTCGATTTAAGCCGGGTAATCTTATCGCGGATAATTCGACGGTCGGTTTCAATTTCACGCTCCCCGGGACCTTTTGTCCCAATACCTCCGGTCTGTTTCTGCAGGTGGGTCCACATACCTGTAAGTCGGGGAAGCAAATACTCGTACTGAGCTAATTCCACCTGGGTGCGGGCATGCGCCGTGCGGGCCCTTTTTGCAAAGATATCCAGAATCAGCCCATTGCGATCCATGATTTTACACTTGAGTGATTTTTCTAAGTTACGAATTTGGGTGGGGGTTAATTCTTCGTCAAAGATGACTATGTCTATCTTATGTTCCCATACATACTCATATATTTCTTCTAATTTACCGGACCCTACAAAGTATTTGGGGTTTGGCTTTTGCATATTTTGAGTAAAAAAAGCTTTTGGCAAAGCTCCGGCAGTTTTGGCAAGAAAAGCAAGCTCATTAAGATATTCCTGCAGTTTCTGACTTTCTTCTTTGTTAGTTGAAACGCCGATTAAAACAGCTTTCTCCTTCTTTTCTTTTTTTATCGTTGCATTTGTGTTTTCCATGCGCTATATATCCCCTTAATCCTGTGCAAAAATAACAAATTTGCAGGCAGCTGGGTTTTTAAGCTGGCTCATTTAAGGATTTGTTATTATTTGGTCGTTTCTTCAGGGAGGCTAATATTCAGATGATAAAAAATCCGGTCATTGCTGTTATCATATACTTCAAGAATTCTCCCCGTCTCCAGGTCTCTTTCCCTGGCATATTGAAGTAGCCTTCGGTAAACAATGTACGATCCCGACATGATACTGAAAGAGTTATTATATGGAAAGTCTGCAACGATTCTGTTTTTCCGCGGGATTTCTAAGATTTTGTATTCGGGGTTAATCTTTTCGGCCAATTGCACTTCTTTGAGTTCCAGGAGCCAGCCTGTTTTTGTGATAAGGTTTTCGCGAAACGGGTGCTCTGAGATAGCCACGCCTTTGTCACTCATGATATCCTCAGTTTGTAATGCATTGAAAACCTGATTTCTTACATTAGCCGGATCATCATAAAAGCCTGATTCGGCCAAAAGCGCATAATAAGGGCCGGTTTCTTTTTCAGTGATATATACTTTATCAAAGAATCCGGCATACCAAAGAAAGCCAATGAATACAATTATGATGGCAAGAACAACTTTTAATAATGATTTTAAGAATCTTATCATAGTTAACTTTTTTGGCTTTTACTTTTTTTCTTTTGCGATCTCACCATAAAGTACACAGCTATCAGGATAAAAGCCAGGAAATATAATGAATCGGAAACATCGACCCCAGCGCTTAACCTTTTGTAGATCTCATTGAGAGAAATTAATATAACCGGGATAAATGCATATCTCTGAAATTCATCGTAGTTAATCAAAATAATGATTAGAAAGGCTGCCAGTGTAGTAGCGGCTATGGCAACGGTGTATATCAGTCCTGGTTCTGCATGCAGGTATGATTTTATGGCGAATGCCAGTAAAAAAACAACTGTGGAAGCTTTAACCAATACGTGTGCTGAGCTTTTTCTGGAGTTACGTGACATAATCAAATGATTTAGTCACGAAGTTAGCAAAAGTATTTAATTCGGAAAATCAGTTTTAAAAAAGTTATCCTGAAAAATGCACAGGGCATGTAAGAAAACAGGCCCGGTAAAGCGATTTATGCTTCACCGGGCCTGGCTTGCTAAAAGTGTCTTATTCCAATAATTTTACGGGTTTCTTTTACCGTTTTAGCTGCATTTTCACGCGCTTTCTCAGCTCCTTCTGTCACTATTTTGCTCAGATAGGATTCATCCTGCTTTATAGCTTCAATTCTTTCTCTTAAAGGATTGATAAAAGCGGTCATGTCTTCAGCCAGCTTTTTTTTCAAATCGCCATATCTTATCTGGCAACTGTTGTAAAGCTCATCAAAGTGATTGTAAGTCTCATCATCTGAAACTACGCTAACCAGTTTAAACAGGTTTTCAATGTAGTCAGGCTTTTGCTGATTCATTTCTGTGGGTCCGCTGTCTGTTTTAGCTTTCATCACCTTTTTCTTGATGGTTTTGGCATCATCTGCTAAAAAGAGCGCATTGCCAACCCCTTCCGATTTACCCATTTTCCCTGTACCATCCAGACCGGGGATTTTTATCAGGGCTTCCCCGAAGTTGTAAGGCTCTGGTATAGGGAAATGCTCTTTATTGTACATTCTGTTGAAGCGGCGTGCAAACGTTCTGATCATTTCAAGATTTTGCTCCTGATCCTTCCCTACAGGTACTTTAGAAGCTTTGTGGATAATCACATCAGCAGCCATAAGCGTAGGGTAGGTCAACAAGCCTGCATTGACATTATTTGGTTGCTTACGGGCTTTTTCCTTAAAAGAAGTTACCCGCTGAAGCTCCCCCAAATAAGCATTCATGTTCAACAAAAGATAAAGTTCGGTTATCTCCGGAACGTCGCTTTGTATATAGATGGTCGCTTTTTCAGGGTCTAATCCGGCAGCCAGGTATTCAGCCAGAACCTGCTTTACGTTTCCATGCAAATCCTCGGGTGTAGGATGCGTGGTTAACGAATGATAGTCCGCAATGAAGAAATAACAGTTATTCTCTTCCTGCATCCTGAGAAAGTTTTTAATCGCCCCGAAATAGTTTCCGAAATGCAGATTTCCCGTAGGGCGGATGCCGCTTACAACAGTTTCCATAAAACATTTAGCATTTGTAAAATTAACACTGCAAAAATAGACTACATTTTTATTTCATCATCATTTTTATTGAAAAAGTGGTATTCCAGAAAATGATAGGTAGACACGGGAAGAACCCGTACCCAGCGCTTAAATTGCATATACCACTTCATCTGGATAGAGGGCAACCCTTTTTTCAGATAGGCATTGATGTAGGGATGCACCATGAGTGTTAATTTTTTCTCGTTTTGGTCCTGTATGAGGTATCTTAAGTTTTTTTCAATATCATCTACCAATAGGATGCTCGACTTAGCTTCGCCGCTTCCATTACATACAGGGCATTTTTCCAGAACATGAATTTCCATTTCGGGCCTTACACGCTGCCGTGTAATTTGAATTAACCCGAATTTACTGGGCGGCAATATAGTGTGCTTCGCCGAATCTTTACCCATCTCTTTTTTGAGATGCTCAAAGAGTTTTCGTCTATTGGTGGCATCATGCATATCGATAAAATCGATTACAATAATACCGCCCATATCTCTGAGCCTCAACTGGCGGGCAATTTCTTCCGCGGCCTCCATATTCACCTCCAGGGCATTCTGCTCCTGGTTATTTTTTTTGTTCACTCTGTGGCCGCTATTCACGTCAATGACGTGCAGCGCCTCAGTGTGTTCTATTATAAGATATATTCCACTTCTTATAGTTACTATCTTCCCGAAGGAGTTTTTCACCTGCTTATCAATACCGTAATGCTCGAAAATGGATTGCTTGCCCTTGTACAGTTTGACGATGTCAACCTTTTCGGGTGCAATCTTCTCAAGATATTTACGCGTATCCTCATAAATATCGGGACTGTTGGTATAGATATTATTAAATGTATCATTCAACATATCCCTGAGAATAGCCGTGGTACGGTCAAGTTCACTGATGATTTTTTGCGGAGCTTTTGCCGTTTTTAATGTTTTGGTAGCGGCATCCCACTTATTTAACAAGTGGTTCATATCGGCATGCAGGTCAGCTACTTTTTTATCTTTAGCAACCGTCCTGATAATGACACCCACATTTTTGGGTTTAATACTTTTTATCAGACGTTTAAGCCTTTTGCGCTCTTCGCTGTCTTTTATTTTCTGGGAGATAGATATCTTGTTAGAGAATGGAACTAAAACAATATATCTTCCAGCAAAAGAGACCTCTGAGGAAATTCGCGGTCCCTTGGTAGAAATGGGTTCTTTGGCTACCTGTACAAGAATCTGCTGGCCGGGCGACAGGACATCGTTAATCTTGCCTGTCTTTACAATGTCTTTTTCAAGCTTAAACTTTTCAATGTTTATTTGATTGTATCTTCCTGCCATGGCCCATTTGGTGTACTTTTGAAGAGAGCGCACCTGAGGCCCCAGATCCAGATAATGCAAAAAAGCGTCTTTGTCATAGCCTACGTCTACAAACGCTGCATTGAGCCCCGGCATAATTTTTTTTACTTTGCCGAGGTAAATATCTCCTACAGCGAAACTTTGATCATGTCGATCTTTACTAAGCTCTACAAGTTTTTTCTCCTCCAGTAAGGCTATATCTACTTCCGATGGCTGTGCATCAATAACAAGTTCTTTATCCACAACATTTAATTTTTTGATATGCTTAACTCTACTGGAGAGATTAATTATTTTGGGCAGAATAATAAAAGGGTGTAATAAGAGCACTGCTCTTATACACCCCAAGAAAAACTATTTCTTCTTGTGTCTGTTTTTCCGCAAGCGCTTCTTACGCTTGTGTGTTGACATCTTGTGTCGTTTTTTCTTTTTACCGCTTGGCATACACTACATTTATTTTCCTGATTATTTTACTTTTTCTTTTACCTCGTTTACAAAACCTTTTGAAGGCTTGAATGATGGAATATTGTGTGCAGGTATTGTGATAGTTGTATTCTTTGAAATATTTCTTCCGGTTTTTTCTGCACGATGCTTAATTATAAAGCTTCCAAAACCTCTAAGGTAAACATTGTCTCCATTGGTTAAGGAGTTCTTAACAGTTTCCATAAAAGCTTCTACAGTGGCTTGCACTGTTACTTTTTCTATTCCTGTTTTGTTGGATATTTCTGCTACAACTTCTGCTTTTGTCATGACGTGTCCTTTCTTTTTTTTATAGTTTTGAGTTTTAGATTCCTAATGGGCTGCAAAGATAAAGGATTTTTTTAAATGACTATAAAATCTCTAAATAAAATTTTAGCTAAAGAACTCAATATAAATTCTTTCTAACAGTTATGCACATTATAGCGCAAAAATTAATTCGGTGGTACGGTGATAATCAGCGAGATTTACCATGGAGGAAAACAAAAGATCCTTATAAAATATGGGTATCGGAAATAATTCTGCAACAAACTCGGGTGGAGCAGGGTATCGAGTATTATTACCGTTTTATTCACGATTTTCCTGATGTCAAATCACTGGCATCAGCAGACGAAAAAAAGGTATTAAAAGTATGGCAGGGGTTGGGATATTATTCCAGGGCGCGAAATATGCACTATGCAGCGAAAACAATAATGGAAAAATTTGATGGAAGGTTTCCCGGTACTTACGCGGAGATTTTATCGCTTAAGGGTGTGGGAGCATATACCGCAGGAGCCATTGCCTCTTTTGCTTTTAACCTGCCATATCCTGCCATAGATGGTAATGTCATGCGTGTTTTGGCCAGGATGTTTGAGATAAAACAGGAAATAAACACAGCGAAAGGTAGCCGGAAAACAAAGGAGGTTGCTGAAGAACTGATACCTGCTGAGAATCCGGCCACATTTAATCAGGCAATTATTGAATTTGGTGCCTTGTGGTGTCTTCCCAGGAATCCAAAGTGCGGGGAGTGTCCTTTGCAGCCACACTGTCAGGCGTTTTCCGGTAAAACGGTAAATCAACTTCCGGTAAAAAAGCCCAAGAAAAAACCCCGGGATCGGTTTTTTAATTACCTGGTCATACATAATAAGGCAAAAAGCTCTTTATATCTTCGTAAAAGAGAAGACACCTCTGATATATGGGAGAACCTTTATGATTTTCCATTGATAGAATCGGAAAAACCCCTTACTCCAAAAGAATTAATACAAACAAAAGCCTGGGCCCAATTGATAGGAAACGATTATTTATATTTGAATAAGCAACCCCGTAAAAAGAAACATCAGCTCAGCCATCAAACTTTACATGCTCATTTTTGGGAAGTGAAAATAGGGGACAGTGACGATGTTAGCCCGGATAATTTTTATATTAAAGATAAAACCGAAAACCTGCATGAGTATCCCTTTCCCAGGCTTATAGATGCCTATCTAAAAGAAAATATAGAAGATTATAGCAAAAATAATGATGGATAATTGGTTTTTAATTATGAAACAGTTATATTTGATTTACCCTAATTTTAAATTATAAAGCTTATGGCAAATGGAGTTAACAAAGCAATCCTAATCGGTAATCTGGGTGCTGATCCTGAGGTGAAGCATCTGGATAGTGGAACCGTCGTAGCACGTCTCCGAATGGCCACTGGAGAATCCTACCGCGATCGCGACGGTAACCGGCAAGAACGCACAGAATGGCATAATGTCGTCTTATGGCGCCGCCTTGCCGAAGTTGCGGAGCAATACCTGAAAAAAGGTGACCAGATTTATGTGGAAGGCCGCCTGCAAACGCGATCCTATGAGAAGGACGGCGTAACCAAGTATTTTACCGAAATTATCGGTAATAGTATGACGATGCTTGGAAAGAAATCTTCTTCCGATGATCAACCGGCCGCTTATTCTTCCTCTGGCGGAGGAAATGAAAGTTCTCAGGAAGGTCCGGCAGAGGAACCCTCAGGCGATGACGATCTCCCTTTTTAAGGTGATTTTTTGAATGTTAATTGATGCGTGTAAAAGTTATATAGCAACTAACAGCTTTCTGTGCAGTTAGCTTTTAGTTTATGGCTTTTATGCGCTTCTTTTTTCAGCTCAAAATTTGATTATCTTTGCAGTAGCATAATTTTAAATTTGGAAATTTGGAAGACCCTGAGCCTTTGTCGAATATAGCGGTTCTGTTAAATAACACAGCATTTTTTAATTCATTCCCGGTAGAAGCCGTCATTGGTATAATTATTATCTTGTTTTTATTGTTTTTTTCAGCGCTTATTTCAGGGTCTGAAGTTGCTTTCTTTTCTCTTGATCCTCAGGCATTGAAAAAAATAAGAACCACAAAAGGCTTTAAAAGCCGCCTTATTGTGAAGCTTTTGGAGCGCCCCAAGCGCCTTTTGGCTACCATCCTGATATCGAATAATTTTATCAATGTGGCTATTGTTATGGTATCAGCTTTTGTCACCGCCCGCTTGTTTGATTTTGGTGATTCCCTGTGGTTGGCTTTTCTTATCCAGATAGTAGTAATCACCTCCTTGCTACTCGTTTTCGGAGAAATTATCCCGAAAATGCTGGCCAATCACAAACCCGTTAAATTTGCCACATCCATGGCTGTTCCAATGAATATCCTTATCAAAGTGTTTTATCAGTTTAGCTCCCTTTTGGTCAACTCTACGGGTATTATTGATAAAAAAATCAGCAGGAAAAATATGAATATTTCTATCAATGATATTTCTGAAGCGATTGATATAGCATCTAACGAACCCGAGCAGGTTAAGGAAAAAAATATCCTTAAAGGAATCGTTCGGTTTAGCGATACATTGGTCAGGGAGATAATGAAAAGTCGTGTTGATATTACGGCCATTGAATACAGCACGTCATTCGAGAAAGTGCTGCAGTTAGTTATAAATTCAGGATATTCGAGAATACCTGTCTATAAAGAAAATTTCGATCGAATCCAGGGGATTCTCTATATAAAAGACCTGTTACCTCATCTGGAAAAGCAATCATTCAGATGGCAAAGCCTTCTGCGGCAGGCTTACTACGTACCGCAAAACAAACCGATTAGCGATCTGCTACAGGAATTCCAGGGTCAAAAGATTCACCTGGCTATTGTGGTAGACGAATACGGTGGAACCTCAGGAATTATTACCCTGGAGGATATCATTGAAGAAATTGTAGGAGAAATTAGTGATGAATTTGATAATCTGGAAGACATTGCTGATTATCAGAAAATTGACCTCAGGAATTATGTCTTTGAAGCGAAAACACCGATCAATGATTTTTGTAAAGTGACAGGCATTGATAATCGCCATTTTGAAGATTTTAAGGGCGAGTCGGACACTATAGCAGGTTTGATTCTTGAACATGAAGGAGAAATTCCTCCAAAGGGAAAGGAAATTACAATCAATGGACTTACGTTTACTATTCAACAAGTTGATAAAAGACGAATTATTAAAGTGAAAGTGAAGATTGATGAAGAGATTGAAATTAGTGATGAACAAAGCAATTCATAGTAAAATATTGATTCTTATCTTGGTGCTACTGGCCGCCTGTGGAAACAATGATTATACTCCAAAGCCGCGGGGTTATTACAGGATTGATCTTCCCGAACATCAATACCAGAAATTTGACACCACATTTCCTTTTAGTTTTGAATACCCGGTGTATGCAAAAGTTCGCACAGAAGGCCCCGATTTAAACAAAAAATACTGGTTTAATTTGACTTATCCGGATTATAACGGGACGGTGTACTTTTCTTATAAGCAGGTGGATGATAATCTTGGAAAGCTCATCAACGACAGTCATGAATTCGTGGATAAACACATCCCCAAAGCTTCAGCTATAGATGAACGCATTATTACCGACAGAAAAAGAGACGTATTTGGCATAAGCTGGGAGATTTCCGGCTCGGGGGCAGCGTCTCCTTATCAGTTTGTTTTAACCGACAGCACCACACATTTTCTGAGAGGATCTCTATATTTTAGGAACGAACCGAATAACGATTCGCTGGCACCGGTAATCAATTTTGTTAAAAAAGATCTCCACCACTTTATCAAGACATTGAAGTGGAAGGAAAAAAATAATCCTGACTGAATACTGCAACAATAATCCCACAAAGGATGTCTTATTGAGGAACAATAAATAATGTTTTTTATGAAAAATTTTATATTGACTATTGCAACTGTCTTTGCTTTTCTTTCACTTGAGGCTCAACAGGATATTTACTCCAGAATTGAGGTTCCGCTGAATGACAACACCTTTCAAATTATGGCAGAATCAGGTTTGCCTTTGGATGCCGGATATTTGAAAAATAAATCTACTTATGTTGGAGAATTCAGCGAACGCAGCCTAAAAGCCCTGGATGAATCCGGCCTGGATTATACGGTTTTGATTGAGGACATGAGTAAATTTTATACAGAACGAAACAAAGACATCTCCGATAAGCAAATACGAGAAGCCGCCCGGCAAAGTGATGTTCCTGTTCCCGAGGGTTTTAACCTGGGTTCGATGGGGGGCTTCCTTACCTATGATGAACTGATGGCCGAATTGGATACCATGGCCACTGATTATCCTGATTTAATTACTGAAAGAGAACCTATGCCTGGAGGAAACTCCATAGAAGGCAGACCATTGTACTATGTGAAAATTTCTGACAATCCAAATGAGTCAGAGGAAGAACCCCAGATCCTTTTCACAGGGTTGCACCATGCCCGCGAGCCGGGTGGTATGATGGCGCTGGTTTTTTATATGTATCATCTTCTCGAAAATTACGAAACCGATGCTGAAATTCAGAATCTTGTAGATAATACCGAAATTTATATCGCGCCCTGCGTAAATCCCGATGGGTATATTTATAATGAAGAAAATGATCCGAATGGCGGTGGCATGTGGCGTAAAAACCGCCGCGACATAGAAGGAAGTGCGGCCACCGGAGTCGATTTGAATCGCAATTACGGATATATGTGGGGGTATGATGACAGTGGCTCATCTCCCAACCCGTGGGATCAAACTTACCGCGGTGACTCAGCCTTCTCCGAACCCGAAACACAGATTATTAAGCAGTTTTGCGAAAGTCATGAATTTGGTTTTGCCATTAACTATCATACCTACAGCGATTTACTGCTCTATACATGGGGATACACTGAAGAGCCATGTGAGGATGACGAATTGCTGGCCGTTTATTCGGAAAAGATGACCCAAGTGAATAACTATACATATGGCCCCGGAAGTACAACCATTTACCCCTCCAATGGCGGGTCTGATGACTGGATGTACGGTGAGCAGGAGACCAAAAACAAAATCATGGCCTTTACGCCCGAGGTAGGGGGAGGTGATGAGGGTTTCTGGCCACCGGCCGACAACATTATACCCCAGTGCCAGGAAAACCTCCTGATGAATATTTTAGCTGCAAAGTTTACAGGAGTTTATGCTACTGTTTCTGACCAAACATCTCCCTACCTATGGGAAGAAACTGGCTATTTTCATTACGATGTCAAAAGGCTGGGGCTTGAAGAAGGTGGTTCCTACACCGTAGCCATAGAGCCGTTAAATGAAAATATTACCTCGGTCGGAGACCCTAAGGAATACACTAACCTGGAACTGATGGAAATTGTTTCAGATTCTATATCGTACGAACTCCCGGTTGGACTCTTGAGTGGCGACACACTGAAATTTGCTTTAACCATTGACAATGGAAACTATACAGAGTCCGATACGCTGATAAAATACTTTGGGGAGCCTGTGACTATTATTTCTGATAATTGCAACACAATGGCAGGATGGGAGTCTACTCAATGGGATACTACGGACGAGTACTTTAGCTCTTCCCCATTCAGTATTACCGATTCACCCGACGGAAATTATGATAATAATACTATTTCGGCTGCCACTCTCCAGCAAACCATTGACCTTACAGATGTTGCCTACGCTCAATTGCAGTTTATGGCTCGCTGGGAGATTGAATCAGGCTACGATTATGTTCAGCTGCAGGTTTCTGATGATGGGGGTGAAAACTGGACAGGACTTGAAGGCAATTATACCTCCACAGGAACAATATCCCAACAAGAAGGGGAACCGGTTTATGATGGAGAGCAGGATGCCTGGATCCAGGAAGAGGCCTCGCTTTCTGATTATCTTGAAGAGGAAATCCAAATCAGATTTCTATTTGAAAGTGACGGAGCGGTTATCGAAGACGGTTTCTATTTTGATGATTTTGAATTGAAAGTTTTGCCACGGCTCTATACCGGTAATAGCGAGGAAGAAAACCTTGCGGGTCAGAATATCACAGTCTACCCCAATCCGGCTAAAGAATGGTTTAACGTTGTTTCAAATGCTCGCACAGAACCACAGGAAGTAGAACTATTCAACAACTCAGGAGCAAAAATCAATACTGTAAAATTCGACAGCAAAAACCAAAAAATTAACGTCAGCAACCTCGAAGCCGGCGTATACTTTGTCCGGATAAATTATAAGAACGGAACCGAATCAAACCTGAAGAAGGTCGTGATTTATTAAAAACCGCTTCTTTTGACATTAGAGAAAACAGCCGGAGATTATAGTATCTTCGGCTGTTTTTCTTTGCCTACTTAGCGTGTTCTTCCTCCTTGTGCTCGTCGTAATATCTTTTTTCACCCATGAATTTTTCTCACACACTCACTACTCACCGCTCACCACTCATATCTTTTTCCCCTGCGGACTTTGCCCATTCTCCCTTTATGCGTTCACTGCATACACTCTTTAAACTACTAAGCTCACTCTAACCCACCGCCACATTACCTAAACT
>CAYFQK010000081.1:0-11968 GCA_964345255.1 uncultured Bacteroidales bacterium | reverse complement strand
GTATTCTCCGTCCAGATTAGGAGCCCCCCCAATAGAGGTATAGGTTTTAAATTGTTCATCGGTATAGGAAAAATCCTTCGATTTTTCGATTCGCTTCAGCTGCTTTTCGTTGTACACTTTCCCTTCGACCAGGTAAAACTGTGAACCCGAAGAGCGTTTTTCGGGGTTTACCTGATCGGGTTGCCGAGCTGCGGCCAACGCTCCTTTTTTGTGGTAAAGCCCTTGTTTTATTTCAGCGGCCAGCGTGTAGTTGATCCCATCAATTTTTCCGCCCTGGACCATAAAATCTTCAATAATCCGGTGAAACCGGGAGCCATTGTACTTGTCCTGTTTAATCAGTTTGAGAAAATTATCCCTGTGTTTTGGGGTTTCGTTGTATAGTTTAACAATCATATCCCCCTTTTTCGTCGAAATCATGACCAATTTCTCCTGGCTTTGCGCCAAGCCAGGAGAAATCAGCCCCATCAATAAAACAACCAGGAATAATATTCTCATGGCCGCTTTAATCAATCATTTCCATTTCCATGATAATGTCTTCTTTCGGACGATTGCTTCTACCTGAACGGGTTTCAACGGAAGCAATGGAATCTATCACATTAAACCCTTCATATACTTCTCCGAAAACCGTGTAGTCGCCGTCCAGATGAGGTGCACCACCTACATTCTTATAAATTCTTCGCTGCTCTTCTGAAAGCTCGTATTTACCTTTTTCTTCAAGCTTCTTGTTGATCAAAGGCTCTACCTCATTTTGTATAAACTGATTAAAGCCTTCCCTGTCCTGTGCTTTCCTAAGGCTATCGTAAGTTTTTTTGATGTGGGAATATTCTTCCTGTTGAATAATTTCGCGGAAAATATTGTTCTTCTTCTGCATATTCATCCGCTCTTCAATTTGATCCAGCTCCTGGTCTGTATATTTCCGTCCATCTACTATGTAAAACTGAGATCCCGAGGATTTCTTTTCAGGATTTGTTTGATTGCCCTGGCGCGCCGCTGCAAGTGCTCCTCTTTTATGGTAAAGGGTATCTACTATTTCAGCTTCAAGCTTATAGCCCGGACCCCCTTCACCAAGACGTGTTGCTGTATCGGCATCTTTTGAGTTTGGGTCTCCGCTCTGTATCATAAATTCCTCTATAACCCGGTGAAACTTAAGGCTATCATAGAAACCTTCTTTTACCAATTTGACAAAATTATCACGGTGCTTAGGCGTCTCATTGTAGAGCTTCACCTTCATATCCCCGTAAGTTGTTTTAATAAGTACTTTTTTCTGTTCGTTTTTGTCGTTTTTACATGCAAAAAGCGCAAAAGCAGCAATTGCAAGGATGATGATTTTTTTCATAAAATTTTATTTCTGTGTCCTACAAATATTTATAGTTCCCTGGAATTTGCAAAAATAGCATTTAATAACGGATTTTGAAAGAAGCTGCCAGAACGGCTTATTTGTTCTTTTCATTATAGCACTTACGGCACAGAGGCAGGTAGCTGTCAGTTTCCCCAATCATAACCTGTTGATCGCCTTTTACTTTTCGATAGGAAAACTGAGCAAGTGCACCACACTGTATGCAGATAGCATGTACTTTAGTCACAAAGTTGGCGATAGCAAGTAAATCCGGCATCGGACCGAAAGGCTTTCCTTTGAAGTCCATATCAAGACCTGCAACGATGACCCTTACCCCATTATCAGAAAGTTGATTGCACACATTTGCGAGTTGGTTATCAAAAAACTGAGCTTCATCAATTCCAATCACCTCAACATCAGATGCCATTAACAAGATTTGAGAGGAACTCTCTACAGGGACAGAAGGAATTGCATTTTGATTGTGCGATACAACATCTTCAACATCATATCGTTTATCCATCTCAGGTTTAAAAATTTCAACACTTTGGTTAGCAATTTGCGCTCTTTTCACGCGTCGTATAAGCTCTTCGGTTTTTCCCGAAAACATCGAGCCGCAAATGACTTCGATTGTGCCGTCAGGACCATTGTAGTGCTGATTTTTTTCAATAAACATAATGAATGCTTTCGGTGGATAATTTCTAATTTAGCAACCGAAAAACAAAATTACTAAAAAACGTTAGAAGCAGCAGGCCATTTATGGATATACAAACAAAAAACCGGATAATAACTCAGCTGGACCAGATAAGCTACTATGTACACCGAGTAGTAGATTTGGAAGGACAAGTTTCAGCTATTGAAAGAGATATTCTGCTGAAGCAGATCAGGGCCCTCTATGATCAAATTCTGAAAATTGATTTAACCGCCTATGCTGAAGAGGAAGGGAAGTCTGTCCAGGAGGAAACACCTGTGGCGCCTTCAGAGAAAGAATCTGAAAAGCAAAATAACTCAGAGGGTCTGGAGGAGTTGAAAAAAAATATTGAAGCATTGAAAAAGCAGTTTGAAAATATTGATAATCAGGAAAAAGATAAACCTGAGCCGGCTAAAAATGAGTCACCAAAAAAATCCCCTCAGGAACCACCTGACTTAGAAAAAGATTCAAAACAAAAAAACAGCCAGGAAAATAAGAAACAAAAACCACCACAGGATGCAGCAAATTCATCAAAACCATCAGCAGGAAAGCAACCCCCAAAAACTATCGCTGATCAAAACGGTAAAAGCAGTAAAAGTTTAGGAGAAACCTTTAACACCCGCGACTCCTCGCTAAATGATTATCTTTCTATTCATAAATCATCCAGCACCATTGGGGATAAAATGAAACAACATCGCATCGGTGACCTCAAAGCGGCTATAGATATTAATCATAAATTCCTCTTTATAAATGATTTATTCGGTGGCAACACCCAAGATTATAACGCAACAATTGAAATGCTCAACAATTGCTCATCGCTTGAGGAAGCCATCGAAGTACTGAAGGAAAAGCGAGAACAATACAAATGGGACCAAAAGGAAGGAACTTTCAGGATTTTCAATGACCTCATTCATCGTAAATTTCAATAAGATGAAAAAAACTATTTTGCTTCTGATTATTGTTTTTTCATTTACTCTCCATCCTCTGGCGCAGGATAAAGAATACGCACGAGAGGTTATTCTAAAATTATCTTCCGAGAATTTCGATGGGAGAGGATATGTAAATGATGGAAACAAAAAAGCAGCCCGATACATTAGAGATGAATTCCGGAGAATAGGCGTGAACCCACTGACTGAAGGGTATTTTCAGCCTTTTACCATAAATATCAATACCTTTCCGGGAAAGCAGATGGTAAAAATCGGAAAGAAAAATCTTCAGCCCGGAACAGAATTTCTTATCAATAGAAGCAGTGAATCGGACAAAGGAAAGTATGAACTTTTTTGGCTGAATACAGAGAAAGGCAGTTTGGATAGCCTTGTGCAAGTAGCTTCCGGACATGACCTGACTGATAAATATGTAGTTACGGCCAATTCCGGGAGAAAAGTCACTGAACAAAACACATTCAACGCCGCCGGGGTAATCGTTTTACAAAAAAAATTGTGGTGGCATATTTCAAACGGACACCAGGTTAAAAATTTCACCGTACTAAAAGTAAAAAAATCAGCGATTGATAAAAATGCTGATAAAATCAGGGTAAATATTAGAAACCGGTTTCTGGAAGACTACAAAACCCAAAACGTGTTGGGTTACATCCCAGGCCGCAAACATCCTGAAAAATTTTTCTTTCTAACAGCTCATTACGATCATCTGGGTAAAATGGGACAAGAGGTTTACTTTCCCGGAGGCAATGATAATGCCAGCGGAACGGCTATGATGATGGATATGGCCCGTCATTTTTCCACTAATCCACCGGATGTTTCCATCGCTTTTATCGCTTTTGGAGCGGAGGAGACCGGACTGCATGGCTCCCACTATTTTAGCCAAAACATGCCGCTGCCAAAAGACAACGTTTTGTTCTCGCTAAACCTCGATATGGTGGGAACAGGAAGCGACGGGATAAATGTGGTCAATGGCAGAATACTTCATGAGTATTTCAATACGCTCATCGCCATAAACAAAGAAAAAGATTATTTGAAAAAAGTAGGAAAACGGGGCGAGGCAGCCAACAGCGATCATTATTTCCTTTATAAGGCAGGTATTCCGGCATTTTTCATCTATACAAAAGGGAAAGAATTCAGAGAATATCATAACCTCGCCGACAAGGGTGAAGATGTGCCCCTTACAGCATATGAAAATCTTTTCCGGTTGATTAAAGATTATATCAGCCAATTTCCATTGAAAAGTGATTTAATCAGATAAAAAAGCTATGTCAAAATTATATCTTGTCCCTACCCCGATAGGCAATCTTGAAGACATGACTTACAGGGCTGTTCGTGTTTTAAAAGAGGTTGATACCGTGTTGGCAGAAGATACGCGAACTACCGGAAAGCTACTTAAGCATTATGGAATTGAAGCCCGCATGCATTCCCATCACCAATTCAATGAACATAAAGCCGTTGATCATCTGATAGAGCGCTTAGGCGCCGGAGAGGTCATGGCGCTGGTCTCAGATGCCGGAACACCCTCTATCTCCGATCCGGGGTTTTTACTTGTTAGAGAGTGCATAAAAAACAATATTGAGGTGGAGACCTTACCAGGAGCCGTCGCTTTCATCCCTGCACTGGTTAATTCGGGCTTGCCATCTGATAAGTTTGTATTTGAAGGATTCCTTCCTCATAAAAAAGGGCGAAAATCACGCCTCGAACAACTAAAAGACAGAGAATATACGATGGTTTTTTACGAATCGCCCTACCGGCTGGTAAAAACCTTAAAGCAACTGGCAGAATATCTCGGAGAAGGAAGGCACGCCTGTGTAAGCAGGGAGCTCACAAAACTGCATGAAGAAAACCGAAGAGGTACATTGAACCAGCTGGCTGATTATTATGAGCAGCAAGGGGTGAAAGGAGAAATTGTATTGGTGGTTGAAGGAAAGTAACTTAATTGCCAAAGGGGCTAAGAAAAACCTTCTGTTTTACTAGCGGACAATCCATTTAAAAACCGGACAGTATTTTATCAGAAAAAAGACAAAAACTGGCTATTAAATATTCATAATCAGTCAATAATTAATCTTGGCACGAATTTTTTATAATTATTTAACATTGATGCAAAAACTATTCAATAAGATTTGACGTTTTTTGTAATGACATTATGAATAAAATAAAGTAGTAGTTTTCTCATAATAGTTAGTAGTTTTAGTTAGTTTACGTTGTAAGGGGGCATTTCTCAGCCCCCTTTTTTATTCGAAAACCTGCATGCTATACAATTTGGCATAAACGCCCTGCTTATCCAACAGCTCATTGTGCGTACCGCTCTCAACTATCTCTCCCTCTTCCATCACTACAATCTTGTCTGCATTCTGAATGGTAGATAGCCTGTGAGCAATTATCAAGGAGGTGCGATTCGACATCAGCTTTTCCATGGCATCTTTAACGAGTGATTCCGATTCAGTATCCAGCGAGGAGGTCGCTTCGTCGAGAATGAGGATCGGAGGATTTTTCAGTATAGCACGAGCGATGCTTATTCGCTGTCTTTGTCCTCCTGATAGTTTTGAGCCCCGATCGCCGATATTTGTTTGGTATCCATGCTCTGTCTCTACGATAAATGCATGTGCATTAGCAATTTTAGCTGCAGAAACAACATCTTCTTCTTTTGCCCCGGTAATTCCAAAAGCAATGTTATCATAAATGGTGTCATTAAAAAGAATAGATTCCTGGGTAACAATACCCATCAAATCCCTCAAATCCTGAATTTTATACTCTCTCAAATCAATCCCGTCAATCGTGACCTGTCCTTCTGTCACATCATAAAACCGGGGTAATAAATTGGCCAGAGTTGATTTTCCGGCACCGGACTGTCCGACCAGGGCCACCGTATCTCCTTTAGGAATATCCAGGTTGATATTTTTCAACACATTTTTATCCGTATATCTAAAGTAGACGTTAGAATAGCTGATATCCTTTTTGAAATCAGCGATCGCTATGGCATCGGTTTTTTCAGTAATTTTAACCTTCGCCGACATGATATCCCGCACTCTGTCGACGCTTGCCATCCCCCGCTGAACATTGTAATAAACATTGGAAACCTGCTTGGCAGGCGGAATAATCTGTGAAAAAATGATGAGGTAAGTAATAAACGCTTCGGGTGATAATCCCGAATTATCATTTAATACCATCATTCCTCCATAGTACATCACCACTACTATGACAATGGTAGAGAGATATTCACTTAATGGGCCGGCCAGGTCGCGTCGCCGCCACACCTTTTTCATCAGGCGCGAGTAGCGATTGTTTTCATTCCCAAACCTTTTAGCGAAGGAGGTTTCGCCATTAAAAGCTTTTATAATAGTGAGCCCGAAAAGTGTTTCCTCAATATAAGAAAGCAAAACTCCAAGCTTGCGCTGCCCTCTCAAAGATTTTTTTCGCAGCGATTTTCCTATCCTACCAATTACCAGCCCGCTGAGGGGAAGAAGAATGAGCACAAATAATGTCATCTGCCAGCTTAAAATCATCAGAGAAACAAAATACATGATGATGGTAATGGGTGCTTTAATCGCGTTTTTGATAGATTTCATCACGGAACGCTCAATCTCCTGCACATCTCCTGTCATCCGGGAAATGATATCTCCTTTCCGCTCCTCACTAAAAAACGCCAGCTGAAGATCAAGTATTTTTCGATACATCTCATCACGAATATCTCTGACTATCCCTGTGCGTATTGGGGCCAGTAGATAATTCCCCATGTAGGTCATGGACGTTTTAAAAAAAACGAAAATCAGTATAAGCACGCTAACAATTCCCAATGCTGCCACCTGACCTTCATCTGCAATAATATTGGAGATGTAGTAGTTGATGTTGTGCAAAATCGCATCCCTGTTTAAAGCAAAAGGCTTTGGCTCTGTCACCATCTCCTGGTTCTCAAAAAGAATCTTAAGAAATGGCATGGCCATAGCAAAAGAGAATAGGGAAAAAAGTGTTCCAACTGTTGCGGCCGCTATACTTAGTGCCAACTTTCCCCAGTAGGGCTTTATGAAACGAGTGATCTTGATGAGGTTTGAAAATTTACTCATTTAAACGAAGCTTATTAAGGCCACAAATTTAAGGCATTTATTACAACGTAATCGCTATCGCTCCATTAGTTTTTTGATATTGTTATTACTCGTAATATTCCTTCGCCCCCCTGAAAATGCTATATTTGCCGCAGAAAAATCCATCAAATGAAAAAAGCCGGTTATTTTATATCATATCTTTTCTTCCTGTTTTTTGTGGGGCTTTTTGCCATCATGCCCTTTCGGGTAGTTTACATTCTATCTGACGGGCTATCCTTCCTGCTTTTCCATGTAATAAAATACCGAAGAAAAGTGGTCTCCGATAACCTTTACCGTTCTTTCCCCGAAAAATCGGATAAAGAGCGTAAAGTCATTATGAAAAGGTTCTACAAACATCTGGGAGATATACTCGTGGAGAGCATTAAGGGTTTTGCCATGACAAAGAAACAGGTTTATAAAAGACATCACATCGTTAATCCTGAATTAGCCCAGAGGTACCTTGATGCCGGAAAAGGAGTTATTGGAGTCGTGGCTCACTACAACAACTGGGAATGGGGGACCATGTCGGGGAGCACACAGCTTAATGCCAATGTAATGATTTTGTATAAACCGCTTTCAAATCCCTATATCGACAAGTTTTTGAAAAATATCAGGAATAGTTTTGGAACCGAATTAATATCAATTTTTAAAACGTACAAAGCCTTTAAGGAAAGGCAGAACAAGCCTTACCTTTATGTGCTTGCGGCTGACCAAAGTCCCTCGAAACTCAAAAGAGCCATCTGGGTGGATTTCCTTAATCAGGATACTGCCTGCCTCCATGGCCCTGAAAGATATGCCAGGCTATTTAATTTGCCTGTTTTGTATCTTGATATTCAAAAACAAAAAAGAGGTTTTTACACCCTTACCGGGGAAGTGATGACAAGCGATCCCTCAAGTTTACCTGAAGGAGAGGTCACAAAACTATACATGAAGAGGCTGGAAAAATCTATCAGGGAAAAACCCGAATTCTGGCTCTGGTCGCACCGCAGGTGGAAAAAAACACGAAAGGAGCAATCGCCAAAAACAACGGAAAAAGAATAAAGTATGAATCGCATCACCTCACTCTTTAATATTCAATATCCGGTGATACAGGCCGGGATGATTTGGAACAGTGGATGGAAACTGGCATCCGCCGTCAGTAACGCCGGGGGACTCGGCCTTATCGGAGGCGGTTCCATGTATCCTGAAATATTTCGCGAGCATGTTCGCCGGTGCAAAGAAGCTACGGATAAACCTTTTGGTGTAAATATCCCGCTGCTTTATCCCCAGGTAGATGAGCTAATAAAAATCACGTTGGAGGAAGGAGTAAACATCGTATTCACCTCGGCCGGAAATCCTAAAAAATATACCAGCGCTTTAAAAGAGTATGGTGTGAAAGTGATACATGTGGTAGCCAACCTGAAATTTGCTCTCAAATCGCAGGAGGCAGGAGTCGATGCGATAGTAGCCGAAGGATTTGAGGCCGGGGGACATAACGGAATAGAAGAAACCACCACAATGACGCTAATACCCTATCTCCAGAATAAACTGGAAATCCCTTTGATCGCAGCAGGCGGAATTGGCAGCGGCCGGGCCATGCTTGCCGCGATGGCTTTGGGAGCGGATGGTGTTCAGATTGGCAGCCGCTTTGCCGCCAGCGCTGAATCCTCCTCCCATGAAAATTTTAAAAACAAAGTGGTTGAAATCCCTGATGGCGGAACTAAACTAACCATGAAGAAGGTAGTTCCTGTCCGCCTGATAAAAAATAAGTTTTTCCATGAAATAGAAAAAATGGAAAATGAAGGAGCAACTCCTGAAGAATTGAAGGAGCTACTAGGAAGAGGCCGGGCTAAAAAAGGAATGTTTGATGGAGATTTGGATGAGGGCGAGCTGGAAATCGGGCAGGTTGCTCAGACCTTCGATGAGATTAAACCGGCAGCAGTTATACTCAAGGATATCATCAATGAATTCAACAAAACGGCTGAAACTATAGGTAAAATCAGGTTTGAATAGAGCAGCTTATGAGAAAACAGGTAAACGTCCGTTTTAGGGTGGGTGTAGTTGATGGGTTTAAGTTACACCCCTACCTTTTGTTTTTATATAATATTTTTTGCTATGGATTTGCAATAAAAAATAGGGGACATTAAAACATCCCCTATTTGGAAAAAAAGTATAACTAAACCTTCTGTGAGAAACTTTCACGCTATTCTTCAGGAACTTTTTCCAATTCGTAAATAGAAGATATTTGCGTTTCTGTTAGAATTGTTTTATAAATTCTGACTTCATCCATGTGTCCATGGAAGTATCCTCCCCAATCGAGTGGTATAATTTGATCTTCATCATAATTATCTGCCGTAGGAGCGTATTCGTCTGAATCAACACCAAAAACAAGGTCATTCGTAGATTCGGTACTCATCTCTCCGGGCACATCATCCCATTTCTGGGTTTCTGTTCCGTTGATATAGAACGTCATATTGCCGTCACCCACTGTAACAGCCAGGTGATACCATGTATCCAGCTCCAGCGGAGGATCGGTGTCTTTGTCATAAATTCCCTCTGTGGTAGAAGCTGTAAAGAAAGCTTTGTTAGCTGATTGCAACTGGAATTTATAGCCATTCCAGGAGTGCAGCCCGATGAACCGGTTGTTTTCCAGCACTTCGCTGGCATTGACCCATAATGCTACTGTCATCTGACCTGGTATCATATCAGGATGGTAAGGTATCTTAATATGAGAACCTTCATTGAAAAACAGCGCTTTATTATCATCGCCATAGCGGTCGGCAGCCCATTGAGGCAAACCACCGTTCCACCCTTCCGGCGCTTCAAGCAACGTACCGTTATGTCCGTTGCCGGCATAATCGGCCGCTTCAGTGCCTTCTCCTTCATCAAAAGTCCAATGACCTACCAGAGCGTCCGGGGCAATCGGTGTAATCTCCTTGCTCAGATATGTATCAATGGCATTTTCAAGCGCTACAACCGTATTATCCACTTCGGTTTGGGTTGCATCTTCATCGTCATACACTGCTTGTGCGTTGTCAATTACACTTTGCAGTTCTTCTTTGGCACCGCGCTGATATTGCCCTTCGGCAGTACCTTCTTCGGTGTTAAGAATCAGGTCTTCGGCTTCTGCAATTTTATCAGCCAAAGTTTGTTTGTCTACTTGCTGTACAGGATCGTCTCCGTCGTCGTCATCGTCTGAACAGCTTGTTGTAATCACGGCCATACCTACGGTAAAGGCCAACAACATCATTAAATGTTTTACTTTAAATAGTTTCATAATAGATTGATTTAAATTAAGTTAGAAAATTTATTGAATTGAATTATTTGCATCTATTTCGCTTTGCGGTATTGGAAAATACCGGTGACTGGCATAAATAAAACCTTTATCAGAAAGGGCCTCTTCGGCCACAGCGGCACCATATCTCATCAAATCAAAGAAACGATGAAACTCCATAGCCAACTCTACCCTTCTTTCTTTACGAATAGCTTCTCTGATTTCATTTTGACTTCCATTTTGGATATCGGGCAATAACCCTTCCGGGATATCTCCAAATCCTGAAATGGTATCGTCATGCAGATAACTTTCACGAGCTCGTTTCCTGACTCGATTAAGCGGATCAAGCGCTTCCGCTGTTCTTCCGGCTTCATTGAGCGCTTCGGCTTTCATGAGCAAAATTTCGGCATAACGCATGTAAGTGTAATTCAGCCCTGCATCCCCTTTCGTACCGGCCGGAATTTCATCCAGCGGCTGGCTGTGTTTTTTCGTTAAGTATCCGGTAGGTGACCATTCGGGATCAAAGGGTTCATTATTCAGCCATTTGCCGCCTTCGCGTCCGATACTGTAATCGAGGCGCGGGTCAACAATATCTTCTTCTGTTTTTTCATAAGTATCCACCAGGCTTTGAGCAGGGGCATTAAAATAATACCCATTTTCTTTTTGAGGACTAAACCACTGGTTTAGATAGCTTCCTTCAAAAGGCGCCTGCTCACTGAGGTGTTGGAATTCTATCACTGACTCTGCATTGTTTTCAAATGCCCGGCTGAAATTGTGCCTGTATACGGGCAACAAGTCATATTTACCGATGGTTTCAAAATCTTCGATCGCATCCAGCGATTCATCCCAGTTTTCTCTAAAAAGATGGGCTTTTGCAAGAAGTCCATAAGCGCCTCCTTTTGTTATCCTGCCGGCCTCACTTCCAGTGTATGCTTCCGGCAATACTGCCACAGCTTCTTCAAGGTCTTGAATAATTTGCAGATACACTGCATCAACAGAAGAAACAGGCACATGCAGGTCTTCTGTAGATAAAGCAGCATCTACCTTAAGCGGGATTTCACCAAAAATATTCACAAGATTAAAATAAAAATAAGCTCTCAGGGCTTTCGCCTCCCCTACCAGTCGTTTTCTAAGGTCTTCGTCCATATCAATGGAGGGGACATAATGAATGACATTATTAGCCCGGGTGATTCCCTCATAATAATGCTGCCATATAAATCCCACAAAACCATTAGCCGGGGTAGTTTCAAATTCATCAATAAACTCAATCTCGCTTTGGTCTCCCGGGTTTCCACCCTTAATGGCATCATCTGAGGCCACATCGCCAAACACCCACAAGCAATTGTTTATGCTTGTGAAAGCTGAAGAAGCGTAAACAGCATTCAAAGAACTAATTGCCTGCTCCTTTGTTTTATAAAAGGTGTCGCTTGAATACACTCCCTGAATATCTTCATCCAAAAAATCACTGCATGATGCATTGAAAATAAGTATTCCCGTTATTGCTAAAATAAATTTTGCTTTCTTCATAATCCTATTTTTAAAATCCAATTTGTACACCAAAATTGTAAGAAACACTTCTGGGATACGTTCCCCAGTCAATATTCGCTGCCCTATCCCCCTCGCTTTTCGAGTTATCGCTTACGGTCATTTCCGGGTCAAGCCCTGGAT
>CAYFQK010000080.1:0-12090 GCA_964345255.1 uncultured Bacteroidales bacterium | reverse complement strand
GCTAACCAAAAGTATCAATGTAAGTAATCTGTCAAAAGGCGTCTATTTGCTTCGCGCACAAAGGGGGCAATCGTTCCGGCTGGTAGTTCAGTAACAAGTAGGTTGTTATACTTCAGGATATAAAAAAGGTGCGATGAATAACCGCACCTTTACCTTTTTCCATGAAATATTAAACGTTCTAGTCACCAAAACTTATCCCTATACCGCGAGCTGTCTTAATCAGCGCGGTGTCGTGGGTAACAAGATTGGGTTTGCTTATTGCTGCTTTCAGTGGCACGGAAGTAATGTACGGATGACGATAAGATACCATATGTCCAAATTTACCTTCCAGTACCATTTCAAATGCTTTGTTTCCAAACTGCGTTGCCAGAACTCTGTCGTAAGCAATAGGGACACCGCCACGCTGCAGGTGTCCTAAAACCGTTTCGCGAATATCATGCTCACATCCTGCCTCTTTCAGTTGCTCGCGGAGTTGCCCGGCAGCTCCGGAGTATTTCTTGTTAGCGTATCCTACTTCGCCGGTATTTACCGCCGATTCCGAACCGCCTTTGGCCTTAGCCCCTTCAGCAATAACGATATTCACAAAACCACGTCCTTTGTGAAAACGCGACTCAATTTTCTGATTCACTTTCTTAGCATCATAAGGAATCTCAGGAATCAAACAAATCTCAGCACCACCTGCCACGGCTGCGTTCATGGCTATCCAGCCTGCATCACGGCCCATCACTTCGAGAATAATCACGCGGTTATGACTGGCGGCGGTAGTTACCAGTTTATCCACCGAATCGGTGGCTACCTGAACTGCTGTCTGGAAACCAAAAGTAGAATCCGTATTCGACACATCATTGTCAATAGTTTTCGGAACACCAATTACGTCCAGTCCTTTTTCATAAAGCGCCTGGGAGATGCGCTGCGAGCCATCTCCTCCAATGTTTATTACAGAATCTACTCCAAGTAATTTTAATTTATTAATCAATTCATCAGATCGATCAACCGATGTCCAAGTCCCATCCTTGTTTTTCACAGGCCATGCAAAGGGACCTCCTTTATTTGTAGACTCTAAAATGGTTCCGCCCTGGAAATGAATTCCCCTGACGGCACTATCATCCAATACTTTGATTTCTTGTGGCTCATTAAGAACACCATTAAATCCTTGCATGCTGCCTATAACTTCCCAGTCTTTTTCCTGTGAAGCACGCTTTACGATGGCTCTTATTACAGCGTTCAAACCGGGACAATCCCCACCACCTGTTAAAACCAAAACTCTTTTCATATTGTTATCAATTTTTTTCTTATCTGAATGATTTTAAAAAGGCAAAATTAAATAAAATAACACTTGAAATAACAGCATTACTTTTTATCACTATTTCCCGAAAATACCACCTAAATATCCAAAAATCAAATAAATAAGCCAATAATTTTTGTATTCGCAAACCTTTGCAGCAGTGCGCATCTTTCCACAATCCATGGTATTCTATAAAGCATTATCTTTGGATCAGAATCAGGTTCAAACAAAATTATTTAAAATGAAAAGAGCGTCAGTATTTATTATTCTGCTTGCATTCCTTTTTAGTGCCGCTTCATGTTCAAATCAGAGCAGCGGAGAGAATCAAGCTGAGTCCTCAAAGGAACAAACCAACTCATGGTACAAAGATGCCACTATTTACGAAGTGAATATCAGGCAGTATACCGAGGAAGGAACATTTAAGGCATTTCAGGAGCATCTGCCGCGCCTGAAAAAACTGGGTGTAGACATACTATGGATTATGCCGATTCATCCCATCGGAGAAAAAAACCGCAAAGGGGAGCTTGGAAGCTATTATTCCGTAAAAGATTACAAAGCCATTAATCCGGAATTTGGAAACAAAGAGGATTTTCAGAACCTCGTCAATGCCGTTCATGATAAAGGCATGCACATCATCATCGACTGGGTGGCCAATCATACAGCATGGGACCATAAATGGGTGAATCAACATCCCGAATGGTACAAAAAGGATTCGGCCGGGAATATGATTGCACCTTATGACTGGACCGATGTAGTTGCCCTGGATTATGAAAAATCCGGCGTTAGAAATGCAATGCGAGATGCCATGAAATATTGGGTGGAAGATTTCAATATTGATGGGTATCGTTGTGATGTAGCTGGAATGGTGCCGGTTGATTTCTGGGAAAACACAGTTAACGAACTGGATAAGATTAAACCCGTTTTCATGCTAGCCGAGGATGAAAGCGAAGTAGAACTTCTCGACAATGCTTTTGAAATGCATTACGGCTGGGAGTTTCATCATCTAACGAATCAGCTGGCAAAGAATGAAGCAAAAGCCTCAGTGCTTACTGATTATTTTTCAAAAACAGACTCGCTACTCGATGAGGATGACGTAAAAATGAATTTCCTGACTAATCACGATGAAAATTCATGGAATGGGACCATTAAGGAAAGGCTTGGCGATGCCCATAAAACGATGGCAGTGCTCTATTACACCGTTCCCGGCATGCCTTTGATTTATACCGGCCAGGAAATCGGGCTGGATAAACGGCTGGAATTCTTCAAAAAAGACCCTATTCAATGGAATGACAGTCCGCTGGAAGATTTCTATGCTAAACTCAATACGTTGAAAGAAGAAAATGAAGCACTTTGGGCCCCGGATTTTGGAGGCTCATTCGAAATTCTTGAAACCAATCATCCTGAAAAAGCTTTTGTTTTTAAAAGGGAAAAAGGCCGGAACGTAGTCGCAGTCCTGCTTAACCTTACAGGAAACCCAATAGATATCAAAACTGATATCAACGGTAAGTACATCAGTTACTTCTCAAAAGAAGAAATAAATGCTGATGGAACTTTTGCTATGCCTTCCTGGGGGTACCAGGTGCTTGTAAAAGAGTAAATGCCTTATGCATTGAAGTTGCATAACTTATGGTTAGGCCATAGTTATGCAACTTTTTTATCTTGTCCTACATTATTTAATTAGCCATAGTCATGAAATTCTTATTATCAATCTTAGCTACGCTCATTATGACAACTTTAGCTCACTCAAACGATGCGATCAATCAATCATTAGGTAATTTAGAAGAAATAAAGCGGGAAAACAACTCGGTGCTTATTACGACCGGCAACGGAAAAGTAGAACTGACTGTCTATCGCCCTTCAGTCATTCGAATCCATGCCGTAAAAAAGTACTTTAGCAAAAAAGTTTCCTACGCAGTAACTGCGCAGCCCGAAGATACCCGTTTCAGCATTGAAGAAGAAGAGGATTATTATCTTCTGGAGACTGATTCTGTCAGATTGATTATTACAAAAGAACCTGTCAGGTTTGAATTTCAAACACCTGAAGGACAAATAATAAACCAGGATGATCATGCCCTTGGCACTTCCTGGCTGGGAGAAGAATGTGGGGTGTACAAAAAGCTTCAGGATGATGAAAGGTTTATCGGTTTAGGAGAAAAAACCGGCCCTCTCGATCGCCGGGGAGAAGCTTATGTTAACTGGAATACGGACAATCCAAATCACCGGCCCGGCGATGATCCGCTATATGCTTCTATCCCTTTTTATATCGGCATTCATAGCGGCATAAACTATGGCATCTTCTTCGACAATTCCTATCGAAGCCATTTTAATTTCGGAGCCTCCAACGATCGGTTTTCATGGTTTACTGCCGATGCAGGAGAAATCGATTACTATTTTATTTACCATGAAAAAGTAAAAGACATTATTCGCTCCTATAGCTGGCTTACCGGCCGCATGCCTATGCCGCCCAAATGGGCACTCGGATATCAGCAGTGCCGGTGGAGTTATTTTCCCGACAGTGAAATTTTAAATGTCGCGCGGACTTTCAGGGAAAAAAACATCCCGGCTGATGTTATTTACTTTGACATCCACTATATGCAGGACTACAAACTATTTACATGGAGCGATGAACATTTTCCAAATCCCGAGAAAACCATTAATAAGCTGCAAGAGATGGATTTCCATTCTGCAGTGATTATCGATCCGGGAGTAAAAATCGAGAAAGGGTATGATATTTATGAAGATGGTGTTAAAAATGATGTTTTCATAAAGTACCCTGACGGGTCAAACTACACGGCTAAAGTATGGCCCGGCTGGTGCCATTTCCCCGATTTTACCGATCCCAAAGTAAGAAAATGGTGGGGGAATAAGTTCGATAACCTTGTCAGCCTTGGCGTTGAAGGATTTTGGAACGACATGAATGAAATTGCCTCCTGGGGCGGAGGAGCTACCCCCAACATCGTTGAATTTGACTGGGAAGGACACAAAACCTCTTACAGGCAGGCCAAAAATGTATACGGCATGCAGATGGCCCGCTCTACGTTTGAAGGCGCTAAAGCGCAGATGAATAATAAACGACCCTTTAGCCTAACGCGAGCAGGTTTTGCCGGACTGCAGCGCTACACCGCCCTCTGGACAGGCGACAACCAGGCGACAGAAGAACACATGATGCTGGGCGTGAGGCTGGTGAACAGCATTGGATTATCAGGAGTTCCATTTGCCGGCGTGGATGTGGGCGGGTTTGGGGGCGATGCTTCCAAAGAGCTGTTTGCCCGCTGGATGACTATAGGAGCTTTTAGCCCATTTTTCAGAGGACATACCGCTTACGATACCCGTTCTTCCGAGCCCTGGACATACGGGGAAACAGTAGAAGAAATCTCGAGAAACTACATTCAATTGCGCTACAACCTCCTCCCCTATTTGTATAGCGTGTTTTATGAGGCCAAAGCAACCGGCATGCCGGTTGCAAGAAGCCTGGCGATAAGATATGCCCATGACGACAAGGTGTATCAACCGGCATTTGAAAACCAATACTTGTTAGGGCCCTGCATAATGGTGGCGCCCAACAAAAGCCATCAAAAACTCACGAAGGTGTACCTGCCCGCAGGACAATGGTATCATTTCTTTGGAGGCGCCATGCTTGAGGGTAACCAGGAGATTGCTGCTGAATCACCACTTGAGCAACTCCCTCTTTTTGTAAAGGCAGGCAGCATTATCCCCATGCAATCGGCAGTGGAGTCCACTTCCGAAGCACCCCGCAAAACCCTGTTCCTTCACCTTTATAAGGGCGATCAACCTTCCGAATTTGAATATTATGAAGACGACGGCGTAAGTTACGATTACCTGGAAGGCGCCTTTTACGAAAGAATCATAAAGTATCTTCCTGAGAAGAAAATGTTGGTTATGGAAAAACCTCAGGGAAACTATCCCAGTCATTTTAAAGAAGTTAAACTGATTCTTCATGGATTTGAAAATAAAATGGTCTCAGTGAATGGGACATCTTCTGAGCTGAAAACAGAACATTTTAGCATGATCCATCCCTATACGGGAAAATCACAGGAGACCTATAAAATGCAGGTAAAGACTGTCAGCTTTGAGCTTCACAATGATAAAACGGAAATCTATTTTGACTGATCATCCTTTAAAACCAAAAAAGACCGGCGCGGGGCCGGTCTTTTTCCAATAATCAACTCTAATAAAAAAACTCTAATCAACTTGTAGGTCTTATATCCTAAGAAGTGAGTAAAATTTCATTTCAAACATAGTTGTTTTATGTACAACCACAATAAAAAATAAACGCAATCGATTGCGATACAGCGCTTTTCGCTAATTTCTCTTCCGGGCAACCTCCCGCTAATCTCACTGGATGCCAGCTAACGGCTACCCAAACAGCTAAAATCTTAAACAAACCCTAAAGCAAAACCCGCTAAAATCATGAGCTAACCGGTAAAGTTTATCATAAAATCATATTTACCTATATATTTTAAACTCATTAAATTGACTTACAACCCATAAAGTATACAAATTTTAACATTATCGCTTTGAACGTATTATACTGTTAATCTGTTTATTAAACAGGTAAATCACTCATATAACTTAAGCGGCTATTTAAGCGATGCAATCGTTTGCAACGATTCAACTGTCTGATTTACATTTTTTAATAGTACTTTTACAGTCTTAAAAATAAGCTAAAAAAATGCTTTATGATTAAGATTTTATTAATTTTATGTTTCTAAAAATGAAGCTATTTAAAACAAAAAATAGAATGTTTAACTAAATAAATTTATGTCTATGGGGAAAACAACTTATATGAAACAAGCTACGGAGGGAAAAAACAAACTAATTCTAAAAGCCGGCAGGCTAATTTGAAGACTCGAGCGTGAGGGGTATCAAAACATCTAAAGCCTGAATTATTTAATTTAATAAAGGCGAAAAAAGTCTTAACCATTCACAAATGACCAAATCTTTGTCATATGGGATTTATGGATTAATTGATACCGCCGCAAAACACTTTTCGAAAAAAATTATGTAAAAACAAAAAATGTAGAAAATGGATAAAACACAAATCGTCAAAAATGCTAAACATCTGTTCATGACGCTGTTGATGATGTTTGCGGTAACAACTTATGCGCAGGCTCAGCAAGCGATTACAGGAACAGTGACTGACGCTAAAGACGGCACGACATTAGTAGGTGCCACAGTGCAGGTAAAAGGCACTACCCGAGGTACAATTACCGATACTCAGGGGAACTACAGCATTGAAGTGGCCCGGGGAGAAACTCTGGTTTACTCCTTTATCGGATACAATAAGCAGGAAGTTTTGATAGAGGATCAAAATACTATCAACATAGCTTTGCAACCAAAAACAGAAACATTGGGTGAGGTTGTCGTCATCGGATATGGTACCGAGAAAAAAGATGATGCAACCGGTTCTGTAACCGCCATCAATTCCAAGGATTTTAACGAAGGAGCGCTTACTTCACCCGAGGAGCTTTTCCGTGGTAAAGCAGCTGGTGTGGACGTTACTTCAAACAGCGGAGCTCCCGGCAGCGGGGCAACCATTCGTATTCGTGGGGGTTCATCCTTATCAGCAAGTAACAACCCGTTATTTGTAATAGACGGCGTTCCGGTTGATGAAAGTGGAGTCTCAGGTATGAGAAACCCCTTAAACACCATTAATCCGAATGATATTGAGTCTGTCAGTATACTGAAAGACGCTTCCGCAACAGCCATTTACGGTTCACGAGCATCTAACGGAGTTATCCTTATCACCACCAAAAAAGGAAAAGAAGGACAGGCGTTAGAGGTGAATTATACCGGTAAAATGACCCTGCAGTCATTGCCCGATCAGCTTGACGTCCTTTCTGCTGATGATTTCCGATCGGTGGTTACCAACAGATTCGGAGAAAATGCCTCGGCCATGATGGGCGATGCCAATACTAACTGGCAGGATGAAATTTATCAGGACGCCTTTAGCCAGGATCATAATGTAAGTCTTACGGGTTCATACAAAAGCCTGCCCTACAGGGCTTCCTTTGGCTTTACGGGCCAGGAAGGTGTTTTAAAAACATCCAACATGGATCGCTACACAGGGTCTATTAATCTTAACCCGACATTTCTGGACGGCGATCTAAAAGTAAATGCCAATATTAAGGCCATGCAGGTGAATAATCGATTCGCCAACGGTGGAGCTGTAGGATCGGCTGTTACTTTTGACCCTACGCAGCCAGTGCGGGTGAACTCTCCTTACCAGGTCGACGTTGATGAAGACCCGAATACCACTTACGACCGGTTTACAACCGATTACGGCGGATATTTTTCATGGGTACAAAATAATGGCGTCCCGGTAACTATTGCCCCTGCCAACCCTGTAGCACTACTTAATCAAACAATAGATGAGTCTACAGTGAATCGCTCGCTGGGGAATCTTAAGCTGGATTATACCCTGCCATTCATGCCTGATATCTCGGCCACATTAAATCTGGGGTACGACTATTCTTCAGTTCAGGATGGACTATATTTTAACCCGAAAGAAGCTGCTTTTGCAGCCAATGTGGATGATGTTTATCACCTGGCTACCGGTGGTACCAGAAGGGAATACACCCAGGATAAAGAAAATGAACTCCTGGATTTCTATCTTAAGTACAATAAAGAATTACCTTCTATCGACAGCCGAATCGATTTCACAGGTGGTTATTCATGGGAGCATCACCACCAGCAAGGCACAGAATACTCAACCAACGCCGAAACACAAGATACCCTGGTGATTAATCAAGACACTGATTATGAAACCGAATATTACATAGTCTCGTTCTTTGGTCGTTTAAAGTATGCCTTTATGGATAAATACATGTTGACAGCCACATTGCGACAGGATGGTACATCCAGATTTTCCGAAGATAACCGCTGGGGTTTATTCCCTTCAGCTGCTATTGCATGGAAAATGCATGAAGAATCCTTCCTCGAAGATGTCGACGCACTCGATCAGTTAAAGTTAAGAGTGGGTTATGGAGTTACCGGACAACAAAACATTAATCTCGGTAATTATCCATACCTTCCACAGTATACCTACAGTGAACCTAATGCCCAGTATCAGTTCGGCGACCAGTTTGTTACAACATTGCGTCCGGAAGGATATAACGCTGACCTGAAGTGGGAAGAAACCACGACCTACAACATAGGAATTGATTACGGCTTTTTCGGCGATAGACTGATTGGTTCTGTTGAAGCCTATTACAGAGAAACGCGTGACTTGTTGAATGTTATCCCGGTAGCAGCCGGTACCAACTTCACCAACCGCGTGCTTTCTAATGTGGGTAACCTTGAAATAAAAGGGGTTGAATTAAATGTTACCGGACGCGTTATTTCGACTGAAGACATGTTCCTGGAAATTGGATTGAATGCGTCCAGAAACATCAACGAAATCACAAAACTAACCGCAGTCGACAATCCCGATTATGTAGGGGTTGAAACTGGCGGCATATCAGGTGGCGTTGGTAACACCATTCAAATTCACAGCGTAGGCCACCCAAGAAGTTCATTCTATGTTTACGAACAAGTGTATGATAATAATGGGAAGCCTATTGAAGGACTTTACGTTGACAGAAACGGCGACGGAACGATTAACGCCAAAGATAAGTACCGTCACGAAAAGCCAACACCGGATATGACCTTCGGCCTGTCTTCAAGGTTTGAGTATAAAAACTGGGACGCTTCTTTTTCAGCACGTGCGAGCATAGGAAACTATGCTTACAACAACGTTCTTTCAAATAACAACATCTATAGTGGCATGTATGTATCAGGGCAGTTCCTCTCGAACTCACTGACCTCTATTAAAGATGTTGGATTCCAGAATGCTCAATACCGTTCCGATTATTATATCGAAAATGCTTCATTCTTCAGAATGGATAACATTTCAGTAGGCTATACCTTTAATGAGCTGCTTAAAAAAGACATGCGATTGAGATTATCAGCCACTGTTAATAATGCATTTATTATAACGGAATACTCAGGGCTCGATCCCGAACTGTTTGGTGGCATAGATAATAACATGTATCCACGCCCAAGAAGCTTTGTGTTGGGTCTTAACCTCAACTTTTAATAATTATTTTGAATTTAAAATATAAAGACTATGAATAAAATGAGATATCAAATATTAATAACAGCGTTGATTGCAGTTATGGTATCCTTTACAACTTCTTGTACAAAAGATTTGGATACCGAGCCACTGGATGACGACGTAGTAACACCTGCTTCTATATATGAAACGCCTCAGGACTTTCGTCAGGTGTTGGCAAAACTCTACGCTGGTTTTGCTGTAACAGGGCAGCAAGGCCCTGCCGGTAATGCAGACATTCAGGGAATCGACGAAGGATTTTCTAACTATATCCGACAATATTGGGTAGCACAGGAAATTCCGACAGATGAAGCTGTCGTTGCCTGGGCGGACCCCGGTTTGCCGGAATTCAACTATCAAAACTGGAACTCTTCAAATGACTTTGTCATGGCGCTTTACAGCCGTATTTTCTATGAAATTGCCATGACCAATGAGTTCATCCGTGAAGCTCAGGGAAGAGAGAGCCAGGAAATTCAAACTTTCAAAGCTGAGGCGCGCTTCATAAGGGCATACAGTTACTGGCATGCATTAGACCTCTACGGAGGAAATGTTCCGTTTGTAACGGAAGATGATGATGTGGGAGCATTTAGTCCCGAACAAACCAATGCACAGGATCTGTTTGCTTACATAGAAAGCGAATTGCTGGATATTGAAGACAACCTCCCGGCACCGCAAGCCAATGAATACGGCCGCGTAGATCGTGCTGCTGTATGGGCATTGCTGGCAAGGCTTTATCTTAATGCGGAGGTATACATCAACGAAGCCAGATATTCCGATGCCATCACCTATGCTGAGAAAGTTATAAACGAGACCGGCTATAGCCTGGAGACCGATTATGAGGACCTGTTCCTGGCCGATAACAACACAGCCAATGGAATTATCTGGGCTGTCAACTTCGACGGAATACATACCAAAACTTACGGCGGCACCAACTTTATCATCCACGCTGCGGTAGGCGGAGATATGAGCCCCGCCAACTTTGGTATCGACGGAGGATGGGGCGGTCACCGCGTGACGCCACAATTCGTTGATAAATTCGATGCTAATGACGGGCGCGGAATGTTTTACACTGATGGGCAATCTAAAGACATCCCCGATATCGCTGAATTTACCAATGGATATGCCGTAACTAAATGGAAAAACCTAACATCCGACGGACAGCAAGGGGCCGACCCGGCATTTGTTGATACCGACTTCCCGATGTTCAGGCTGGCCGAAATGCATTTGATATACGCTGAAGCCGTTCTGCGCGGCGGCGGAAATACTGCAGCAGCTGTTGGGTATATCAATGATTTACGCCAACGTGCTTTTGGCGATGATTCAGGAAATATTTCAGAATCTGATCTGACTCTTGACTTCATTATTGATGAAAGAGCGCGAGAACTTTATTGGGAAGGACATCGCAGAACAGACCTGATCAGATATAACCAATATACCACCGGAGATTATACGTGGGCATGGAAAGGCCAAATCCAGGAAGGTGCGGCTACCGATACAGATTACAGGCTGTATCCGCTACCAGCATCGGATATCAATGCCAATCCGAATCTGCAACAAAATCCGGGTTATTAATATTGTTTAATCTAAAAACGGAAAAAAATGAAAAAACTAAATATAATATTTCTAGCGTTGGTCGGCATGTTGTTCATAACATCATGTGAGGATGACGAAGTAGGGCCGGTAATCAGCACCAACCCTAACGCACCATCAATAATGGCTCCCGCCTCAGGAGAAAGCTATATGCTTACAGAGGACAATGCCGACGAAGTTATTGCGACACTTGAGTGGAGCACACCGGAATACGGTTTTGATGCTGCTGTTCAATATAGTGTGCACATGGCAAAAGCAGGTACTGATTTTGCTGAACCTATCAGTATGGGTACATCAGATACTACAGCTTACGATATCGTAGGCGGAGAAATGAACAATAAACTGATTGCAGCTGGTTTTCCTGCCGGTGAAGCAGCTTCAGTCGATTTCAGGGTTACAGCTTCAGTCAGTGACTCTGTAGAGAATCTGTTATCCGAGCCTGTCACCCTTGAATTCACTCCATACCAGGTAAACGTCTTTTATCCGAAAATTTACGTTCCCGGCGCATACCAGGGATGGGATCCCGGTACAGCCCCACCGGTGTATTCGGTAGAGGATAACGGAATTTATTCGGGACATGTCCTGTTTGGTCAGGCCGACAATGCATTTAAGTTTACCCTGGAACGCTCCTGGGACACCAACTGGGGCGATGAAGCAGCTGCCGGCACCCAACCTGGGGATGGTACGCTGGAAGCAGGAGGTATAGGAAATGATATATATGCCGCCGACAGTGGGTACTACTTCCTGCAGGCGAATATCAATGACCTGACTTACCAGGGCTATAAAACCGACTGGTCCATCAGCGGAAGCGCTACAGGTGGTTCAGCCGTGCCTTTAAGCTTCAATACTTCAGATTCAACATGGTCAGCCAATGTGGATCTATCAGCCGGTGACTTTAAATTCCAGTCATTGGCCAGCCCCGGTATTATTGAGGGCGCAGCAGCCGTTGACTTTATCTACGGCCTGGATAGTGGCAATGACCTACTTCGCGACGGAGATCCGATTCCGGTTGAATCGGGAGGAAATTATGAAGTCATTCTGGATATGAGAAAACCTCCTTACGAGTTTGAACTCGAATCCAAGTAATGCTTATAGTATACAT
>CAYFQK010000079.1:0-12135 GCA_964345255.1 uncultured Bacteroidales bacterium | reverse complement strand
AAGTTATCGGCATAATCCTCCACCAAAAATTTTGAGTACCCGTTAATGGCCCTAAGCGGCGCCCGCAGGTCGTGCGAGACGGAATAAGTAAACGCTTCCAGCTCCTGGTTGGTTAGTTTTAGCTGTTGGCGCTCTTCCTTCAATTCTGATGTCATTTTATTGAGATCTTCTACCATGTATAGCATGGCTTTCTGACTCCTGTCGAGTTTTTTCACCTTTTCCTCCAGTTCGGCTGTTCGTTCGGTCACTTGCTTTTGGAGGTTATTTTTTAAATCGATCAGTTCGTTCTCTGCTTTTTTGCGTTCTGTAATATCCCAAAAGGTAACTACCGCTCCCTTAATTCCATTTTCCTGTTGGACAGGGAAAGAAAAAAGCTCTACCGGAAAACTTGTTCCATCGGCGCGCCACAAAACATCATTATCACTGTGCTCGCCTATTCCTTCCCTGAATGCCCTGTAAATCTCACACTCCTCAACATCAAAAGCAGAACCATCTTTTTTGGTATGATGAATCAGGTAATGCATGTTTTTTCCAATGACCTGTTCCCTGTTGCTATATCCAAGCATTTGCAGGGCCGATTGGTTGATCATGGTACATTCCCCGTTGGTATCAATCGCATAAATTCCTTCGGCGGTGGAATTCAAAAGCAGGCGAATCTGCTGCTCGCTTTTCTGCAGCATGGAGCGTTCTTTTTCCAATGAATCCAACGTCTTTTTATGTTCCGTAATTTCCTGATTAAGATTTTTTGTGCGTTTTTTCAAAGCTCTCCTTAAAAAAAGTATCCAAAGTAAAACCCCTATCGCAATTAATGGAATAAGTATGCTAACTATAAGTTGCAGAACCTCGGCAAAGGTATAACCCTCAGAATCTTCAGGTCCGAACCATTTAAGTTTGATTTCATCATAAGTATCATTGGCAATAACGATAGATAGTCCTTCATTGAGGCGTTCAAGAAGTTTTTCGTCCCCTTCCTGCACGGCAAAACAAAAATCCTGTCTGAATGCGCTTAACTGCATATCCAGAGGTTCCACGGATTTTATGCCTAAATCCTCAAGCAATTTAATCCCCATTACCCGCTGGGTAATCACCGCATCATGCTGATTGTTGGCCAGTTCACGGAATGCTTCTTCGAAAGTTTTAGTGGTCACAATTTTATCCGAAATATTTTCGCGCCTGACAAATTCTTCGGCATTGTCGCCCTCCATCACGGCTATTTGTTTGCCCTTAAGGTCTTCCGGTTTTTGAATCCCGGTAGTGCCTTTACGCACAAAAACAGCCCCATGCAACGAAAGGTAAGGCATGGTGAAATCAAATAGTTCCTCCCGCTCCGGGGTTCTGCCCACCAGTGGAAGGGCATCAATCCGTCCTTCGGCCAGGTCGGTTTTAATATGGTTCCAAACCCCGACTTTAATGTCAACATTGAGCCCAACCGCTTCAGCAGCAGCTTTAAAAAGCTCAACAGAAAATCCATCGGCATTGCCATCTTCATCCACCATGCAATAAGGCGGGTAATCCGGTTCGGAGGCAATATGGATGGTATCCGGCAAGGTATTATCCGAATCGTTTTGGGCAATGGAAGGCATTGCAATGAGCCACAGCAGTATTAATACTAAGCTGCATATCACATGTCGGGTTGGGTTTGGGTATTTTTTTATCATAAAGCTTTTATCGCTGCTTTTCATGTAGTTGCTTTTTAAGTGATTCGATTTTCATAGCCTACATGCTTGTGTCTTTAATTTATTCATTTGGTTGACCCTTCTTCAGTCGCTGCAATTCCTCCTTTAATTCCCTAATCCTGAACTCTCTTTCAACGGTGGCCTTATGAAACCGTTCCAGTATCTCCACCCTCTCATTCAGTTCTTTTGTTTTTTTATCTACCTCTTTTTGAAGATTATCCTTTAGGTGACGGAGGTTCTCTTCACTTTCTTTTAACTCCTTTTCATACTTAGTCCGTTGGGTAATTTCATGGTTCAGATCTTCCACCAGGTTTAGCGTGGCATTTCTTGCCTGCTCAAGTTCCTTAATCTTCTTTTCCAATTCTTTATTTCGCTCGTCCGCCATTTGCTCCAGGAAATCTTTTTCTTTTTGAAGCTGCCGGTCAAAATAGAGGCGTTCAAGCATAACCGCCAGCATTTGAGTGGCATTTTGGAGCATTGGAAGATGTTCTTTTGGAGTGTCTTTAGATTTGGTAATCCTGATAAAACCAAAATGCGACTGACGTGTTCTTATTTCTATTTCAAGCGGGGTTCCCTCAGTGCTTTCTTTGGTGAATTCAAAGACGGCAGGTTCAAAAATTTCATGCAATCCATCCAAAAACATTTCAATAAGTTTCGGTTTGTCGTGAACCTGCGTAAGGTTAAACATCAATAAGAAAAGGTCATGTGCTATATTCATGTTTTTATCTGTTTAAATTGCAAACTCCGGAGCGTTTTCCTTTAACCATTCATCGGGATCTACAAAATAAGGATTTTGTGTGATGACTCCGCCGGAAATGGTGTAAGGATGTGTTTGCAGTACATTCATAATGGTTTTCCCGGAAAATTTGGTGATGTTGTATAAACAAATGCTGATCCACGGTTTTCCGGGAATAAAATAATTCAGGCGCGATTCATACGCCATCAGATGTTCTCTTCCCGGAATGGCCTCCAGCGCCCATACCATCTCGGCTGTGGCGCGGATATTTCGCGGGCCATTTTTTTGCGACTTCTCAAAAAAAGCGGTTAAGCCCTCGTCCATACTGATAGGCGAAAAAGTGCCATCCGGGTAATAGAGATCTTTAGCGCTCTCGATAGAAAAAAGGTTGGGATTGTGCGGGTGATCCTTGCATTCGGGGTAAAATTTTCCATAATTCGCGATAAAATTCTCCTTAGTTCGTTCAACGGGACAATACATTTGCAAATCGCCTTCAATATCTCCCTGATGAAGGAAGCCGAAGATAATTTCGTCCCGCTCTCCCGGGGTTTCGTAAAGTCCGGCAATGTGCAATCCCCAGTTACAGGTATATCCTCCGAATCCCATGTTTAATTTTTCCTGGTTTGATGTTTGAATATGCATAGTCGCTCCCTCTTTTTGCTATGTATTTAATCTTCGTCTTCCTTTTTGTCAGGTGTAGTATATTTTTCGTCCCTGCCTGATTCTTTCAACAGGTGATTGACTTCCCGCTTCAATTCAATCATACGATTTTCGCGGCCTACCATCAGTTTGTTGAATTTTTCCAGATCTTCAATTTTTTCTTTTAGTTGCTGCTCATTTTTAACCTTATGAGTAATGTCCAGCAAAGAAGCCACACTTTTACCGGTTTCTGGAATGATATCGATATAAAGGTGAATGTACTTCAGATTCTTATCTTTATCAATAAATCTGAACTCGTACTCGTTAAGTGCAGCATCGTTTTTTTGGCGGCGCATTTCATGTTGCTCCTTCATCCACGCCAAATCTTCAGGCACCACAAATTCCATCCAGGTTTTTTTGTTTTCAATTTCATCAATAGAATAGCCCGACAATTTGGCAAACTCTTTATTGGCCAGTGAAATGGTTCCATCTTTTTCCAGGAACGTTGTAGCAGTACCGGTATTTTCAAAAACAGTCCGATATTTTTCTTCACTGGCTTTCAGATTTTCCTGCAGAATGTACTGTTTGGTCACATCCCTAAAGACCAAAACAACGCCTGTTATAACGTTTTGGTCCTCCCTGATGGGAGCAGCCGTATCGGCAATGTGATATTCCTTATTATTCCGTGAAATAAGTTTTGTATGATTAGCAAGCGCTACACCCTTGCCTTCCCTAAGAACTTTCTCCACCGGATTGTCGACTTTCTCCCCGGATTGTGCATTCACAATATGGAATACTTTTTCCAGCGGCTGATTTTGGGCTTCTTTTGCAGCCCATCCGGTCAGTTTTTCAGCCACAGGGTTCATACGAATGACGCGGCCCTTACTATCTGTTGTAATGACAGCATCGCCAATAGAGTTAAAGGTGATCCGGGAGAGTTTCTCTTTTGCCTGTAAGGATCTCAGTTGGTTTTTTAGTTCCTGATTCTCTTCCCTCAATTCCTCGTATGTTGGTTTTTCCTGAGGCATTTTAAAAATTTTTTAATTTATATAAATATCTAAATATTATGAACTTACGATATTCGTAATTATATTTCTTAAAGATAATCAATTCTTTACCATTTTAAAAATTTAGTAAATCTAAATCGTTCTCAAGGGCAGGAATTATTCGGGCACTATTCCTATTGGCTTTGTAAAAAAACATTTAGGCGTAAAAAATACTAACTCATAAAAACAGGCAAGCAAGCCGGTTAAGAATTGTAGCAGGCTCTTGAAGGTAAGTGATTAGATTTTATGACCGATGGCAAAAGTTTACTCCTCACTCATTTTTCTGCGACTCGTTTTCATCATCAGTACTTTTTTTGAGATAAAATTTGCGGTAGGCTACGAATAAAAAAACACCCCCCATAATCAGCATAAATATGGCCTCACCGGTTTTGCGGGGTGCGCCTATGAGTCCAAGACCTCCGAAAAACAAAGCAGCTCCTAAAACGCCTGGGATGGCATAAAACAATTTCTTTAACATGATATCTTTTTTAAGCGGATTATCCGGCAAAGATAATAATGCAGGGAATTATCGAAAAGCGAAAAATCACCAGCGTAAAAATCTGCGGCATAATCACTTTACTATGCGAACTGAAAAAATAAATCGGTATAAAAATGCAGTTTTTAAATCCAAATATTATCTTCGCGTCTAATCATCAGGCATTACCATATTTAGTTATTAATTCATTATCAAATCATTATAAAAATGCTAAATTTAGATATTCCAGGATTTAAAAAGCTAAGCATTGAAAATCTTGTTTTGGATTTCAACGGCACCATTGCATGCGATGGTAAAATAAAACAGGAAACCAAAGATAAAATCAATTCTACTGCGGGGTTTTTAAACGTTTATGTGCTAACTGCCGACACATTTGAGAGCGCTAAGGGTGAACTTAAAGGAGTAAACTGTAAACTTATCATTCTTGACAAGACGGATCAGGCAGCCCAGAAAGCTCAGGTAGTCGAGGAGCTCAATCCTTTACAGACAATATCTATAGGCAACGGGCGCAATGATATAAGGATGCTGAATTTTGCGAGTATTGGTATATCGGTAATTAACAAGGAAGGAGTGTCAGGACAAGCTTTAACGAGTTCGGATATCATCTGTTCCGGTTTCCTGGAAGCACTCGATTTGCTTGAAAATCCAGGCAGAATAAAAGCCACCCTCAGGTCATAAAAAAGCCGGGCAGGACCGCAAGGGGCCACCCGGCTTTTCAACCATACTACTTAGTTGAATTATTTTAAGGCTTTAATAGCCGAAGCATAATCGGGTTCCTGGGCAATTTCGGGTACTAACTCGGTGTAAGTTACTTTACCGTTTTCGTCCAGAATAATCACCGTGCGGGCCATCAGTCCGGCCATGGGGCCGTCAACGATTTGCAACCCGTAATCTTCGGAAAACGTGCTGTCGGGACGCATTTCCGAAGTTGAAACAACGTTATCCAGCCCCTCAGTGGAGCAAAAGCGGTTGTGCGCGAAAGGAAGATCTTTAGACACGCTAACAACTACCGTATTGTCCATATCACCGGCTTCGGCGTTGAATTTCCGTACCGAGTTGGCGCAGACTTCTGTGTCGAGGCTGGGGAAAATGTTAAGCACCACCTTTTTGCCTTTGAAGTCTTTCAGCGACACGTCGCTAAGGTCTGTTCCGGTGAGTTTGAAATCGGGCGCCTTATCGCCTGTTTTCGGAATATCTCCATTCGTATGAATCGCATTTCCTTTTAATGTAATTTCTGCCATTTTTTTTCAGATTTTTTTGTTTTGTATTATATGACCTGAATAACGGAAAGCTCCGCCAATTGTTTAACCGGCAAATATTTTTTAGGAGCGCATAAACAGCAGTGGATGGGATTTTTTTACACACGGGAAAAACGTATGACTTTTTGCCCCATAATGATTGATTACAAATAACTGAATAAGAACAAATTATAAAAAATATAAAAAAGCTTGTTTAAATACCTCGAGAGCGCAATACTATACTTTTCCAAATAGCTAATCCCAAACGTATGAAGGAAATAACTTTCTTCATGCAATCTTTTGAAAAAGGCATTCTCGTAAAAAAATACCGACAATAAATGCGGACAAGACGAAGGGGGACATGGACAGAATGACATCTTTTGTTGACAAGATGGCATTACAAAGGCAGTAGGCAGGACATAAATCACAAGACTCTGATTGAGAGACTAGATCACTCATGTGTAGAATACCAAGATGCTTTTGCAGGATGACTGTCTTAATACAATAAATTTAAAATGGCATTGCTTATGAGGTGTAGTCAATCCCGTAATAGTTTCAAATGTATCGGAATTTTGTTAGATTTATGGGGCTGAAATAGTTAATCATCAAAAAGAGAAAACAAATGACTGAAGAAAATAACAATACACAACAAAACCACAACCAGGAGGCATTTAACGGGCAAAACCCAGGCTCCGACTTAGTCGCCGTGTCAGATATTTTGCCGGATAAGCTAACGATTATCCCGATTATGAACCGACCCATATTCCCGGGAGTCATGATGCCAATGAATTTCAACGGACAAAAAATCATCAACTCCATAAAACACGCCTATGAAAATGAAAATGGGTATATAGGAGTTGTGCTGGTGAGGCAGGAAAATGAGCAGGATTTCGAAAAATCTGAGTTATATAACTTCGGAACCATCGCAAAAGTATACCGTTACCAATCAACGGCGCCAGGCCAAATACAAATGGTTACCCAGGGTATGCAGCGCTTTGAGTATGAAGATACGGTACAGACCGACGCCATACTGAAATGGAAGGTGAAATACCATAAAGACCCGCAGGAAAAACCGGATGAAGTCATGAAGGCCTATACCAACAGCATAATATCGGCTGTTAAAGAACTGATCAACCAAAATGCCCTTCAGCAGGAACAGCTGAGGATGATTCTCTCGAATATTCCGAATGATAAACCGGGCATGTTGATGGATCTGGTCTCCTCGATTTTATCGGCTGATACAGAAAAATTGCAGGAGCTGCTGGAGACAACAGCTCTTCCCGACCGGGCTGAGAAGTTGCTAGTTCTTCTCAGAGAAGAAATTGAGCTTTCGCAGATTCAGTCAAAAATCCAGAAACAAATCGATGAAAAAGTCAACAAGCAACAAAAAGAATTCTTCCTGCGCGAACAGCTCAAAGCTATCAAAAAGGAACTTGGTATCGAAAAGGACGACAAATCGCAGGAGATAGAAAAAATAAAAGCCCGGATGAGGGATCTGAAGCTCACCGACGAAGTTAAGCAGGTTATTGATGAGGAAATGGAAAAAATGCAGGTCCTGGAGCCTTCATCACCTGAGTATCAAGTAACCCGTTCTTATCTGAATACGTTAACCGAATTGCCCTGGGGAGTGTATTCCAAAGATAACCGGGACATCAAGAAAGCACGCAGTATTCTTGATAAAGACCATTATGGACTACAGGATGTCAAGGATGCCATCCTGCAGTACATCTCCACTATCATAAAGCGCGGCAGCATTTCAGGAAGTATCATCTGCTTGGTTGGCCCTCCGGGCGTAGGCAAAACATCGGTAGGCCGCTCCATAGCCCATGCGCTCGACCGTGAGTTTTATCGTTTCTCCGTAGGAGGCATGCGCGATGAGGCGGAAATTAAAGGTCACCGCCGAACTTACATAGGCGCAATGCCCGGCAAAATCATCCAATCGCTGAAACGCACCCAGTCATCCAACCCCGTCATAATGCTCGACGAAATCGATAAGATGGGAGTGAGCTTCCAGGGCGACCCGGCTTCGGCATTACTGGAAGTGCTGGACCCTGAGCAAAACAAAGATTTTCTCGATCATTATCTGGATGTAAGGTATGATTTGTCGAATATCCTTTTCATTACTACAGCCAACCAACTGGATACGGTTCCGCAGCCGCTGATAGACCGCATGGAAGTCATCCAGCTTCCGGGATACATCCTCGAAGAAAAAGTGGAGATCGCCAAAAGATATCTTGTTCCCCGACAGGCTAAGCGCCACGGACTAAAGCTCAAAGAGATCAACATCACGGATAAGGCCCTTGAAATACTTATCGATAAGTATGCCCGTGAGGCCGGTGTGAGAAATCTCGAAAAGCGCCTGCAAAAAATCATGCGCAAGGTTACCCTGAAACAGGCGGAAGAAGAAGTAGAGCGAGTAAACATATCCCAGAAAAATGTGGAGGAATTTGCCGGCAAACCGGTATTTACCACCGAAAAGCTCTATGAAAAGAGTATCCCGGGCGTCACTCTTGGACTGGCCTGGACATCGATGGGAGGAGCCACGCTCTACATCGAAGCGAACTCGGTAGTCAGCAAATCGGGAGGCTACAAGCAAACCGGACAGCTGGGCAACGTGATGAAGGAATCCACGCAAATCGCTTATTCCTATGTCCGCTCCATCCTTTGCCAGGAAGATAAATATTGTAAGTTTTTCGATAACCACCAGGTGCACCTGCACGTGCCGGCAGGGGCTACCCCCAAAGACGGCCCGTCGGCAGGTATCACTATGGCGCTGGCTCTTTATTCGCTGGCTACCGGTAAACCCGTGCGCCGGGATATGGCTATGACAGGGGAACTTACGCTTACCGGTAAAGTGTTGCCCATTGGCGGGGTGCGGGAAAAAACCATTGCCGCCAGAAGAGTTGGGGTGTACAACTTGATTTTCCCGAAAGACAACAAGCGCGATTTTCAGGAGCTTCCGGATTATTTGAAGGAAGGAATCAATCCTACATTCGCCGATTATTTCAATGATGTACTGAAGGTTGCTTTTAAGTAAGCTCTATTGAAAGGAAAACTCAAAGCAGGCTGTCTTATAATCGATGGCCTACTTATCCAGCAATTACCCTTTTATTCACTACAGGGTAATTGCTGGATATAAACCTTAACATAATTTTGTCCCTCCCCTGCTTTTGCTCAATGTTAAATTTTCCGCGAAAAAAGGGAAAATCATTAATTTTGTGATGCAATTAACACAATACCGAAAGATATGAGTACAACCGCCACTCAGGAACATGATATAACTACAAAAATAGCTAAGCTTAGTGAATTTATTGCCGGAGATGTTTTTACAGATGAAACCTGGCGTCGATTATACGCCACTGACGCCTCTGCTTACCGGCAACTACCGCAGGCCGTCATTCGTCCGAAGAATGAGAAAGACCTGAAAAAAATCATCGTCTTTGCTAATAAAAACAATACTTCCGTAATACCTCGTACAGCCGGAACATCCCTGGCCGGGCAGGTCGTTGGTGGTGGCATAGTGGTCGATGTATCGAAATATATGACTGACGTTCTGGAGGTTAACGAAAAAGAACAATGGATTAGAGTTCAGCCGGGAGTCGTATTGGATGAAATGAATAAAATGCTTGCCCCGAAAGGTTTGTTTTTCGGACCTGAAACTTCTACAGGGAATCGCTGCATGATGGGCGGTATGGTCGGGAATAACTCCTGCGGTTTGCATTCGCTGGTTTATGGCAGTACGCGCGATCATACGATCTCCTTAAAAACGATCCTCAGCGATGGCTCAGAGGCGGAATTCGGTCCCCTCTCCAAAGTTGAATTTGATAAAAAATGTCAACTTGAAAATAAAGAGGGGGAAGTCTACCGGAATATTCGCGATATCCTATCGGATGAAAATAACAAGCAGGAAATCCGAAAGCAATATCCCGATCCGGCTATTGAACGTCGAAATACCGGCTACGCCATCGACTTGCTTTTGGAAACCCAGCCTTTTACCGATACCGCTGAGCCTTTTAATTTTAGTAAGATTATTGCCGGTTCGGAAGGGACAATGGCTTTTATCACCGAGATTAAACTGAACCTCGTATCCACACCCCCAAAAAACAAAGCATTGCTTTGCGTCCATTTCGAAAAGCTGGAAGACGCCTTCAAAGGAAACCTGGTTGCTTTGAGAAATAAACCTACAGCAGTGGAGCTAATGGACAAAACCATCCTGGACCTTACCAAAGACAACCATGAGCAAAGAAAAAACCGCTTTTTTGTGGATGGCGATCCCGAAGCAATTCTGATTATAGAATTCGTCAGGGAGACCGCAGAAGAGCTCAATATTTCCATAAAACACACCATAGAAGATTTCAATAGTGAAAAAATGGGATACAGCTTTCCGGTGGTCAAAGGCAATGATATTCCGAAGGTATGGAATTTGCGAAAAGCAGGACTCGGCGTGCTTTCAAACCTACCCGGAGATGCGAAGCCTGTGTCCGTTATAGAAGACACATCGGTCAAGCCGGAGCTTCTTCCCGACTATCTGAAAGAATTCATGCAGCTGATGGACCGCTACAGCCTCAAGTGTGTCTATCATGCCCACATAGCCACCGGCGAGCTACACCTGCGACCGATTCTCGATCTGAAAGATCCTAAAGATGTGGAGCTTTTCAGGACGGTAGCCCGCGAAACGGCTAAGCTGGTCAAGAAATACAAAGGTTCGCTTAGCGGCGAGCACGGAGACGGAAGACTAAGAGGGGAGTTTATTCCTTTGATGGTGGGTGAGAAAAACTATGAGCATCTGAAAAGCATTAAAAAAGCGTGGGATCCGAACAATGTTTTCAATCCGGGGAAAATCGTAGACACCCCTCAGATGAATACCTCACTGAGATACGAACCTGGAAAGGAAACCCGAAATTTTGATACGGTTTTCCGCTTTGAAAAAGAGCAAGGGGTGCTTCGCGCTGCTGAAAAATGCAATGGTTCGGGCGATTGCCGAAAAACAGAAGTTATTGGGGGAACAATGTGCCCCAGCTACATGGCAACACGCGACGAGAATGCTACCACGCGGGCAAGAGCGAATATCCTGCGGGAATTTTTAACCAATTCTGAAAAACAAAATGCTTTCGACCATGATGAAATTTACAACGTCATGGACCTGTGCCTTTCCTGTAAGGCCTGCAAATCGGAATGCCCCAGTAATGTGGATGTGGCCAAACTCAAAGCCGAGTTTTTACAACATTATTACGATGCCAACGGAATACCTCTTCGCACAAAAGCCATTGCTTATATATCCGGTATTAACCGGCTTGGTGCGCTGGTCCCGCGGATTACCAACTTTTTCATGAGCAATGCCCTCACTTCCAGATCCATGAAAAAGATGCTCGGTTTTGCCCCGAAGCGCTCGATGCCTTTGCTTTACAAGATCACTTTAAGAGCATGGGCAAAACAACATTTACAAAAATTGAATCCTGCCAATCCAATCAAAAGAGTACATCTGTTTTCGGATGAATTCACACAGTTCAACGATACTGAAATCGGAATCAAGGCTATCAAACTCCTCACCAGCCTGGGGTATGAAGTAAACCTTCCAAAACATTCAGTAAGTGGACGCACATTTCTTTCCAAAGGCCTTCTGCGTAAATCCAAAAAAATTGCCAACAAAAACCTGGAAGCGCTTAAGGATTTAGTATCTGAAGATGAACCGCTGATAGGAATCGAACCCTCAGGAATTCTCACTTTTCGTGATGAATATCCGGAACTGGCTGATGATAAAAACAGGCAGGCCGCCGAACAACTTTCCAAAACCTCTTTTATGCTTGATGAGTTTATCATGGATGAGGTGGAAGCCGGGAACATATCGCCCAAACAATTTTCCGAAACCCCCAAAAATATCAAGCTACACGGTCACTGTCAGCAAAAAGCGGTGGCCTCTACCGACCCGACCAAAAAAATGCTTTCCCTGCCACTGAACTACAATGTTGAAGAAATCCCATCGGGATGTTGCGGGATGGCCGGCTCTTTCGGCTACGAAAAAGAGCATTATGACGTTTCGATGAAGGTTGGAGAACTTGTATTATTCCCCGCCGTAAGAGAAACACCCACAGAAACTCTTATTGCCGCACCCGGAACCAGCTGCCGCCACCAAATCAAAGATGGAACGCAACGCAAATCGCTTCATCCGGTGGAAATCATGTGGGACGCCCTGAAAAAATAAGTCGTAACTTATTGATTTATAATTTATTAATTGATATCGTACAATTATTCTCAGTATATTGAGAATAATTGTACAAATATTCTCACTGCACTGAGAATATTT
>CAYFQK010000078.1:0-12149 GCA_964345255.1 uncultured Bacteroidales bacterium | reverse complement strand
TACCGCGCATCATAAAATCCTGACCAACAGCCATCGTCCGCATATCTTCCAGCTCAATGGCGTCTTTCATTAAATCCACGCCTTTTCCGGCCACCGGTGTTTTCGCATTTTCTCCTCCAACCATCTTCGGAGCGATAAAAGCAAACACCTCATCAACCAGCCCCGCTTCGAGCATGGAAAAATTGAGTGTCCCTCCGCCTTCAAGAAGAATTCCATCAATGCTTAACTTACCCAGTTCCTTCATTAAAGCTTCAAGGTCAACCATGCTTTCTTTTTTGGGGAGAACCAGGATTTCTATTCCTCCCTGGCTAAAGATATCCCTTTTCTCCGGGGAGGTCTTATCCGTAAAAGCCAGGAGGGTTCGGGCCTGCTCTTTGCTGTTCACCACATAAACATCGGTAGGAGTCCTGCCTGAAGAGTCCACCACAATTCTTACCGGATTCCTCTTTTCACCTTCCCTGCGTGTTGTAAGTTTCGGGTTATCGGCAATTATGGTGTTTACTCCCACCATAATACCAGCATATTCGTTTCGTAGCTCATGAACCACCGCACGGGCTTCATCACCCGTAACCCATTTGGAATCTCCAACGCGGGTGGAAATTTTACCATCCAGGGTCATGGCCGTTTTCATGGCAACAAAAGGCATTCCGGTAGTAATATATTTGATAAAAACACGATTGAGATCCTCGGCTTCTTTTTGCAGCACGCCTTCAACAACATCAATTCCTCCACTCCTGAGAATTTCCACTCCCTTTCCGCTTACCTCAGGGTTCGGATCCCGCATGGCGATTACCACTCTGGCAATACCCGATTTAACAAGCCTTTCGGCACAAGGAGGCGTTTTACCGTGATGGGCACAAGGCTCGAGGTTTACAAACGCCGTTGCTCCTTCCACACTTTCAGTAGCATTTTTCAAAGCGTCTACCTCGGCATGATCTCCTCCGAGAAAGTGGTGGTAGCCCTCAGCAATCACTCGGTCATCTTTAACGATAACCGCCCCGACCAGCGGATTGGGGTTGACTCTTCCCACGCCCTGCCGGGCCAGTTGAAACGTTCGTTGTATGTATTTTTCGTCTTGTGTCATAAAAAAACCCTGAAAGAACCAATGTCTTTTCAGGGCTTCACTTTTATTTCTCGTCAGGTTGTATTCAATACACCCATTAGCTTATATTCGAAAAATAATCGTTTCTTCTCCCATCCAGACTATACTGTCGGCGACGGAATCTCACCGTCTCAATCCCGGGTTAACCGGGAGTCGCGGACTTTACCGCCGGTCGGGAATTACACCCTGCCCTGAAGAAACAATCGGTCTATGAACTCGTCAAAAATAACGATAATTTAATTTTTTTGTTCAGTAGATAACAATTTAGAATCAGTCTATAAACCGGGTTTCAAAACAAAAGGCAGTTCACCGGTAATGATTATTTCTTTGGGAGTAACTTTGGCATGAACGGCAATCACCTCCACCCCAATACCATATGCTTCCTCCAGTTTGGTGGCATAATCCGGATCGATATCCCAGGCAGGGGCGAAAGATTTTACATCACTCCGCTGAATCACATAAAACATAACCGCCCTGATGCCCCGCTCTTTTACTTTTATCAATTCATCCAGATGTTTTTGTCCGCGCTTGGTTTCGGCATCCGGGAAAACAGCATAATCGCCTTCTTTCATGGTAACATTCTTCACCTCAACAAAGCACTTTTCGCTTTCATTTTCGGCATAAACATCAATCCGGCTTTGTCCGGTTTTCACCTCACGTTGTACGGTGGTATAGCCGCGGAGTTTATCAATAGCTCCGTCACGAATAGCCTCATATGCAAGGAGATTGGGATGGTTGGTATTGATGCCCACCCAATCGCCATTGATTTTAATCATCTCCCAGGTGTACTGTGTTTTGCGTTTCGGGTCACCGTGATAAGTCATGTAAACCTCAGCGCCCTTTTCCAGGGCGGTTTTCATTGAGCCGGAATTGGTACAATGGGCGGTTACGATTTCACCGCTGTCCAGCTTAACATCGGCAAGAAAACGTTTATACCTTTTGATTAATCGTCCGTGAACAAGTTCTTTCTTAAATTCCAATGATTTAATTTTTCAGGTTCAGCATTTCAACGTCCAGACGCAAGCATTGTTTCCCAAAATCCGGCTAGAAGGCAAATTCATTTTTATCTTTCGATAAAAAGACCAATCTTTGCGAGAAACATCAACAAATCCTCACATGAAGAGCACTGATGACATTAAAGGGGCTATGCAGGTGGAACTACCCATTAAAATTTACGGATATGATATTGATGTGATGGGTATCGTTCATAATGTTGTTTACCTAAAATGGTTCGAACATCTGCGACAGGAATTCCTGGACCAGTACTGGCCATTGGAAAAAATGCTGCAACAAAACCAGGCTCCTATCCTGCAAAAAACCGAAGTAGAATACAAAAAGCCACTCACCATTTATGATAAACCTACCGGTCGGCTGTGGGTAAGCAAAATAAAACATGCCCGCTGGGTGGTGGATATCGAAATCGGGCAAAAGGGTGAGATTCATTGCACCGGCCAGCAATCCGGCTTTTTCTTCGACCTCAAAGAGAAGCAACCGGTACTCCTACCCAAAGAGCTAATCAGGATGTATGAGGAGTTTGACGAAAATGCTGATAGTTAAACAAAACAGACCTGGGTTTGTGATTTGAGATGTTAACTAATTACTAAAAAGAACATATTACAGTTTTTTTTAGATTCCCTATCTCAGGAACAATAATGAGATTTCCCCGAGCCCCGAACCACCGGGGTTCATTCGGCAAGGTCTTCAACCCATATTCCCATTCAGAAACTTCTTAGAAAAATATATCCGGCCAATTTTGCGAAACAAGAATGGTCATAAAGACCTGGTTTTAATAATAAAGTGAAGGAAAGATAAATTTACCGGTGCTCACGGTATTTAACAAAAGACTTGCCATACAAATAAACATTTAGCTTTTAAAAGCAGTTAATTCCCCTATAATCATTAACTGAATAAAAATGAAAAAGATATTTGCAAAATCACTCTTATTATTCATAGCAGCGTTATTCACCGCAAACATCGCCGCGTCTCAGGAAACCAATCTTGGAGACACACTCGACAGTTTCAACGCCGGCGTCCTCACTCCCACTCCCGATCGAATCCTTCAGGGGGTGGAATTCGCCCAGGATCATTTCTGGGTAACCGGTTCTGACCCGGATGATGGATTTAATCAGAAGTTATACAAAATCAGCGAAGACGGACAAACGCTGGTTGACTACTGGGAAATCGGACCGGATTTTACTTTATTCAAAGACCTAGCTTACGATGGAGAATTTCTGTATGCCACAGGAACGGACACTATTTACCAAATCAATCCGGAAACCGGGCAGCTCACGGGCGTAAAAATACCCGGTCCCGAATATTACCTGAACGGGCTGGCTTATGACCCGGCTACCGGTCATTTTTGGGTAAGCGGCGACAGCAATCTCATTTATGAAATCGACCCGGAAGGAGAGGTTGTAAACTCCGTCAGCTTTCCGATCGATCAGCCAACAGCCGGTTTAGCCTGGGATACGGTTTCTGAAGCGGGACCTTACCTTTGGGTGTGGTCCATGAAATACACCCCTTCGGATGTCAGGCCCAAAGCCTATCAACTTAATCCGGAAAACGGCGAATTGACGGATGTATCGTTTGAGGGTGTTTTAATGCACCCCGATGCCCCCGACGGCGCCGACCAGGCTGGTGGTGCCACCATTAGCAGCACCTTCATTGAAGGAAAAACAAGCTTTATAGGCATTCATGGTTCTGCATACGAGGATGCCGGCGATCAGCTTGACTGGATAGTTAGTTACGACCTGGATCCGGAAGGAACGGGCGTACCGGGACCGGAAATCTCAGTCGATCCGCAGTATATTCAAAACGACCTGATGCCTGGCGATTCGGTAGATATCCCCATCACCGTCTCGAATTCCTCATCAGACTATAGTTTGAACTGGCAGGCTTCTCTTTCCTACCCTGATAGCAATAACCCGGGCGAGTTAGGCGATTCATTGCTGACTTTTGATGCTACCAATCTTACTTCTGATAACAATACTTCTTTGCGAGGTATTGCGTTTGCCAAAGATCATTTCTTTGTCAGCGGTCAAACCAACATTGATGATTTTTTCCAGCTTTACAAAATCAAAAAGGACGGCTCGGAGGTGGTCGAAACCTACAACATTGGTTCGCTTTATACCGGATGGACCTCTATTACCTCCGACGGGGAATATATCTACGGTGCCCAGCAATATCAGATCAATAAACTCGATCCGGATTCCGGTTACATCGTCGATACGTATCCGAGACCCAACTTTTCGCCTTCCGGAATGGCCTACGACCCCCAGCAGGAGCATTTTTATCTTGGAGGATTAAATGGCGGCATTATGAAAATCAATAAGGAAGGTGAAGAGCTAAACTTCTACGTGTTGGATCATGATATTTCCGGACTTACCTGGGATAGTTGGTCACCCGGCGGGCCGTTTCTTTGGGTTTATTACTTCGATAATGAAAGCGGGTCGATGGTAGCTAAAAGAATCGAACCGGAATCAGGGAATGAAACCGGGGTAAGTTTCAACGGAATAAACTTCGCAGGCGATGAAAGCAACCCCGATTCTCCGCTCGATATTTCTGTTACTCCCGCATGGCAAGAAAATAAGCTGGTAATGGCGGCCCTGCAGACCGGCAATACCGATTCCCTAAACGTAAATGATTATGTTACTGTTTATGATCTGGCTACAACACCGGCTCCCGGTTGGATTGAATTGTTGCCACAGGCCTACGGAACCACACAGCCCAATGGGGAAAGCACGTTTTTTGTCCGCCTGAATGCCATCATGGAAGATACTCTGATGACGGCCGAACTGGTAATCAGCAGCAACGATGTGCTGCAACCCGAAACAGTGATTCCGGTAAATTTCAATATGATGCCCGCTCTGCCGACTTTTACAGAAAATCAGCCCTCAGGCGATAATGCTTTGATATCAAACGTGTACCCAAATCCGGCCAAAAACTACGTCAATTTAAAATTGGTTGATGTGAATGAAATAGCGCTCGTTAGAATTTATGATTTATCAGGAGCCCTGGTACTTGAGCAAAGAGTGAATGATAGTTCCAGAAAGCAAATTCAAATCAGCAGTATACCGAAAGGCATTTATCACATCACTGTGGAGACATCAATGCGAAAGGACACCAGGAAACTGGTCGTGTACTAATCATTTTTCTTAAATAGTTTCGAAAAAACAAATGTTTAAAAAGCCGGCATGCAGAGTTAACCAATGCAAGCCGGCTTTTTGTTTTCTACCCTTTGTTTTTTTAAATTTACACTCATTATAAAATATTTAATTTTAACCCCCAGAAAAGGAGGGCAATGAGATTTAGTTTAATCGTACTATTATTTCTGGCATTGGCATTTGAAGGGCTTTCTCAAATCAAAACAACGGGATTGCCCTACATCAAAGATTTCCCCAAATCGGAATACCACGCCGGCACTCAAAACTGGGACATCTGCCAGGACGAGCGGGGTATTATGTATTTTGCCAACAACGATGGGATTTTGCAGTATGACGGAGAAAACTGGCGGACTTACAGCCTGGCCAACAATTCGGTAGTAAGAAACGTGGAGCTGGCATCTGACGGCCGTTTATATGCTTCAGGTTTTAATGAATTCGGGTATTTTGATATTTCCGAAACGGGTGATCTAAGCTATATCTCACTGGTAGATAAACTCCCGGAAAAATACAGCAACCTTGAAGATGTGTGGCGAATTCATGAAACGTCTTCAGGCATTATTTTCCAATCCTTTAATCATATATTGGCTTATCAAAATGATACCATTCATCACATAGCCCAATCGGAAAACTTTGGCTTTTCCTTTTATGTGGATAACAGGCTTTTTTTTCATGATAAAAATGAAGGACTGAAAGAGCTCAGAGGAAACCATCTTTTCCTCATCAATGGTGGCAAAACCTTTACAGGTGACATTGAAATATGGAGTATGCAAGCATTCGGTGAGGAAAACATACTCATTGGTACCCAGCAGCACGGTTTGTATATTTATAACGGGTACAACATTACTCCATTTGAAAGCCCAGCTAATAACGTGCTGTCAGACAAACAAATATTTTCTTCGGAAAAGATAGGAAATCAGTATTACGCCTTCGGCACCATACAAGATGGCCTGATAGTTATCAACAAGCAGGGAGAAATAATTCAGCATATTAACAAGGACAAAGGTTTGTTGAACAATACGGTATTGCAGGTTTTTGAAGATAAAAACGGACAGTTGTGGCTTGCACTGGACAATGGTATCAATTTTCTGGAAATCAATTCCCCCTTTACCTATTTCCGCGATGGAATGGGCATTGAAGGAACCGGCTATGACGCCAAACTTTTTAATGGAAATATTTACCTGGCAACAAACCAGGGACTTTTTACCAAACAATGGGATCAAAACTCCAGGAACAAATACAACCTCATCCCTGAAACCAAGGGACAAGTGTGGAACCTGGGCATTTTTGACGATCAGCTTCTGATGGGACACAATCGTGGGGCATACTCCATCGGAACAAATGGAGTCAGTGAAGTTTTTCACAATCCCGGTACCTGGGAATTTATAAGGTTTAAAGCAAAGCGAGACCTGTTGCTGGCCGGAACATACAATGGATTTATTGTTCTTGAAAAACATAAAAATGAATGGCAATACAGAAATGCGGTTAAAGGCTTTGATGAGTCCTGTCGCGTGCTTGAACAGGATACGGCAGGGAATATTTGGGTAAGCCATGGCTATAAAGGAATTTACCGGCTTCAGCTTAATGCCAAATACGATTCGATAGTATCACAGGACTTCTATAACTCTCAACATGGCTTACCTTCCAATATTGATAACTACGTATATAAAATCGGGGACGAGGTCATTTTTGGCACTTCCAAAGGAATCTACCAGTTCAACCCCGGTAAGGAAAATTTCGAACCCCATCCACACTGGCATGAGCTATTTGGAGGGAATGTCAATGTTCGTTTTCCGGTGGAAGATACGTCAGGAAATATCTGGTATGGTCTGAAAGAGACTCCTCACCTCCTGAAAAAGACAAACCAGGGATATAAGAAAAAGGATTCGCTGTTTGCCCAAATCAGCGATATTTTAGTAGGCGGATTTGAAAACATTGAAGTTATAAGTGAACAAGATGTGGTTTTTTCGGCTGAACACGGTTTTGTCCATTACGATCCCGGATTCAAAACCAAATATAATTCCTCTTTTCACACATTGATAAGAGAGGTGGTGAGCACCTCGCGCGGAGATTCTGTCATTTACATGGGAAACCGCCCGAATGAAAATAGTGAAGGAAATACTGAAAAGCAAATGCCGCATTTGTCATTCCAGAACAATGATATGCGTTTTAATATAAGCGCGACTATTTATAAAAACAAGTCACCCCTGGAGTTCAGAACGCTGCTGAAAGGTTACGATGATTTGTGGTCGGACTGGAGTCCGAATAATATTAAGGAGTATACCAATCTTCCTCCTGGCGAATACACTTTTAAAGCAGAGGCAAGTGCCGAGGGCTTTAAGCAAGGCCAGGCAGCCGAGTATCATTTCGAAATACTACCACCCTGGTATCAAACCATTGCCGCATATATCATTTACAGTATCATCGCTTTGTTCCTGATTGCCCTGGCCATCTATTATTTGTCAAATCGCCTGAAAAGAGAAAGAGCTAAAATGAAGGATAAGCAGCAGCGAGAGTTGCGGGAGAGAGAAGAAAAATTCAGGCAGGAATCATTGCTTGCGGATCAAAAAATCACTAAACTGCGTAATGAAAAACTGCAGGCTGAGTTGCAGAAAAAGAAAGCAGATGTAGAGCTGAAGAATAAGGAAGTTGTAACGAATGCCATGCAGATTACCCATAAAAACGAAATTCTTAGCGAGATTAAAAAGAAACTTTCCAACGTATCAGAGAAAGTAAATGATCAGGCGCAGGATGAAATCAAAAAAGTGATTTCCACGATAGATAGCGACGTTCGAATGGATAAAGACTGGGAGCGCTTTCAAAAACATTTTGAAGATGTGCATAGTGACTTTTTTAAAACGTTACATGAAAAGTATCCGCAACTCACTCCAAAAGATTTGAGAATGTGTGCGTATCTGAGAATGAATTTATCAACTAAAGAAATCGCCCTTATCTCAAACATCTCGGTACGTGGTGTAGAAATAAGTCGTTACCGCCTGAGAAAGAAACTGGATGTGCCACGGGAGCAAAACCTGGTGGATTTTATAATGAATATAAATTAACAGGAAGCCCTTTTTCCGTAACCCCCATTATACCCTGATTTGTTGTGTTTATCTGTTTTCCGGGATTACCTTATGATGTAGTAATGATGTAGTGAAAACGGTTGTTATTTTACTAATGCAGTAGTTTTTATGTAGAGGTCTGTAAAGGATGTAGTAGCATAGTAGGGTAAAAGAAATTGCTATTGGAAACGTTTTCGGCGTATGTTTGCTTAACGATTTTTTAACGGAAGATTAATTCAAAATTAAATTAACGTCATAAAACAGAAAGTACAACCTAAACTAAAAATTATGAGAAAGCTTGTAGCATTAGTGTTTACAATATTCCTGGGGATAAGTTTTACTTACTCCCAGAAAACTGTTACAGGTGTCGTTAAGGATGCACAAAACCAGGAAACAATTCCCGGAGTCAATGTCATCCTGAAAGGCACCATAACGGGAACAATAACAAATGTCGACGGGGAATACTCCCTTGAAGTGCCCGAGGATGCTGACACACTCGTATTTTCATTCGTGGGGTATAATAAAAAAGAAGTAACAATCGATGGGCGCACAACGATTAATGTTTCTCTGAAACCTTCCATAGAATCTCTAGAGGAAGTGGTGGTTGTAGGTTACGGTACACAAAAGAAAAGCCTTGTAACCGGATCTATTTCAAAGATGACTGTGGAGGATATGAACAAGAATCAATCCCGAATCGAACAATCTATCCAGGGTAAAACGGCCGGTGTTAATATCATGCAAGAGTCCGGTTCCCCGGGAGGAAATATGACAATCCGTATCCGTGGAACAGGCAGTAATTTGAATTCTGATCCACTATTTATTGTAGACGGAATGCGGACGGGAGGTATGGACTACCTAAACCCTGAGGATATTGAATCGATTGAAGTACTGAAAGACGCTGCTTCAGCAGCCATATACGGAGCCGAAGGGGCTAACGGCGTTGTGCTTATTACCACAAAATCAGCAGAAAAGGGTGAGTCTAAAGTCAATTACAGTTTTAGCAATGCCTGGCAAGAGGCAGTAAACTATGTTGAGGTAATGAATGCCTCACAGTACGCCGATTATTTTAGCGAGGCTGACTGGTTAGACAGTAATCCCGCTGAATTGGGAGAAGGAACAGACTGGATGAACGAAATATTCCAGATTGCTCCGATGCAACAACATAATTTGTCCATTGAAGGTGGCTCTGAAAAAACCACTGTATTTGCTTCTGCTTCTTATCATGATCAAGATGGAATAGTTGGGGGAAATAAAACGAATTTTAACCGGGTCACGGCGCGTTTAAACCTGGATCACGAGGTGAAGGACTGGCTTAAAGTAGGAACTAGAATATCCTACACAAATGTAAAACGGAAAAGTATTAATGAAAATAATGAATTCGGGGGGGTGATCAGCAATGCAATGACTATTGACCCGCTGACGCCGGTTTATGTTGATAACATTGATGACCTGCCTGATAAATATCTCCCACAGATAAATGATAATTTCAGCAATCCTGAAAACTCATCTTTGAAAGCTCCCGGCGATAATGGGTATTTCGGCATGTCTCCCTATGTGCAGAATGAAATCGCCAATCCTGTTGCCCAAATAAATAACGATCATAACAGATTTCAACAGGATAAATTAGTGGCCAGTTTCTTCACTGAAATAAAACCACTGGAGAATTTAAAAATCCGGTCGAGTTATGATATTGATTTGGCATACGGCAATGCACTCTTCTGGACACCCAAATACTACTATCATTCCATCAATTATAACTACAGAACCAACACGGGTCAGTCAACAGACAAATGGTATACCTGGCAAATAGAGAATGTGGCAGATTATTCGACAAGTATTGGTGACCACTCCATGAATTTTATGGCCGGGATGACTGCAAGAAACTACAATCACTTCAATCTGAATGGATATGGAGAGGTCCTCCAGGAAGAAAGCTGGAATTTTGCAGTGCTGGATGCCGTTCTAAGTGACACTACCCGTTCGGCAGCAGGTGGATTCCGTGATGAAAACCGGTTGTTTTCCTATTTTGGGCGCGTTCAATACGATTTTCAGGAGAAATACATGTTAAATGCCACCTTTAGGGCAGATGGTTCTTCAAAATTAGCTGAAGGTAATAAATTCAGATATTTCCCCGCCGTTTCCTTAGGTTGGGTAGTTACAAAGGAAGATTTTCAATTGCCTGAAGCCATTGACTTTCTGAAACTTCGTGCCAGTTGGGGGCGTAACGGATCCATCGGTTCACTGGGGAATTTTGACTATGTATCCACGATTGCAAGCAATGCCGAATCGAGCTACTATTTGAGCGGAGGAACCCGGCTTACCGGGGCAGAGCCGTCAAGGTTAGCAAACCCGAACCTTGTTTGGGAAACCAGCGAACAAATTGATGTAGGCTTGGACCTTTACCTGTTCGAAAGTCAGGTAACATTATCTACTGATTATTACAGAAAAACCACCATTGATTTGATCACAACAGGTCCTGTTCCTCTGTATGTTGGTAACGACCAGCCGCTGGTTAATGCAGGCGATGTCGTGAATACCGGTGTAGAACTTGAATTAGGGTTAAAGAAAAAACTGGGGGACTTCTCTTACGATATAACAGCAAATGCCTCGTACTTAAAAAATGAAGTTACTTATATAGGAAACAAGGCGTCCGTATTATTAGGCGCCAATTTGGGAACCACCGGAGCCATTACAAGAGCGGAAGAAGGGAAGCCAATGTGGCACTTCTATGGTTTTGAGGATGATGGCATTTTTAGCTCCTGGGCAGAAGTCCAGAATTATACAAACGAAGAAGGTGATTTAATTCAACCCCGAGCAGTCCCGGGAGACGTAAAATTCAAAGATATTGATGGAGATGGTCAAATAACAGAATCAGATAAGACCATGATCGGTAACCCACATCCCAAATGGACATTCGGCCTTTCCACTGCGTTACAATATAAAAATTTTGATTTGAATTTATTTTTCAATGCCCGTACTGGGGTTGATACATATTTTGGTGCTTATCGCACTGATTTGGGTAAGAATAACAAACCAGAATTTTTCTATGAAGATGCATGGTCTCCGCAAAATACTTCTGCTGATTTTCCAAGAATATCAGTAGATGACCCAAACAACAACTTCTCTCATAATAGTATGTTTGTGTTTGATGGTTCCTTTATACGTCTGCAATCAGCAGAACTTGGTTATACCCTGCCTGATAACTTAACTAACAAAGTTAAAATTGATAAATTAAGGGTTTATGTATCAGGACAAAATCTGTTTTTATTAACGGAATACCCTGGCGATCCAGAAATTGGAAATACTGGAGGTTATGGCGGCAGCAGTATTGGTGTGGATCGTGGCTTGTACCCCAGATCACGAGTTGTACGTTTTTGGGGAAATGTTACTTTTTTGGGCTAACGAAAATTCATTTAGTAATGAAAACCTCATTTACATATTTAAAGCTGAAAACGAGAGAAAAACGTGAGGATTCCATGATTTATAATCCTAAAAATGGCAACATTAACGCAAGTATATTAATGATAAACAAACTGTAAACAAAATTTTATAAAAAATGAAAAAGATACTTCTATTTAGTTTGCTCATTATTGTTGCAAATTCATGCACAGAAGAATGGCTCGATTTAGAACCAATCGGCCAAAAATTTGAGACGAACTACTACGAAACCGAAGAGGAAATTTTTTCCGGACTAGTTGCTGCTTATTCTATATTGCAACCAAAATATTATAGTGGCTGGTGTTCTTATTATTTTTTGGCAAACTTTCCCAGCGATGACGCGAAGGTTGTTGTTGGGGGGTCCGGAGACCGGCCGGGATATCATGA
>CAYFQK010000077.1:0-12211 GCA_964345255.1 uncultured Bacteroidales bacterium | reverse complement strand
ATTACCGGGGCATGGGTTCAGGGATGACGCCACCCGGACTCGGATTTGTACTGCAGGACCGCGGAGAACTTTTCAAACTGGAAGAAGGACACAACAATACTTACGAACCACATAAAAGACCTTTTCACACCATCATTCCGGCATTTGTGACTAAAGATGGCAAGCCTTTTATGAGTTTCGGAGTTATGGGGGGTTCAATGCAGCCACAGGGTCACGCACAGATTATGATTAATATGCTTGACTTTGGGATGTCATTGCAGGAAGCCGGAGACGCCCCACGAATAAGGCATGGAGGCTCATCGTCCCCTACCGGAGGAAAAATGAAAGACGGTGGAACCATTAGCCTGGAATCAGGAATTGATTATGAAGTCATTCGTGGTCTGTTAAAAAAAGGCCATGATGTGGAATTTAGTGTAGGAGGTTATGGCGGTTACCAGGCCATTAAATATGATGCAGAAAACGGCGTGTATTACGGCGCATCCGAGTCCAGAAAAGATGGGCAGGCTGCGGGATATTAAATAAAAGGATTAAAAAAAGGCGGAAATAAAAAATTTCCGCCTTTTTTTAGCGTAATGGAATTTACCAGTGCTAAAATTCATGGAAGCTATGATTCAAACATGCCTTAAACTAATCCATCCAGTTTTTTATCATCCACGAGATTGGGTAGGGTCACTTTCATTAGCGGCTCGTGTTCCATGGCACGCTTTGCGGCAAACAAAGCCTCTTTGTTGCGGGCCCATGCGCGACGGGCAATCCCGTTATTGACATCCCAGTGTATCATGGAACTAATTCTACGGTAAGCTGCTTGCGAACCACCCAGCAGCATCCCAACCCCCCCTTTAATAACTTCTCCCCACCCTACCCCGCCCCCGTTGTGAAGGGAACCCCATGTAGCCCCCCTGAAGGCATCGCCTATCACTTTTTGCACCGCCATATCAGCGGTATATTTACTGCCGTCATAAATATTCGACGTTTCCCGAAATGGAGAATCTGTTCCTGATACATCATGATGGTCACGACCTAAAACAACCGGTGCCGAGATTTCTCCATTTTCAATGGCTTTATTAAAGGCGGCAGCTATTTTCATTCGTCCCTCTGCATCAGCGTACAAGATACGGGCTTTCGACCCCACAACCAGCTTGTTATGTTTAGCCTGTTTTATCCAGCGGATATTGTCCTGCATTTGTTGGGTTATTTCTTTGGGAGCGTCCGCAGCTATCTCCTCCAGTACATCGGCAGCAATCTTATCCGTCTTGTCAAGGTCGGCGGGGTCGTTTGATGTACAAACCCATCGGAATGGCCCGAAACCATAGTCAAAACACATCGGTCCCATGATATCCTGAACATAGGAAGGATACTTAAACGACTGTCCGTCTTCGGCCATGATGTCGGCTCCAGCTCTTGAAGCCTCCAAAAGAAATGCATTTCCATAATCGAAAAAATACATTCCCTTTTCTGTAAGACGATTTATTGCCGCGACCTGCCGCCTAAGAGATTTTACAACGTATTCTTTAAATTTCTCCGGCTCATCGGCCATCATACGATTTGACTCATCGTATGACAAGCCTGCCGGATAGTATCCCCCGGCCCAGGGATTATGCAGTGAAGTTTGGTCAGATCCCATATGAACATGCACGTCTCTTTCTGCCAGCCTTTCCCACAGGTCAGCAATATTCCCCAAATAGGCAAACGAGCGAGCCTGTTTCTTTTGTTGATATTCTCTGGCTTTGTCGATGACTACATCCACATCCTCAGTGATTTCATCTACCCAACCTTGCTGATGACGCTTTCTGGCCGCTTTGGGATTGACTTCGGCCACAATGCTCACCACTCCGGCAATATCGGCTGCTTTGGGCTGTGCACCACTCATGCCTCCCAACCCTGATGAAACAAACAGTTTTCCTTCCAGGCCTTCTCCGGGTTTTGAAATTTTACGGCCCGCATTCATGACAGTAATTGTCGTGCCATGGACTATTCCCTGCGGCCCGATATACATGTAGGAGCCTGCTGTCATCTGACCATACTGTGAAACTCCCAGCGAATTGAATTTCTCCCAGTGATCCGGTTTGGAATAATTGGGAATCACCACTCCATTAGTGACCACTACTCTCGGTGCCTCCTTATGAGAAGGAAATAATCCCTGCGGATGACCTGAGTTCATAACCAATGTTTGCTCTTCAGTCATTTCGGCCAGGTATTTCATCGTCAGGCGGTATTGTGCCCAATTTTGAAATACTGCCCCATTACCCCCGTAGGTAATTAGCTCATGTGGGTGTTGAGCAACCCGTTTATCCAGATTATTACTGATCATAAGCATAATAGCAGCTGCCTGTTTGCTTTTGTGGGGGTAATCATTTATGTGGCGGGCTTTGATTTCATAATCGGGGAGGAAGCGATACATATAAATCCGACCGTATTTTTTCAATTCTTCAGCAAACTCAGGCGCCAGAGTATCATGAAATCTCTCAGGAAAATATCGTAAAGCATTTTTTATCGCCAGCTTTTTTTCCTCCGGGCTTAATATATCCTTTCGTACCGGGGCATGATTGATATTCTCATCATAAGGCTTCGGTTCGGGAAGTGTTTCGGGAATCCCTTCGAGAATTGACTTTTGAAATTGTTCTAATTCAGTCATATGTAATTCTTTTTATCTGTATTGTCAACGATCAATTACAAAAATACACTATTTCACCGGCCAACGAATGGGGAACATCAAAAACAAAAGATTAGCCCTTTAGATTTTCAGTATGTTTTGGCTGTACCGCCAAAACGGATAATTTTTACACCGCACTATCAAAATAATCTGATATTTTTTACACCGGAGTATTAAAATTATCAGTTTATGCAATTAAAAACCTATAGAACTTTCGCAGATTCCGTTTATCATAACAATCTCCGGAGGCACTTCACTCTCAATCAGAGGGTAGAAGCATCACCCAAACAAAGTCTCTCTAGCAGTGTTTATTAGAAAAAATATGATGAAAGAATTCTGGGATCAGCGATTTAGTATGGACGAATATGTGTATGGGCAACATCCCAACGCATTCATCGCCGAATATATTGATAAGAACTCGCCCGGTTATGGCTTTTTCCCCGGTGAAGGCGAAGGACGCAATGCGGTATATGCCTCTTTGAAAGGCTGGCAATGCGATTGCTTTGATTTTAGCGAGGAAGGCAGAAACAAGGCCATGAAACTTGCCCGTAAATATGATGTTTCCCTAAATTACGACCTCGGCGACATAACTAAGAAATTATTTCCTGAGGATCAATATGACACCATTTTCCTCAGCTTTTTACACGTGCACGAAACATTGCGTCAACAAGTCCACCGGCAGCTTATCAAAACCCTCAAACCAGGGGGATATATTGTTATGGAAGTTTTTGACAAAAAACAGATAGAGAGAAGCACGGGAGGCCCAAAAAGTATTGAGATGCTCTATTCACCGGATGAGTTGAAAGAAGATTTTCAAAATATTCATATCATAAAAAACGATATGGATTTAAGATACATTGAAGAAGGAGCTCACCATGTAGGTGAAGCATACACCATTCAGTTAATCGGAAAAAAATAATGTATAACAAAAACAAAAAATCATGCTACGAACTTTAATTATCAGTTTTTTAATTATGGCTGCCTTAACCATGTTTGCACAGCCTGAAAAGAAATGGGAAACCGGCGACTTAAAAACACCGGAGTCCGTATACTACCATGAGGCTCAGGACATCATTTTTGTATCCAACATCAACGGCAAGCCCCTGAATAAAAATGGAGCTGGCTTTATAACAAAAATGAATCTGAGTGGGGACGTTGTTAAATTAAAATGGGCCCGCGAACTGCATGCTCCTAAAGGTATGGTTGCCATGGATGGATACCTCTACGTGACAGATATAAACCGGGTTGCCAAAATCAACCTGGATAACGGAGACGTTGAAAAATATATAGAAATAGAGGGTTCTACTTTCCTAAACGATATGGAAAAGCACAAAGGTCGTCTCTTTGTCACGGATATGAAAGCCAACAAAATTCATGTTATAGAAAATGATGAACCCCGGCTTTTTATGGATGATCAACTAGCTACTTCCAATGGCCTCTATCAGGAAGACGGTATTTTACATGTGGGCAATAATAATTACATCTTAACCATAAACCTGAATAAAGAAGGACATCCAACAGAAAAACATCCGTCGGAAGTTGGGGGCATAGACGGATTAAAGCGTTACGATGCCATGAATTATCTGACCAGCGACTGGCGCGGCAATGTCTATAAAGTGCACCGAAACGGACAGAATGAACGTATTCTTTCAACAGCCGACCAAGACATACAAGCAGCTGATTTTGAATATATACCTTCGAAAAAGTTACTTTTAGTCCCCACATTTTTCCATAACACTGTATCTGCGTATCAGTTGGATTGATATATTTGCGTTGGAAAAAAAATAACATCCAATGCAAAAAAAATTAATCACACTTTCAATCATATTTACCGTACTTTTTGCCGGCTGCCAAACTAAAAGCAGCCGGCAAAAACTATATGACCAGGTCAACGAAATTCACCAAACCACTCTGACGGTAGACTCGCACAGCGATACGCCCATGTGGTTTATGTCGAAAGATTATGATTTTGGCAAACGCCATAACCCCCAAACTTCAAGCAATAAAATCGATTTGCCAAGAATGGATAAAGGTGGACTTGATGCCCTTTTTCTGGCCGCTTTTCTGGGACAGGGTTCACTGGATGAAAAATCAACGGAAAAAGTATTCAAAAAATCCAACCGGATTATTGATTCCATTTATGCCACTGCGCGGCGCAACTACGATAAAGCGGAAATTGCCCTTACACCGCAGGACGCTTATAATCTGAAAGAAAAGAATAAAAAAGCCCTTTATATCGGTCTCGAAAACGGATATCCTATCGGCACCGATCTCAGTAAAGTAAAACACTTTTATAAACGTGGCGTGCGATACATCACGCTATGCCATACCTCCAACAATCATATCTGCGATTCGTCCACCGATACCACAAAGCACAATGGGCTCAGTGATTTCGGAGCAGAGGCCGTGAGAAAAATGAACGATTTGGGTATTATGGTGGATGTCAGCCACATCTCCGATTCCTCGTTCTATGATGTACTTGATGTGACCAATACTCCTGTCATAGCCTCACATTCCAATGCGAGAGCTGTCTGTGATCATCCCAGGAATCTGACGGACAAGATGCTGAAAGCACTGGCTGACAACGGAGGCGTAATACAAGTCTGTGTTTTGAGCGATTACGTAAAAAAGACGCCGGTAAATCCGGCCAGGGACTCAGCTTACAAGGCTTTAAGAAAAAAATACAATGGCTTTAAAGACCTGACTAAAGAAGAAGAACAAAAAGCACGTACCGAATGGCGACGTATAAACAGGGAATACCCAAAAAAATTGGCTACGGTGAAAGACCTTGCAGACCATATTGATCACATTGTGGATGTAGCCGGCATTGACCACGTCGGCATCGGTTCTGATTTTGACGGGGGCGGAGCGCTAGAAGGAGTTTTTGATGTTAGTGAGTTCAAAAATATCACGGCCGAATTAATAAAACGAGGATATACCCACGAGCAAATTGAAAAAATCTGGAGCGGTAACCTGATGCGTGTATTCAGGGAAGTAACTCAAGAAGCTGAGGATGAATCTCTTCAAAGCTAACCGCATTGCAAACAAAGTGTATTAACTTTGCACCCGGAATTCAATCATCTAATTGAAATCAGGAAAAATGGTGCGTGTCTATTCCATTGATATCAGGGATTTAACTTTTGAAAAGTTTTTACAGGATTTTAAAAACACGGTGCATCCCGGTGTAATCAACAAAGCCATACGGTATAAGAACGACAGGGATAAATTACGCTCGCTTTCCGCAGCGATACTACTGCGATACGCCCTTAAAAACGATTTTGATTTACTTCATCCGGCCCCTTTTCCATGTACTCCAAAGGGGAAGCCCTATTATTCGGTGGATGGCCATGAATTTAATACCTCACATGGAAAAGACAGGGTGGTGGTAGCTACAGCAGAAACTCCAGTGGGAGTGGATGTGGAATCAAAAAGGAAAAACCGGATAAAAGTTGCAGAGCGGTTTTTTTCGCCACAGGAGCTGGAAAAAATTAAGCGGTCAAAAGACAAAGACGCTTGCTTTACCACATTCTGGTGTATAAAAGAATCGTTTTTAAAATACACCGGCGACGGGCTGACCAGTCCGCTGAATTCTTTTACGGTTAAAAACAACGATAATGAATATAAAATTATGCAAGGCAACTTAGAAAATAAACAAGTAAAAATACGTTATCATCGTGATAAACAGGATTATTTTTATGCCATTTGCCATGCGGCATCTGAAAAATTTTCCACTATTTATATCACTTCCTATAATGAATTGTTAGAATCATTAAAATAGGGCATCATGACAAAAAATATCGCTTTAGTTCTATCCAGCGGGGGAGCCAGGGGAATGGCTCACATAGGAGTTATAGAAGAACTGATCGAGCGGGGCTATAACATTACTTCAATTGCGGGCAGCTCCATCGGATCGGTTATTGGCGGAGCCTATGCAGCAGGCGCACTTGAAAAATACAAGCAATGGGTCTGTGGGTTCGATAAGATGGATATTATCAAGCTCATGGATTTCATGGTTAGCCGGAACGGCTTTATCAGGGGAGAAAAAATCTTCATGGAGATGAAAAAAATCTTCCCGGATGCACAAATAGAAGACCTTAGCATACCGCTGGCAATCATTGGGGCAGACATTACCCACCACAAAGAAGTCATTTTCAGAAAAGGAAGCCTTTACGAAGCTATGCGCGCTTCCATTTCGGTGCCCTCTATTTTCACTCCTTACTTAAAAAATGATACTGAGATTGTGGATGGCGGGGTAATCAACCCCTTTCCTGTAGATATCATCGATCGTCGTGAGGATGACACCCTGTTGGCAGTCAATCTGAATTATCCGGGTGAATATAAGCCTCCGGAGGGTTTCCCTTCAAAACAGGATGAAAATAACGGGTACTGGAAAATAAAAGAATTCATTAATGAAAAATGGTCGGCCTTCTTTAATATTCCGATCCATAAAAATGAAAAGAGAATAAAAAGACTGGGTTTTTTTGACTTGCTTACACAAAGCATGTGGGTTTTGCAGGAAAAAATTACTGAAATATATATTCACCAGTATAATCCCGATATTGTAGTAAATATCTCGCGCTATGCCAGCGATACTCTTGGATTTCATCGTTCCAAGGAATTAATAGAATATGGCAGAAAAGAGGCAAGGAACGTGCTGGACCAGGCAGAAAACCATAAGCCGTAAAATAGCGGGATAATTATTGTCAGTTACTTTTTAACAAGCTATGCAAAAACTCACGCGCCCGGTATAGCTGGGCCTTCACCGTCCCGATGGGCAGGTCGAGCTGCTGGGCGATTTCTTCATATGAATATTCTTTAAAATAACGTAATTCTACCAGGGTACGGTAATGAGGTTTGAGCTTATCAACTACTTTTCGCATGCGAATCAGGTTCTCTTTCCTTAATAAGGCATCTTCCGGCGAGTCACTATTGCTTTCTGTTTCGGCAAGACTCTCAGCAGAGGGTGTATTTTCTTCATCCTCATGGACCATAAATCCCTGCTTTTGCTTTTTTCGCATAAAATCAATGCAGTTGTTGGAAGCAATTTTAAACAACCATGTACTAAAAGCAAACTTTGGAGAATAATGATGAAGGTTCTTAAATGCTTTCCCAAAGGCCTCAATAGTCAGGTCTTCGGCATCCGTTTTGTTGTTGGTCATTTTAAGCATCATATAGTAAAGCGCTTCGCGATAATTTTGCATCAACTGCCCATAGGCCTGCTGATCTCTTTCATAAAGGGCTTTACGAATGAGTTCATAATCTTCCCGGGCTTTCTCTGTCAGGTTTGAGTTTATTTCCATTGATTATTCTTGCTCAAAGCGTTTGCTATGAATAATACAGGCTCCCAAAGCACAAAAAGTAATTCCATAATGGGCGCATAATAGCCCAGTTTGTTTTCATTAAGCCTTGTGGCGGCTTGCTGAAAAATAATTACCTGGCTCAAAAGGAATAAGACACCTGTACCCCCCACAGCATAGTATTTGATGCCCAAAGGTAAGGTTATCAAAAGAATAATCAAACTTATGTAAAACAAAAGCCGCGAAAGCGCATAGCCTCCAAGGGTGAGTTTGTGGTTTTTTTTGTAATACCTGCCGGTGCTCAAATGACGCTTTTTTTGCTTAAACCAGGTTTTAAAAGTTAATTTCGCCTGTGAAAGGGTATGGCTATCAGAAGAGTAAACAATTCGTGTATTGGATTTAGTAGCAATTTTATTCACAAATAAGTCGTCATCTCCCGAACTAATATTGTAGTGCGACACGAAACCACCCGAGCGGTAAAATACGGATTTCAAGTAAGCGATATTCCTTCCAACTCCCATGTATGGTTTCCCTGCAGCAGCCATAGAAAAGTATTGCAAGGCGGTTTTAAGGGTCTCAAATCGAATTATAGTATTTAAAAAGCCGGGCTGCTTGAGGTAAGCGCCATATCCTATCACCAATTCTGCCTGGTTGTCGAATCCCTTCATCATCTCATTAATCCAGCGATTAGAGGCGGGCACACAGTCTGCATCCGTTAAAAGAAGATGCTCGTAGTTGGCCGCTTTAATCCCTATGGAGAGCGGAAACTTTTTTCCCTTGAAAAAATTAAGCCGCTGACTTAATGTCACTACTCTCAAATGCTGATATTGCCTGCTGTAATCTTCCAGCAACTCTGCCGATTCATCATCTGAAAAGTCATTAACCACCACGACCTCGAATTCCGGGTAATCCTGCTCCAGAATTTTGGGCAGGTTCTTTTTCAGATTCATATACTCGTTGTGCGCACTTATTACAACCGAAACGGGATAATGTTGTCCACTGACTCCCCGGGGTCTGCGATGAAAGGCAAACTTCCCAAAAAGCCCCCATAAATAGTAAACCTGCACCAAAAAAGTAATAGCTGCCAGGACAAGAAAAACAATAGATAGAATTGCCATGATAATGTTTTATGAATGCAAAATTATCCAAAGAATTTTAATAAACCTTATCTTTGTGGACTTTTTGGGAACAACATGAAATTTAATCTTTTACAGAAGGATACGAAAACAGGAGCCAGAGCCGGAACGATAACTACTGATCATGGTACAATTCAAACCCCCGTCTTTATGCCCGTGGGCACAGCAGGGGCAGTCAAAGCCATTCATATTAAGGATGTCAGGGATGATGCAAAAGCTCAGATTATTCTGGGAAATACGTATCACTTATTTTTGCGTCCGGGGCTCGATATTCTTAAAAGTGCCGGAGGGCTTCACCGTTTCAATGGATGGGACCGGCCAATCCTGACTGATAGTGGAGGGTACCAGGTGTATTCCCTCTCTCAGCGCCGGAAGCTTAGCACAAAAGGAGTTGTTTTTCAGTCACATATCGATGGATCATACCATGAGTTTACTCCTGAGAATGTGGTGGATACTCAGCGCGTAATTGGTTCTGATGTAATGATGGCGCTCGACGAATGCACTCCCTATCCCTGCGATTACGACTATGCAAAGCATTCGCTTAACATCACCCATCAATGGCTGGATCGCTGCATAAATCAATTTGATAAAACTTCGCCGCTTTATGGCTATCGTCAAAGCCTTTACCCAATCGTTCAGGGTAGCACATATAAAGACCTTCGTACAAAGTCGGCCGAATATATCGCCTCAAAAAATGCAGATGGAAATGCCATTGGCGGCCTTGCCGTCGGAGAGCCTCATGAGTTAATGTATGAGATGACGCAGCTCGTCTGTGGCATCCTGCCTGAAGACAAACCGCGCTACTTGATGGGCGTTGGAACACCGGTAAACATTTTAGAGAGCATTGCCGTCGGAGTAGACCAGTTTGATTGCGTGATGCCTACTCGCAACGGTCGAAACGGCATGCTTTTCACCAGCGAGGGGATAATAAACATAAAAAATAAAAAATGGGAAAAAGACTTTTCAACAATAGACCCAATTGGCCTGTCTTTTGTTGATAAGCAATACACCAAAGGCTACCTTCGCCATTTGTTTGCGGCACGCGAAATTTTGGGGGGCATGATAGCCAGCCTGCATAATGTGAGATTTTATATGTGGTTGGTGGAAGAAGCAAGAGAAAAAATTATAGAAGGAACATTCGCGGCGTGGAAAGAAAAGATGATACCGCGGCTTAAAAACAGACTGTAACAAAAAACCAGGATGAAAAAAATTGATATCTATATTATCAAAAAATTTCTGGGGACTTTCATCTATGCAATTTCCCTCCTGGCCGTGATCATTATCGTTTTCGATATCTCTGAAAAAACCGATGAATTTGTCGAAAACAATGCCCCTTTTACAGAGATTGTATTCTCATACTACATGAATTTCCTGCCTTACTTCATAAATCTATTCAGCGCGCTGTTCACTTTCATTACGGTTATCTTTTTTACTTCAAAGATGGCTTACAACACTGAAATTATTGCGATATTAAGTAATGGAATTAGTTTTAGAAGAATGCTCAGACCCTTCATTATATCCTCCTCCCTGATAGGGCTGGCCTCATTTATGCTATCTAATTTTGTTATTCCAAATACCAATGAAAAGATGATGGATTTTAAATGGGAGTATCTGAAAGATGAGAGAAGAGTAGAAAATCGGGATATCCATATGAAGATAGCTCCCGGCACCCATATCTATGTTGAAACCTATAATGCCAACAGGGATTTAGGAAGAAAATTTTCTATTGAGAAATTTGATAAGGGGAAGCTGGTTTCGAAGTTATCCTCCGATTATGTTAAATGGGATAAAGAAAAAAAAGCGTGGGAGGTTCACAACTACTTCATCAGAAAAATAGACAGTGCTGATGAGACTATTACTCACGGCACCAAATTGGATACCATTATCCCTCTTGAGCCAAAAGATTTTATTGTCAGCGCCGACGACCTGAAGACAATGGACTGGTGGGAGCTGCGGGATTTTATAGCTAAAGAAAAAATGAAAGGGGCAAGCAATGTCATGGAGTACCAGGTGGAAAAGCACAAACGTATCGCTTTTCCTTTCGCCAACATCATTCTGACACTCATCGGTGTAGCTATTTCAAGCCGTAAGGTGCGCGGGGGTATCGGTATGCACCTGGGTATTGGTATTACTATTACGTTCACTTACATCCTGTTCATGCAAATCTCCTCGGTATTCTCCACATATGGAGGGTTAGACCCATTTATAGCCGTATGGATTCCGAATGTTACCTTTGGCGCTATTAGTTTCTTTCTCATCAAAACGGCGCCGAAGTAGCACAGTTCGTCAAATACTAACAAATATATCCTCCGAAAAATAAAAGCTACACATTTTCTTTCAGCAAAAACTCCTGCTCCAGTCCTTTGCGATGCTTTTTGATAATGGATGCGAGCGGGGCGATTTCAGGATAGGCCTGAAAATCAGTGTGACGAGTGGCGCTATATTGTTTTTCATACAGCTCCCGATTGCCGTAGTTGCTAATGCTTTCTTCGATATGTGGAGGAATAAAAAAGCGGCAGCGGCTGGCATCCAGATTGGCGCGGTATTCATTGATATAAACCGCTAAACCGGCCGGATCAAAATCCCCGAAATGAAGATACGAATTAGGGATTTGCTGCAACCAACTTACAAGTTCTTTACTCATGTACCGCAGCGCAAACAAGCAAGGTTGGTAATTCACAAAACAGGCAGAAAGACGCCGGATTTTCCGAAAAACCTCGGGATTCTCTACCCCTACAATGGTGATGTGCTTTGGAATATCCAGCTTCTCCGGGGAGAAAAGAAATACTCCGGCATCATCAGGAGCCGGTAGCGTAATAATTTCAGAACCATAGCGCAACTCCACAGGTTGCGTTGCATCTATAAAAAAACCGGTCATCACATGGCTTCGGCGGGTTTTGGTGGAATAAGTGGCCTGCAGGGCTTCCTCGCCACTCACGGATTCCCGTTCACACAAATCCAAATACTGCTCCAGCGAATGAATTTGGTAATTTACGGCAAGATAATGGACTAATGCATCCGTGGAATCCACCACATACTGATAACGGCGACCGCCCGCAGGACGTTTTGTCCGTCGACCGCGGCGGCGGTCGCGAAGGCGAGCCCGAGCGCCGCCGCGGCCTCCG
>CAYFQK010000076.1:0-12244 GCA_964345255.1 uncultured Bacteroidales bacterium | reverse complement strand
ATCCCAGCGGTTATTTTAAAATATCTTTTCTCAGGGGTAATGATGAGATTCCTCCATGAAGTCTTTTGAAAATTCTAACCGCCTCATTGTCCAGTAGCTAAGTTTAGAATTTAATTAGACACCTCAATTAATTTATAAAAAGAGAACAGATTTCTTAACCATTCATCAAGTTAAAAAATCTGTTTTTGCTAAAAATTTAAATTATTCTCCTGGATTTAGACAAGTCTCCCCGGCCATAAGGACACGGCACTTTGGCATGCTTTATTTATACTCTATCAAAGGTAAAATATGATCCAGCGCTTTTTGCAGTGAATCCCTGATATTCAACTTATCGGTATTTACTTCTACATCCGGATTTTGGGGTGGTTCAAAAGGCGAGTCAATGCCGGTAAAATTCTTAATCTTCCCTTCGCGCGCTTTTTTATAAAGACCTTTAATATCGCGCTCTTCGCATGCTTGTAGGGGAGCATTGACATATATTTCAATGAAATTTTCTTTCCCGATGATATCCATAGCCATTTGCCGTATTTCTGTAGTAGGTGAAATAAAACTATTTATGGTAATCACCCCGCTCTGAATTAAAAGCTTGGAAACTTCGGCAATACGTCTGATATTTTCAATGCGGTCCTCCCCGGTAAATCCCAGATTATTGTTAATTCCTGTACGAATATTATCTCCATCGAGTACTTGCGCCAGGTGCTTTTTCATGTGCAAAGCTTTTTCCAGGTTTTTCGCAAGGGTAGTTTTACCGGCGCCCGAGAGCCCGGTACACCAGATGACTTTAGAACGCTGATTCAGTAGCTTTTCTTTGTCCTCCCGTTTGAGTATCTGGTCAAAAACAGGATGTATTTCTGCGGATTTCTTATTCATATCTTCCAGATTAGTTTCTTATTTCTTTTTGATTCTTCTTGTGCTTAAGTTTGTTTTTCCAGAAATATCCGATGGTTAAAAACTAATTGCAAACTTACTAACTTTTAACCTCTCTTGACTAAAAACCATGGGTTTCTTAGATTCTCTTTATTATAACGAAGTTCTCCCATTGTAGTGTTATCCAGTACGTCAGCCCCTGAAATTCGCGCTATGGCATGACCGGCAGCGGTATCCCACTCCATGGTTGGGGCAAACCTGGGATATTCATTCGCCTTGCCTTCAGCTACCATGCACAGCTTCAAAGAACTACCCCTTGAGAGGATTTCAACACGTCCATGCTCCTTTTTTAATTTATCGATATAATCCTGCGTTTCCTGCGACATATGGGAACGGCTTGCAACCACCGTGAAGGTGTTAGGACCGCTGCTCAGCGGAAGCCGGTAGGCATCAAAAAGGAGCTGATCTAAAATCATCTCCTTATTGAATTTTTCCTTCTTGTAGGCCCCCAACTCTGCTTCGGCAAAATATAACTCTTCGGTCTCGGGAACCAGGATTACCCCCATCACGGGGATATTATTTTCAATTAAAGCGATATTTACAGTAAACTCCCCGTTTCTCTTAATAAATTCCTTTGTTCCGTCCAATGGGTCCACCAGCCAGAATTTTCGCCATTGGTTTCTTTCAGAATAATCAATTGTTTTGCCTTCCTCACTGAGGATGGGTATTTTTGTAGGTTCAAGGTAGGCTCTAATAGCCTGGTTAGCAGCTTTATCTGCTTGTGTAAGGGGCGAATTATCTTCTTTCCATTCCACCGTAAAATCCGATTGGTGATAGATCTCCAGTATCTCCTGTCCACCATGGAAAGCCGCTTTAATTGCTGTATGTAGTAATTGATTGTTATTCATATTCAACACATTATTTTCTTTTGTTCTAAATTCATCATCAAACCAGGTAAACGACCCATAGCATAAATATGGTTACCACCATGTAAATGATTGTAAGTGGGGCGCCTATACGGGCAAAATCTTTAAAGGAATAGCCCCCGGGGCCATATACCATAAGATTGGTTTGATATCCAATTGGAGTAATAAAATTCGCTGCCGATGCAAATGCCACCACAAGTACAAAGGGTATGGGGTCATATCCCAGATCCAGCGCCATTGTAAGTGAAATGGGAAATATGAGCGCTACCGATGCCTTATTTGTGATGTAAGCTCCTAAAATCGCCGTTATCAGATAAATCCCGGCCAGCAGACCGACATCACCAAATGGCTTAAAAATACTTATCACAAACTGAGCAATGTACCCCGCCACGCCGGTTTTTGTCATCGCTGTGCCCAGAGCCAGCGACATGGCTATTATCAGAGCCAGGCTGTAGTCTATGCTCTTTGGCAGGTCCTTGGGAGAAGCTATTTTAAAGAGCAAAATCACCATCAACAATACGGCCAGTGCCAAAAACAGGGAGGTAAACCCCAGCCCTGACAGGGTGATAGCAGCGATTGTCCCGCCAATAAGGATAAGCGATTCGTACAGCTTGGGTTTTCTAAAATCACGCACTTTAGAGATAAGGTAAAAATCTTTGGTATCAGCTGCCCTGTCGTTAAAGTCATCACCTGTGAGTAGCAGCAGCACATCCCCTGCTTTAAGCTTCACATTACCTATCTTCCCGGAGATCCGTTCACCATTGCGGTGAATAGCAATTATAGCCGCATCGTAGCGACCGCGGAAATAAGCTTCCCGCACGGTTTTGTTAATGAGCGATGAGTTATGCGATATCACAGCCTCGCGCACCTCAATATGATTCTTTCTGGAAAACATACCCACCTGGGTAGGAACCATGCCATTATTAGACTTCACCATATCGGCTACTGTCTCCGTATTCCCTGCAAAAACAAGGATATCTTCATTGCGTATCGTTTCAGTAGGCGACACCGCCGTAATACGCTCATCCTTCCTCTGTATCTCAACAAGAAACAATCCTTCCAGGTTTCTCAGCCGGGCATCTTCTATTGTTTTGTTGCATAGCGGGGAGCCTTCGCTTACTCTGACTTCCACAAGGTATTCCCGGGTCTTTTCTGCAAAATCTTCTACCACGTCTTCTTTTTCCGGTAGTAACTTATCGGAGGCCAGCATCAGGTAAACAAAGCCTACAAGCATCATAGGCACCCCAACCCACGCAAATTCAAACAAACCCAACGATTCCATTTCAGGATAGATTTGCTGATCCACCACCAGTCCGTTGACTATAAGGTTTGTAGAGGTCCCGATAAGGGTAGTACACCCCCCGAGGATAGCAGCATAAGAAAGAGGGATAAGGAGCTTGGAAGGTTTTATTCCGTTGTTTTTCGACCAGCGATGCACATAGGGCATCATGATAGCCACCAGTGGTGTGTTGTTCAAAAAGGCCGACATTGGCGCCACCAAGCCCATCATTCGGGCCATAAAGCCTTTATAGCTCCTGGCCTTTCGAAATACCCTGTCGAATAGCTGATCGATAACAGCCGTCCTTCGGAAAATATCTCCAAGCAGCAGCAACATGATGATGACCAGGATTTGTTCGTTAGAAAAGCCCTGAAGTATCTCAGATGGCGTCAGCACTCCAAAGAAGCCAAGCACAATGACCCCGATAAGAAATGTAAAAGCAGGTCCCACTATCTCTACATACAGCGAGACAATGATAAAAGCAATTACAATGAGAACTAGTATGCCGTCGAATGTTAACAAGTGGTGGCCGCTTTTTAATTGCAGTAACTTTTTTATGGTTTTTTCCAACGCGAAAATATGAAAAAGAGGGGAATAAACCATTGGCATGAAAAAAATTTAGGGGGTAAACGGTTTGGATAATTGAGCCAGTGATGCCGAACATAAAGTATTGGGGCAGAGCGATTCATTTTTGAAGCATATCAATTGCCAGTTAAATGGTATGGTTGAGTAAATGGTTAATTGAACTTGATTATTGATTTTCGGCAGGGTTGATTCTGGATGACTTTGAAGCGATTACACGTGAAAAATGAGGCAAACTCAACACTCTAATGATTTCATAGCATCCTACTTTCCTGCTCAAAAGCATTTCACCTTCCGCCTACATTTACTGGCGAATAGTTTAAACTATTCCACCCCATAAAAAGTTTTGTACCATTTTATGAATTTTCTGACGCCCTCACGGAAGTCAGTGGAGGGTTTGTAACCATAGTCTTTCTCAAGACGGGATGTATCTGCATAGGTGGTATAAACATCGCCGGGTTGCATGGGCTTCATGACTTTCCTGGCTTTTTTACCGAGTTCCGACTCTATAGTCTCGATGAAACTAAGCAGGTTCAAAGGGCGGGAGTTCCCAATATTGTATATTTTATACAGCTCATCTGTAGGGTGATTGACCATCTTCTCTATACCATCGACGATATCCCGAATAAAAGTAAAATCTCTTTCAAGATCTCCGTTATTATATACCTCAATCGGCGCACCATTAAGAATCTTTCTGACGAATTTAAAGTAAGCCATATCGGGACGCCCCCATTCACCATAAACAGTAAAAAAGCGAAGACCTGTCATTTTTATTCCGTACAGATGCGAATACACGTGGGCGACCAGCTCATTGCTTTTTTTGGTAGCGGCGTAGAGACTTATAGGGTGATCGACGGGTTGGGTTTCGCGGAATGGTGTTTCTTTTGTGTTGCCGTAGACCGAGGAACTGGATGCAAAAATCAGACGACCGGTATCGCTTTGGCGACAGGCTTCCACGATATTATGAAACCCTGTGAGGTTGCTTTGCAGGTACGCATCAGGGTGATCGATACTGTATCTCACTCCTGCCTGGGCAGCCAGATGGATCACGAGATCAAACTGCTCTTCCTCGAATAACTTAATGATGGTGGCTTTATCGGCCAGGTCGGCCATGATGAATCGATAATCAGAGTGCCTGGCACTTTTTACGAGCCGGTTCTCTGTAATTCTTTCCTTTTCAAAACCGCTATGGGATAACCGGCCATATTTTAAGGAGGTCTCGTAATAGTCGTTGATGTTGTCGAGACCAACAAGTGAGTGATTGGCAGCAAGCCTTTCAGCTAGATGAAAGCCAATAAATCCCGCAGAACCGGTGATGAGTATCTTCATAAATAAGGCAATTATAAATTTTCAAAAATATAATTAAAAATACAAATATAGAATTTAACCCGGATTGTATGTTTTGATATGATAATTACCCTTCACAGCTAACAACCAATAAACAACAATTCACCCATGGCCGTAAAGAAGCCATCCCAAAGAATAATCAGCAACTCAAGTTTCGCACTTAAAAATCGGAATAGTAGAATGTTGAATTTCAATAAATTAACATCAAACATTATATAACTTTGTGTTACTTTGAGTCTTTGCGCCTTTGTGGCAAATCTTCCAGAAGGCCACCAAGACACCAAGCCACCAAGTTTCACCAAGATAGTCGTATAGCAAAATTGGAAAATATTAGAATTTGATATAGAACTATTTATAAAAACAATCTTTTAATAGAAGATTAATATTCATGATTTTAACAGAAATGCGAAACAATGGGCAAGGAATCTGGTTCTTAAGCGTTTTTCATCCATTAAAATATTTTGTTCTTTGAAGATTGACTTATTATATTCAATAAGCAACCAAGTTTACACCTCAAACTTCTTTTTGTGCATAGACCACCCCACTAATTTTTCATAAAAATCAATACAATTCAAAAAAAATGATTTACTTTGTGGTGTTATTAAAATAACAATGTTATTATAAAAACATAATCATGGAAACGCAGGAAACCAAAGACTTTATTGCCCGTATAGAACTTTTCAAAGGACTACATGACGGTGAACTACAAACCATTGCCGTTAGTCTTAAAGAAACGGCTTTTCAAAAAGGAGATTACCTTTTCAAAGAAAACCAGCCCCGCGAACATATTTTCATCATTTTTAAGGGCGAGGTGGAATTATTTAAGAAATCACCATTTGGAGCCGAGAAACGGCTCACGGTTTTCGGTCGCTACGATTTTCTGGGAGAAGGCTCGCTCATGGATGACTCTCCCCATTCTACTAACGCCCGGGCTAAACATGACAGTGTGCTGCTTATGCTGGATAAGGAATTTTTCGCCAGCCACGGCCAGCTGGCCATGAAGATTTTCAGCAATATCGCTCGTGTTATCAGCCGCAGAATGCGTCAAACAAATTCGAATATGGTCAACTCAGCGGCACAATATGAATCGGGGCGTACCCGCAAAGAACATGACTTGCTGGGATACCGCGACGTTCCCGACGAATACTATTACGGAGTGCAAACGCTTCGGGCCATGGAGAACTTCAATATTAGCGGGGTAACTTTAAATTTTTACCCCTACCTGGTAGAAAGTCTGGCCATTGTGAAAATGTCTGCTGCCAAAGCTAATTACGACCTTGGCCTGCTGGACAAATCAGTAGCCGATGCTATAGTGCGGGCATGCAACGAAATCGTCAACGGGCGTTTTATTTATCACTTTACCGTGGATATGATTCAGGGCGGCGCCGGCACTTCAACCAACATGAACGCCAACGAAGTGATAGCCAACCGCGCCCTGGAAATTCTTGGCTATGAAAAAGGACAATATACGTATTGCCATCCTAATAACCACGTCAACCTCTCCCAATCCACTAATGATGCCTACCCTACGGCCATAAAAATTGCCCTGATAAAAAGCAACGAAAAACTGGTGGCCGTGCTGAAACAGATAATCAAAGCCCTCAATAAAAAAGCAGAAGAGTTTTCTCATATTCTCAAGATGGGGCGCACTCAATTGCAGGATGCCGTACCTATGACTCTCGGGCAAACGTTCGAAGCCTATGCCACCACGCTGGAGGAGGAAGTAGAACGTCTCAACCAAAACTCACAGTTGTTTCTTGAAGTCAATATGGGAGCTACAGCCATAGGCACGGGAATCAATTCCGATCCGGATTACTGCGGGAAAGTCATCAAATATCTCAGGGAATTCTCCGGAATGAACATTGTAAGAGCTAAAAACCTGGTGGAGGCCACTTCGGATACCGGCTCGTTTGTAATGTACTCCTCAGCCCTGAAACGTCTGGCTATCAAATTATCGAAAATGAGTAATGATCTGCGCTTACTTTCCAGTGGACCGCGGGCCGGATTCAACGAAATCAACCTGCCGCCCATGCAGCCCGGTTCATCCATCATGCCTGGAAAAGTCAATCCGGTCATCCCGGAAGTCGTAAACCAGATTGCCTTTAAAGTTATGGGAAATGATTTGACGGTTTCACAAGCTGCAGAGGCCGGGCAATTGGAGCTCAACGTCATGGAGCCGGTCATCGTGCAGAGCCTGGTCGAGTCAGTGGAGATGCTCAAGAATGGGATGGAAGTGCTCAATCACAAATGCATCCGGGACATCACAGCCAACGAAAAGCATTGCCGGGAAATGGTCGAAAACAGTATAGGCCTGGTAACGGCCCTAAACCCGGTCCTGGGCTATGAGCAGAGTTCCAGGCTTGCTAAGGAAGCTTTAGAGAGCAACCGCTCAGTTTATGAGCTGGTATTGGAACAAAATCTTCTGACTAAAGAAGAACTGGAGGAGATCCTGAAACCCGAAAACATGATAAAGCCCCGAAAGCATAACGGAAGCAAATAGTTTACGGATTAATTTTTCATAATAAATTCCGGCGGCCTCTGATATTTTCAGGGCCGCTTTTTTGGTTCCTTTTATTCTTTTAAGTCTTTTTATCAACGCTTAATCTCAATTCTTTTTCCTTCTTTTGCGACGATCCCTTTACGCTTTCGTCCATCAATAAGAATTTGCAGTGGTTCATTAAACCTAACGTGTCTGATAAATTCATCTTCGTGGCTCGCGTTCTGCTTCTCCAGATAATCCATATCAATATCCCCTTCATTGCCGTAGGGATTTACAGTAAAATATCCTACCCTGAAGGAGGTCAGGTTTTGGAAAAAATGCGTTCCCTGACTCGGATCGACACGATAATTTTCGAGTGTGGTTTCTACTATGAGGCGGGCAGCTGATATTTGAGGCCATTTCACCGGTATGCCCAGCCAGGGATCGTTTGACCCCCACCTACCCGGTCCAATCAATATATAATTCATGCCACTTTTACGGAAACGAGTATTAATCTCTCCTATTCGCCGGGCCATTTCTTCTGTTTTGGAGGCATCAAAAGTTCCTGGTTTTATATAAATTACGTCTTTTATATCTTTTATTTCTCCATTGCCCAAAGCCGCCTCGGACACAATCACCGTTTCCTTTTCATCAATTTTATCCAGCTCCAGGTCGATACTTTCCTGATTGTCAACAATCGGGCGTATCTGCAGAAGATTAAAGATATAGGGTGTTCCTTTGGGTGTATTCATGTTCACAGCAAACTCAATCTCCACCGGCATATTCATTTCTTTCTGACCTATTTTGAGTGATTTGCGCAGTATCTCGGCCAGTGGAAATTTTTCATGCTTTAGGATATTGGCAAAAGTTATCAGCCGGGTTCCTTGTTGAAGCATCCCATCGGTGATTTGATTAGAATGATAATCGAATGTTGACGCCAGATGTCTTATAGCACTATCCCTTTCGGCTTCCCGTATTCTTAAATCTAACAGATTAGCCCCATCATCAGTTGAGGCTTTAAAAGTTTCAGGATTTAGGTCTAAAGCATAAAATCTGCGTTGTGTCTCACGCATGGCTAATTGTGGATCGGAAAGCTGGAGTATCTTTTTCGGATAACGAGGCGAAAAGCGCAAAGACTGGCCCCCGTCTACGATGTATTTTCCCAGCCCCAGAGCTACATTGGCAATACCGTCCTCGGGGCTTTCAGGTTCGATAGGATAAAAATTAATCGAACGCGCTACCCCTGAAAATGTCGGATAAAATCGTTCACCGTATTTTGTCCCGCAGACTTCCTGCAGCACGATGCCCATTTTTTCCTCATCGATAACATTCGAAGTAGCCTCCATGTATGCTTTACTATCTTTGAAAAACGCAGAAGCATAAACACATTTGATGGCCTGGCCCAACATTTCAATCATCTTCCGTTCGTCGTTCTTAATATTCGGCACCATATAAGTAGAGTATATCCCCGCAAACGGCTGATAATGTGAGTCCTCGAGGAGACTGCTTGAGCGGATGGCTATGGGGTTATTCACCACATTAATAAATGTATACAAATCTTCATGAATTCTGAAAGGAAGTCGCGCATTTATGAAATGATTTAAAAGAACCTCGTCATCCACATCAGAAAGGGCCACCTTATAGAGCTTATTTTCTTCCATAAACTCATCAAAAACATCCGTACATAAAACTACCGTGCGAGGGATGGTCGTAATCACATTCTTGAAGTCATCCAGTTCTTTGTGACGTTTTATTACGGAATCAAGAAATGCCAACCCCCTGGCTTTTCCGCCAATAGAGCCGTTTCCAATTCTGGTAAAGGAAAGGTATTCATCAAAGCGGTCACGACGGAACTCTGCAATAACCCCTCTGGCCCTGCTTATCCTGAAAGAGGCTATGGCATCGAATATGTATCTTCTCACTTCATCCAAATCATCAAAATCTTCGTAAGTTAAATCCCTCAACGTCTGAGCTATGGGGAAAAGCGCCCGTGCTTTAAGCCACTTGGAAATATGGTTACGTGTAACATGATACATGAGGCTATCATCCGGCACATCAAACATTTTCTCCTGTAATTCTTTAAGGTCACGCGCTCTGCAAATCTCTGCATCAGTTTTAGGGTCTTTAAACACAAAGTCACCAAAAGCGAAGTACTCAGTAATAAAGTCCCGCAGCTCCATGGAAAGTGTTTTAGAGTTCTTGTACAAGAACCCTACCTTGATTTGCTTGGCTTTCTCGCGATTACTTATGTCTGACGACTGAAGCAAAAGAGGCATGAATTTATCATCCTCTTTAATCATTTTACAAAGTTCCAGGCCGGCTTCTTTATCCCTGATACCATTTCTTTGATAGCTTATATCCGATATAACACCCAGCATATTCTTTTTATACTTCTGATACAGGGCTACGGCCTGCTCATAATTCGTAGCCAGAAGAATTTTGGGACGACCTCTCATGCGAAGCATTTGCTGGTGTTCGTTAAGTCCCTCGGTCATAAATTCTTTCGACTGTTTAAAAATGATCTTATAGATATTCGGCAGGTAGCTCGAATAAAACCTGACCGAGTTTTCAACCAGGAGAATAACCTGGACCCCTTCCTGCACATCACTTTCCACATTCATCCTATCCTCGATCAGCTTTATTATGGCCAGCAAAATTTCGGCATGCCCAAGCCATGAAAATACATAATCAATAGCACTTAGGTCCTCATTTCTGATGCGCATGGATACCTTTCTTGAGAACGGCGTAAGCACAACAATAGGCTTTTCAGGATATAACACTTTAATTCTGGAAGCAAGATCAAAAGTATCGGAGGCTTCAGGACTCAACATAGTGATGATCAAATCTATACTCTGCTCTTCAAGCACTCTGAAAGCTTTTTCTTCTGAGTCTACCTGAATAAACTGAGGGGGATATCTTAAATTTAATGAAACATATTCATTAAATATCTGCTCATCTATTCTTCCATCATCCTCCAAAATAAAGGCATCATAATTACTCGCTATGAGAAGAATATGATATATGCGAGTCTTCATCAAATTATCAAACTCCGTGTCGGTGAAGTAAAAATTCTTCATCCGGGCAATCGTGGTATGCAGCATACGTTTTACTTTATCTCTTTTTCTTAATAATCTTTCTTTTGTAAAAATAAAATTATTCAACTAGTTATTAAAACACCACAAAAGTATTCATTAAAAAAATGATAAATCTTCTCATCCATCTGCAAAAACGGAAGCCAAAAAAAACCCGCCACGTTGTGGCGGGTTCTCATCTTCAACAATGAGGGAGCAAAGGGGGGGATTAATACTCCTTATCGATTTTACTGAGCAGATTCTGAGCTTTTTTGTTATAATAATTATCTTCGCTTTGAGCTATAATGGTGAATTGATTTATAGCTTTGTCCATTTCCTCGTTTTTCAGATAGCAAAGTCCTAAATACCACTCTGCATGCTCTATGTACAAATTATCCTGATCGCTGATTATATGTCTGAACGATTTTATAGCCTTGTCATAGTTGTTGGTCTCCACATAGGAAACCCCCAGATAAAACCGCACAGCAATATTTGAAGCATCTTTTTCAAGTAAATCTTTGAATTGATCAATCGCATTATCATATTGACCGGATTGATAATAGCGCACAGCTTCGACGATGTTAGTGTTTGAAGATCGACTGATATTTACTTGCTCAGAGGAGTAGTACTTGTTGAATAAATCGTCGCTGGAATAATTTTTTTCAAATATGGAAAAAGCTCCAAAGCCCAATGCCACAACAGTGACCAAAATAGCGGCGTATTTCATAGTTGCTTTGTTAATCCATCCGAGGTATTGCTCTCTTTTTCGCTTTTTCATCGTATCGGATATCCGTTTTCTGAAATGAATGATGTCCTCATTTTCCAGAGCCCTGGCAACGTAATCTTCAAAATCTACATCCTCCCTAAACTCTTTATTTTCGTTATAGAGCTTTTCAAACTTCTTACGCTCTTTTTCCGTAAGTCGTCCTTCCAGATATTTATCGATGAGTTCTTGAGTATAGTTATTGTTCATCTTTAAAATAGTTTTGATATAAAGGATCATTTATTATTCTTTTTCTTAATTTTTCCTTACACAAAAACTTTCGGGTTTTCGCATAATTCTCGTTCTTATATCCCATTATTTCTGCAATTTCTTTGTAAGAAGTCTTTTTAAAATAGAGTTTTAACATCTTCTGACAATCTTCTTCAAGTTGAAGAAAATGCTTTCTGTACAACCCCATTTTCATAACATCTTCTCCTATTTGCAGCTCCTCTGCCAGCTCGCCTTCATAAACCATCAATTCTGAGTTTATGTGGTTTTCCAGTTTTGTTTTATCCATCATTCTGGAATACCGCTTAAAAAGTAAATTCTTGCAAATGGCAAAGAAAAATGTTTTAAAAGAACTCGTTAATTCCAGATGCCTGTCTGCAATCTTTTGATACACTACGATAATTGCTTCCTGAAAAATATCTTGTGCATCTTCCTCGCTTCCCGAATAGTTTTCTACAAATTTTTTTATTGCGGGAAACATGTTGTCATACATATAATTTATGACAAACTGACTTTTTAATTTGATCCCTTCTATAATTGCTTCATCTGAAATTTGCTTCATCTTTCAATTATTTATACCATTTTTTACAAAAGGTTATACGGTTTTATGATCATTTTTTTAATTTTTTTTGTTAAAACCCATCAAATAACTCATATCCTCATATTTACAAAGCTAAAGTTATTTTTTTTAAAAAAAAGCAT
>CAYFQK010000075.1:0-12279 GCA_964345255.1 uncultured Bacteroidales bacterium | reverse complement strand
TTACAACGAAAAATGGAGCTAAAACTCATCTGATTTGGGCAGGTAAATAATTACTTTTAAAGAACATCAAAACCTTATTTTTACATATTCCTCCAGTTTCTCCAGGTCGCGACTAAAGCGGCGAATGCCTTCGGCCAGTTTTTCTGTAGCCATGGCGTTTTCATTAAGATACCACCGAAAACGCTTTTCGTCTAGTTCAAATTTTTCTTCATCAGAGTTCCTGGCCTTTTCGGGGGTAAGGACAGGGGATATTTTCCTGTCATCTTCTTCCAGCTCCTGCAGCAGCTGAGGTGAAATTGTCAGAAGGTCGCATCCTGTCAGCTCAATAATTTCACCGGTGTTCCGGAAACTGGCCCCCATAATTTCCGTGTGATAACCGAATTTCTTGTAATAATTGTAAATTTCCTTCACGGATTGTACTCCCGGGTCCTGTGGTGCAGGGATATGGTCTACTCCCCGGTCTTTTTTGTGCCAGTCGTAAATACGTCCCACAAATGGCGATATGAGCGTTACCCCTGCATCAGCACATGCTATGGCCTGCGTTTTGCTGAAAAGCAAAGTAAGGTTCGTATGTATATTTTCTTTTTCTAGCTGTTCGGCCGCCAGAATGCCTTCCCATGTTGAAGCGACTTTTATGAGAATCCGTTTTCGATCGGCACCGGCTTCCTCGTAAAGTTTAATCAGGTTACGGGCTTTTTCGATAGTCCCTTCGGTATCAAACGAGAGCCTGGCATCAGCTTCTGTAGAGACGCGGCAGGGGACGATATTCAAAATCTCCATCCCGAAATTGACGGCTACCTTATCCATGGACAAATCCATCTGTTCTTTCTTTGAAGGAGCATGTTTTTTGGCATACGCTATGGCATCGTCGATAAGCTTGCTATAACGATCATCCTGCGAGGATTTGTAAATGAGCGATGGATTGGTAGTGGCATCTACGGGTTGGTATTGTTTCATCGATTCAAAATCGCCGGTATCAGCGACCACTTTAGTATATTGCTTCAGCTGGTCAAGTGTGTTCATAGTGTTTTTTTTACAAAAATAACAACTTATCGCTTTTTAGAACATGAAATCACGACTTATGCTTTTGTTTCGTCTTCTTTAAGAATATCCTATTCAAAATCAGGCTTAAAATCCATATTATACCAGATAAACGATAATTTATCAGTCGCTTGCTTTATCGACTTGGAGGTAGGCGTTCCAGCCCCATGACCCGCTTTCGTTTCAATACGAATAACTACCGGGTTAGGTCCGTTGTACTTTTCCTGCAGGGTTGCAATATACTTAAACGAGTGTGCCGGGACTACGCGGTCGTCATGGTCGGCCGTAGTTGCCAGCACCGCGGGATAATTCTTTCCACTTTCGATATTATGTAACGGAGAGTAACTGTAAAGATACTTAAACATTTCTTCACTTTCCTCACTGGTGCCATAATCGGAAGCCCAATAGCGACCGATAGTGAATTTGTGATAACGTAACATATCCATTACGCCAACAGCAGGCAGGGCTACTTCAAAAAGTTCGGGTCGCATATTAGTGACCGCTCCCACGAGCAATCCTCCGTTGGAGCCGCCCTGGATAGCCAGTCTGTCGCTGGAGGTATAATCGTTATCGATGAGGTATTCGGCGGCGGCAATGAAATCTTCGAAAACATTCTTTTTATTCAGCTTGGTTCCGGCTTTATGCCAGTTTTCGCCGTATTCTCCACCCCCGCGAAGGTTGGCCTGAGCATAAACGCCTCCATTTTCAAGCCATGGCACCATTGTGATGCGAAACCGCGGCGTAAGGCTTACGTTAAACCCTCCGTACCCGTAAAGCAATGTGGGGTTGTTTCCGTCCAGTTCCAGCCCTTTTTTATGAACGATAAACATCGGCACTTCTGTACCATCTTTACTCGTGTAAAAAACCTGCCTGGTTACATACTTGTCTGAATTGAAGTCTATGGCAGATTTGCGATAAAGTGTGGTTTCGTCTTTTACAACGTTGTATTTATAGATTGTGCTGGGTGTAGTAAAGCTGCTAACGGTATAAAAAGTAACTTCATCGGTTATCTCTCCGCTAAAGCCGCTTACTGTTCCAACCGGAAGATCAAGGTCTTTTTGATGGGTTCCCTCCATGTCAAAGATTTTAACCTTAGTGTATGCATCCTCCATATAACGGGTGATGAGCTTATGGCCCACTGCCGATACTGACTGCAATACGTTTTCTTTTTCCGGAATGATCTCTTGCCAGTTTTCTTCCTCCGGAGTATCCGGGTCTACTGCTACCAAGCGGTATTTGGGGGCTTTGTAGTCTGTTTTTATATATAATTTTCCGTTAAAATGACCCACCACGCTGTAGTCATTATCAAAGTCGGTTACAAGCCTTACCATCTCTGAGTTGTCCTCGCCGGTTTTCTTGTAATAGATGCCGTTCCCACTGCTGGATTCCGTGGTATAAATAATCATATATTCATTATCGTCAGTAATCTGAGCACTAAATCCGCGTTGCGGATTCTCCGGCTCTTCGTAGATTAGCTCGTCCTCCGACTGAGGGGTGCCTGCCTGGTGGTAATAAATCTTGTTGTTTTTATTGACCCCTGAGAGTTTTTGGCCTTCCTCAGGTTTGGGGTAGCGGCTGTAAAAGAACCCGTCCTTATACCATGAGATGCCTGAGAACTTCGCCCATTTGATATGGTCGTCCAGGTCTTTTTTAGTTTCAACATCGCGGATATAAAATTCTCTCCAGTCTGATCCTCCCCGCGAGATGCCGTAGGCTGCATACTGTCCGTTATCAGAAACTTCAAAATTCGTCAGTGAAACGGTTCCTGTCTCAGACATTTTATTTGGATTCAGAAACACTTCTCCTTTATCCTTCAGCTCCTTCATTTTATAGATCACGCTTTGATCCTGCAGCCCTGAATTTCTGAATGCAAAATAGTTGTCTCCCTCTTTAAAAGGTGCTGAATGCTTGGGGTAATCCCAGATTTCTTTCAGCCGCTTATTTACTTTGCTTCTGAAAGGAATATTTTCCAGGTAATTAAAAGTCACTTTGTTTTGTTTTTTTACCCATGCCTCGGTATCGTCAGCGGTGTCATCTTCCAGCCATCGATAGGGGTCTTTTACCTTGGTGCCGAAATAGTTATCCTCATGATCCACCTTTTTGGTATCGGGATAATCCAATTTTTCTTTTTGCTGGCTAAATCCGGTGGCCAGGAATACGAATAATGCTAATAGTGTTGTGGTTTCTTTTTTTAGTTTTCTCATACGTTTGTAAAATTTTTATTTTGCAGAATGATTAGTTTCGCAAACTCAATAAAGTTCAAAAATACAATTTATGAAGATAAAAAAGGTAATACTTTACAAAGAAGACTTTCTGCCCGAAGGTATCAGCTCTGAAAATCTCACCACCCGCCGCTACATTCACAGCATCACAGAATACGACGAGCAGGGAAAAACACTTAAGGAAGAGAGTTATGCCCCTGATGGCTCCCTGGAGGACAAAGTAGAAAATAAATACGATGAAAACGGCAACCTTATCGAATATGTGAATACAATACAGGGAGAAGTAGCTGCGCATAAATCCTGGGAATATGAAGACGGAAAGATAATTAAAGAATTCATCCACTACATAGATGGGTCTAAAGATGTGATTGTTTATAGTTATGACCAGGAAGGGCGGCTTAAATCAAAAGAAACTTTCGATGAAGACGGTGAATTGGAACAAAAGACAGCCTATGAATATGAAGGCAACAGAGTCAGGGAGATAACTACCGATGACACAGGCGAGGTCGTTGAGGAAGTAGAATCAGAGATAGATGGAGAGAAGACGCTCTTGCGCGCCCAAAAAGACCATTTTACAGGAGAAGGCTCTGCCATCAAAAATGAGTACGACGAAAAGGGAAGGATTGTCTCTACACATAGCTATGATACCAATGGAGCATTAGTAGAGAAGGTAGAGCGAACTTATGATGAAAACGACCGTGTAATCCGCCTGAAAGAGGAGGGGCAGGTTAAAAACTCGGATGTTTATTTTGAGTATGACCAAAACGGAAATCCGGTGAAGCAGGAAGAAAAGCTGGATGATGGCACGCAATTAGCCTTGATAGAGAGAGAATATGATAAAAATAACCTTCACATCCATTCCTCTGTATTTTTGAATGGATTGGGTGAGCGCATGTCACAAAACTATAATGTCTACCATGAATATGAGTTTTTCGAATAAGCAGGGATCATAGGTTTTGCAGCCTGTGAAACTTTTATTCAACAGGATTTTCGTGCTTTACCACCACTTTCTTCTTCCAGTTGCCGGTGGAATAGTATATCATAAGGCCCAGCATGCCCGTGAACCATCCAATGGGGGAAGCCCACCATATGCCATCCACGCCGATTGCATCGGAGAGGAAATAGGCTACCGGAATCCTAATAACCCACAGGGATATCAGGGTAAAAATCATTGGAACAATTGTATCTCCGGCGCCACGCATTACTCCGCCAAAAATAAACAAGGTTGAAAATATCAGGTAAAAGGAACTTACAATTACCAGGTAATGGGCGCCGATTTTTATAACCTCCTGATTATCGGTAAACAGCCCCATGAGCTGGGTTTTAAAAGTGATGATGACGGCTGTCATGACGATAACTATTGCAGAGGCCATTAAAAGTGTCGATTTTAATCCGCGGTTGACGCGCTTAGGTTTGTTGGCTCCCAGGTTTTGACCAACAAAGGTAGACAGGGCCGCGGCGAAATTCATGGCCGGGGTGGAGGCCAGCGCATTAATGCGGAGGGCTACAGAGTATGCGGCGGCTGTATTGGCTCCAAATGTATTGACAATACCAAAAAGGGCCATCATTCCAAGTGACACAAAGGTGTTTTGGAAACCAGAGGGGAGCCCTATCTTTAGGCTTTTCCTGAAAATCGTGCGGTCAAAAATCAATTTCAGCGTTGTTAGCTTTACTACCGAATGGGTTCTGTTCAGATAGATGATAGCGGTGAAAAAAGCCCCGCCTTGTGAAATAATAGTTGCCAGAGCCGCTCCCATAATACCTGTTTCTAGCACCACCACAAACAGGTAATCGAAGAGAATATTATTTAGTGTTGCAATAATCAGAAAATAGAGCGGTGTTTTTGAATCACCCAATCCCCTCAAAATAGCATTAATTCCATTAAATCCGAAGAAGAATACAATCCCTGCAAAATAGGTTTGCAAGTAGGCGTTGGCATAAGGCATTACCTCCTGAGGGACCTGCATCAGGTTGAAAATTTCTTCTGTGAGGGTGATTCCAAGGATAGATATGGTAAGGGCGGCAAAGAAAAGAAAAAGGTACATGGTATCGATGGTTCTGCGAACCTGGCCGATTTCTTTTGCCCCGAAATATTGTGAGATGATAATGGTGAAGCCCCCGGCAATGCCTATTACAAAAGATATCATGGTGAAGATAATTGGAAAAGAGGCCCCTACGGCAGCAAGGGCATCACTGCCCAGAAAATTTCCCACGATTATGCTGTCTACTACGCTGTATAATTGCTGGAATATATTACCTATCAACAAGGGCCAGGCAAACTGAATGATCAGCTTTCCCTCTTTTCCTTCAGTCAAATCTTTCATAGAGGGTGCAAAAGTAGATAATTTTTAATCATCATCGGCTAATTTAACTCCTTGATTCATCAAGCCTCTACCTCTAAAGAGTGCCATAGCTCATTGAGATTTTTTCTATATATAGGACGAAAAAATGTTTTTACCGTATAACTTTTTGCTGTTTCTGGTATAAATAAGTAGGGAGCAAACTGAAGAGGATTTAATGAGGGAAGGAGAATGAGCAAAAAAATATTTCCGTTTCTTATTGTTTTGATGCTTTTCCAACCGGTAACGGGAAGTGAGGTTGAGGCTATTTCCATTGAAGACAGGGAGATTCCGGAAGATTCATTAAGTTTTAAAAAGCTGAAGGCACTATTGCAGGGCGATTTACATATGCGCGGGAAAATCCCCTACGCCCGAAAAGGACTGACCCTTGCCCAGAAAAATAATGACTTCACTAACCAGCTTTACTTCACTATGGCGCTCGGCAGGATGTACGAAGACCTGTCAATTAGTGATGAAGCCATAGGGTATTATTTGCAGGGTCGTGGTTTTGCCCGCATCCTAAAAGATACGCTGGGATTAGTAAATGCCTGTAATGCCCTTGCCGGGATATATCTGGAAAACGGACTGGTGCAAAAAGCCCTAAAATTTAACAACCAGGCGACAGCCCTCACTCATGACAGTTTTAATCCGCGCGAAGCGGGACATGTTTTTGAGCTGAAGGGACGTATAAAGCTTGAGAATGACGAGCTTTTCATAGCCAGGGATAATTTTAATAAGGCTATCAAATACTTTAAGAAAGCCGGCTATCAAACAGGGATTTTAAGACAAAAAATATTTATTGCCAGGGTATATGAGAACAATCACCTCTTCAATCAGGCCCTGGAGATGCTTAGAGAGGTAGAAAAAAATATGAGCAAGGTGGAGGACATAGGTCTTAAATCACAGGTTTTCCAGGATATGGCAAGAGTCTATGAGGGAATAGGCCGGTTTGAAAAAGCCTTGAGCTATGCTTTGAAAGCTGATAAACTGCCCCATACTGAAAATTTCTTTCCCAGTCTCGTTAAGACGTACGAACTAAAATCTTCTATCCTTGACAAAATGGGCCAGAAAGATGAGGCCCTTAAAAGCTATAAAAAATATATGGCTTTGCGCGATTCACTGGATGAGAAAAATACCAGGCAGGAGATAATGAAATTTGAAGTGAAGCACAGGGCCATGCAACAAAAGCGCAAGAATCAGCTTTTAGAAGCCGAGCTTAGCAGGCAGCGCGAACTGCGGAATATTTTTTTGATGGTGGCTTTGGGCTCTATCCTGGCTATCGCGGGTATTTATACTTTTTACCGTTATAAACAACAACAAAAAAGAACACGAAATCTCAGCAGCTTTAACAAGCAGCTTGAAGCAAGGGTAAAAGAAAAAACCCGCGAACTAGAAATAGAAATTGAAGAACGTATTAAAAAAACCAATGAAGCCGTCAAAGCCAGACAAAAGGCTGAAGAATCCGATAAACTCAAGACAGAGTTTTTAAATAATATATCACACGAAGTGCGCACCCCCATGAATAGAATAATGGGCTTCAGCGATTTGCTGCTTGATGAAGCACCCAACTTGCAGGTGCAGGATTATGCCAAAGTTATTTACAATGATTCGCAACGCCTTCTTAAGCTGATCACGGATTTGATTGAGCTTTCCAGGTTAAGGAGTGAGAACATTCATCCCGAAAAGGAGATTTTTGAACTAGAGGAATTCCTTGAAGAAGTTTACCGGGCTTATGAAAATAAATTCCCGGCAGAAATTTCTTTCAGATTGCATCTTCCGGGGAATTATTCGGGATTCAAAATCCACTCGGATAAAAACAGACTTAAGAAAGTGCTGATCCATTTACTCGAAAACTCCCTTAAGTTTACGCATACGGGATGGATTGAGCTGGGAGTTAAAGAAAAAGGCAGTTCTAAGCTTTTGCTTTATGTTAGCGACACAGGAGAAGGGATTGAAAAGAGTAAGAGCCGGCACATCTTTGGTTTTTTTAGTCAGGGCGACGGATCGTTAACACGAGAAAAGGCGGGGATAGGTGCAGGATTGACGATAGTAAAACACCTTACTGAAATTCTGGGAGGAACGGTTAATCTTCACACCACACATGGGCACGGGACCACCTTCCAGCTTGAGTTTGATATTGAAAACCTAAGACCTGGGAAGGGCAGGGCGGTCAGCTCAAAAACCTTAGTGGCTGATGATCTCGGCTACAGGTGGAACGGTAAGCGAATTCTGATACTCGATGACCGCGAATCGAACATGCGATATTTGAAATCGGCCCTCAAAGAGACCGGCGCTGAAGTGCACTGGGCCGTTGCGATTGATAAGGCCGTAAATTTATTGAATTCATACAATGACATGGACCTGGTCATTTTGAATGAGGTATTTGATAATCAGCATGCCCGAAAATTTGTTCCCAAAATAAAATCCATCAAATATACCTTGCCGGTAATAGTGCAGCGCAGTGATCAAATGAACGATTTTCCCTGGGAATCAGGAGCTGATGGGTTTGTTACAAAGCCGGTTTCATACAGGGTTTTAATGGAAAAAATAGCCAGTCTCCTAAAAGTCTGAGGATTCCCGCTTAACCATTTCTTTTGTGGACAGCAACCCACAGGCGGCCTCTATATCCTGCCCCCGCGAGGCTCTGATGGTGGTGGTAAGGCCTTTTTTATTCAGCTCATCTTTAAACCATTCTATCGTCTCATCATCCGTCCCTTCTAATGGCGTATCAGGGATAGGATGAAAGCGTATCAGGTTTATTCTTGCCTTTAATCCGTGGAGTATGCGGGTGATTTCATTCACATGTTTCTTTTGGTCATTGACTCCTTTAAACATAATATATTCAAAAGACACCCGCCGTTGTTTGTTAAAATTGTATTCATGAAGAGTTTTTATGATCTGCGGCAGAGAATACACATTTTCAATGGGCATAAGCCGGCGGCGCTCTTCTTCGAAAGGAGAATGAAGGCTTATAGCCAGGTGTCCCCGTCCTTGCTCGATGAATTCTTTCATGGCAGGGATGATTCCAATCGTGGAGACCGTAATTCGCTTCGGACTCATGCCTAGCCCCCAGTCAGAGGTGAGGATTTCCACACTTTTCATCACCTCTTTGGGGTTGTCGAAAGGTTCGCCCATGCCCATGTAAACAATGTTGCTGAGTTGATCCCTTTCAGGGAGGCTCAAAACCTGGTTGACGATTTGCCCGGCGGTGAGGTTTCCCTGGAAACCCTGCTTTCCTGTAGCGCAGAACAGGCAGCCCATCTTGCAACCAATTTGGGAGGAAACACAAAGCGTATTTCGGTTTTCTTCCGGAATATAAGCTGTTTCAATAATTTTCAGAGTACCATATGGATAGAGGTATTTTTTCGTACCGTCAGAAGAAGTGCTTACTTTAAGGTGAGGTGTTAGCCCGACTTCAAAATCCGCTTTGAGTTCATCCCTTATTTTTTTGGAGACATTGGTCATAGCATCAAAGGAAGAAGCGCTTTTATGATAGATCCACTCCGCCAGTTGCATGGCAGTGAACTTCGGCCAGCCCCGCTCTTTGGTAAGATTCTGTAGCTCTTCCAGTGTTTTCCCTACTAGTATGTCTTTTTTGTCACTCATAACTTTCAAATTCTTAGTGGGCAGGATACCGTTGAAAAATTTGTATGATAGTTTCTTTCTTCTTGCCAACTGTCAACTGCCAACCGCCAACTTCTTCAGACAACTGCCAACTGCCTGTTGCCCACTTCTTACTCAGAAATAAATCTCCGCCAGAACATTCTGAAACGGTATGCCTTTGTTTATCAGTATGTCCCGGGCCTGAACCACCATTTCGGAGCTGCCGCAAAGATAATACTTATAATCCGGAGGGAGGTCATTTTTTTCCTGAAGGTATTGGGTGAGGCGCCCTTCATATACACCGTCTCCGCTTTCACGGGAGCAGCATCGAATGTAGTTATCTCCAAAAAAGGGTTTGAACTCGTTTGCAAAATAAAATGAATCCAGGGTTCTCCCGCCATGGATGAGGACTTTGTTTTTGGTTAATCCTGAATGGAACATCGAATAAAAAGGAGCGATACCCGTTCCGGAGGCGATCCAGTAGGAGGGCCTTGCACTGCCGTAAAACGTTCCGAAGGCTTTGGATACGTAAAGCATATCGCCTTCCTTCAGTTCAGCCAATTTCGGAGTAAGCGCTCCGCCTTCCACTACGATGTAAAGAATACTCATGGTTTTGGACCGCGTGCCGCTGGCCAGACTATATAGCCGCGGTTCGATTTCGGGTGTTACCCCGACGGCGACGGTCTGCCCGGCTATGAAATCCCCGGTTTTGTCAAAAGTCAGGTAAAACACTCCCTGACTGATTTCCCGGTTGGCGATAACCTTCTTTTTATGTAAAACAACCTGTTCGTCTTCAGGAATCATCTTTCAAAGTTTGTGTCAATAACAGAGAATCGGGATGAATGTTTTTAAAATTGACGAAAGATGCGTGGGGGCAGCTACTCATAAAAAAAGAGCAAATCGCGTTTTCGCAATTTACTCTTTGGTTTTCTGAATTGAGCGAATCTTTTCTTTCCGACCGATGAGGGTTAAGCGTCTTCGTGTGTCATTTCTCCCTCTGGTTGAATGGAGAAGTAGGCTACGATGTGTAGTATCCACGCAACAAAAATTACCAGGAATCCCAGGAAGAATAGTAATATAAGAATAGAGCCGATAAAATAGAGCAATCCTGCCGTTTTAAAATATTTTACCCCACTTTCGCTGGCCAGCGAAATAAGGGATTGGTAAATGAAATAGTACCCTGCTATCAATCCGGCCAGCATAATAATTCCTGCGAAAATCGACAGTCCGCTTTCGAAGAGGATTTTCTGTACTTCCTGGAAGCCGAAGTCCTCCATCGCTCCTCCGGATAAAGAGAATGCCGCCGAACCAACAGCCACAACTAACAGGATAACTCCCACTACATTGGTTGCTACCGTTATGACCGTTCCGATCAGTGCGTTTTTGAAAATGCCGGGTTTCTCATAAACTTTGGAAAAATAATAGTGTGAGAACAGTAATAATACCATCACTGCAAGTCCGGCTAATGTCCCGATAAAGGGAATTATTGAGGCTATTGGTAATAATATACCAATACGTCCTAAAGTAATTGCTTGTTTCCTCATAATGTAATTTTGTTATTTGTTTTTCCTACTCTGTATGGCTTTTCGGAATCCGCCTAATAATGTCTTAGATATGTATTTTTTTTCGGATTATGAAATCTTAAAAAGCCTGTAATCTGCTTCAAGCCAATCTTAGATCTTTGGATGACGGGTGATAAAATCTTACTCAATCTAGGTGGAAAGATAAAAAGAGAATATTTTTTAAGCAAATATTTTGCTATTTTTTTTAGATTCTATGTCTTCGTTAAGGATTGGAGTTATGACTATTCCACATCCCACGGCTGCTTTTTATTCTCACATTTTTTGACCTCCGGGATTTTAAGCCTTCCTCGCTTTCACTCCAACAAATGACCCCTGACCATATCCGGGTTTGACGGGGTCCGGCTCTTTTATTTCGGCCAGGTTCCGTAATAGGCTGGACTTATTACAGTAATTAGTACAAGGCTTTCAGCCTTGATGGTGGGAAGGGTGGATGCTTTATTTCCCAGGGCGTTGCCCTAGGCTTAGCTATTTCAGGCCTTCAGCCTGAATATCTTATCCCACACGCTTCTTGGCAATCTCAATTTCCTCGTCGGTAAGGCCGTAGAGGGCGTAGACCATGCGGTCGATTTCGCGGTCGGAAAGCGCAGTTTATAACCTCAAGCAGGTCCCTCAGTCGTCGCTTTGCTCCTCCTTCGGGACGACGGGCAGGGGAGGAGGAACAAAAAAGCCCCACAAAAAACGCTGCCCCCTCCGGCGTTTTTTGTGGGGCTTTTCCCCAATCTCCACCGGCACAAAGTCGCCTCGAACGAAGTGAGAGGTCTCCTCATTTACCCCAATGCCGCAAAGCAATACTCCCTCACCCCGAACAGAGCGAAGGACCTCCTCATTTACCCCAATGCCGGTAAAGCAATGCTACCTCAGCCCCTACACTCTACGGCAATCTCAATTTCCTCATCGTTAAGGCCCTAGAGGTCGTAAACCATGCGGTCGATTTCGCGGGTGGGTTGGTTTTTTCGGGCATCCACGAAAAGAAGATTTTTCCTGCCTTTCCGGGAATGGCAACAAGGAAAAGGGGGAAAGAAAACCTCCTCCACGCTCTATGCTCTAAACCAATTAACTAATCAAAAATTGACGAATTAATCAATCACCCATCCAACCAATTCCAATTTTTTTTCAATAACTTGGTTTTTGATATGATTTTTTTGTATATTTCACATTCTTAACCATTGCAAATATTTGGTTTATGTTAGCGCGAATGATACAAATACCTGCGTTATATCAGGGATTGTCCTGGAAGAAATCAAAGGAAACTATTAATACTATAATGTACATCGCGAAGGCTAATTTAGCCAGGCTTGCTGAAAGATTTCAGGAGAAGACGTGCCGTGGCCACGCAGTCGCTCGAAGAGCTGTACAGCCGGTCGAACGAGCTGCTCACCGGCAAGCCCGACAACCTGATGAAGATATTCAAGCGCCGCGATGCCAACTTTTACGCAGGGTATCAAAGAGCAAGAATGGTAGTGGATTAACAGGAGCAGGGTGTATCCCCCG
>CAYFQK010000074.1:0-12578 GCA_964345255.1 uncultured Bacteroidales bacterium | reverse complement strand
GACATTAATTTATTGAAATTCAACATTCTACGATTACGATTTTTAAGTGCAAAACTTGAGTTAGAATTTGATATTAGAAAAACTTTCAATACTCTTCACCAATATAAACCACAGATAGCCTCATGGTGTTCAAAAAAATCGGGCAAGCTACTTGTATCGCACCGCTCAACCACCTACCCTTGCTGCCTTCCGGCCCTGGGGGAGTTCAGCGGGAGCTGGTCGTACAAGACTTACCCGACAGTTTGCAAAAATATGAAACTTTGGAGTAGCTGCAAAATTCATATCACTTTTTTCATATCAATTTCCCTTATTTCTTACATTTGTGAGATGTAATAAAAACAAAAGCTATGGAAGCACCACAAAAATCTGTCGGCTCACAGGCGCTTAATTATGGTGTTGTTACCGGACTGGTAATGATACTTTACGCCTTAATACTTTACATTTTCGACGCTACAACTAACCAGTACCTGGGATACGGAAGTTATGTTATACTTCTTGTAGGTATTATCATCGCCACCAAGTTTTATCGCGACAAAGAAAACGGGGGGTATCTTAATTACAGTCAGGGTATAGGCTTAGGTACTCTTATGGCCTTGTATGCTTCGATTTTAACAGGTATATTTACCTTTATCCTGTATAAATTCATTGATCCGCAGGCATTGGATCCCATGCTTCAACAAGCCAAGGAAGAGATGTATCGCAGGGGTATAGAAGGAGATCAGCTGGACCAGTCCATGGCGATAACCAGGCAATTTCTGAAACCACACTGGATGGCAATATCAGGAATTTTTTACACTACTATAGTCGGTCTGATATTGTCGTTGGTAGTTTCGGTAATTTTTAAGCGAACAGAGCATTAGAGAAGTTTTTGAGAATGAATATATCAATAGTAGTTCCTTTATTTAATGAGCAGGAATCGCTCAATGAACTGACCCAGTGGATAAAAAGAGTGTGTGAGAAGAATGAATTGTCATTTGAAATTGTATTTGTCGATGATGGCAGCACAGACTCCTCCTGGCAGGTGATAGAAAGTCTCACCGTCAAATATGATGAGGTTAAGGGAATTAAATTCCGCCGCAATTACGGAAAGTCCGCTGCACTTAACGAGGGCTTTAAAGAGGTTTCAGGGGATGTGGTAATAACTATGGATGCTGATTTGCAGGATAGCCCGGAAGAAATTCCTGAGCTTTACCGGATGATAAAAGAGGATGGCTATCAATTAGTATCCGGCTGGAAGAAGAAGCGGCACGATCCATTGAGCAAAAGAATACCATCCAAGTTTTTCAACCGTTTTACGAGGTTGATGTCTGGTATTCATCTTAATGATTTTAACTGTGGATTGAAAGCTTACCATCACAATGTGGTAAAAAGTGTGGAGGTATATGGTGAGATGCATCGCTATATTCCTGTCATAGCGAAATGGAACGGGTTCAGGCATATTGGTGAAAAGGTCGTTCAACATCAGCCCAGGAAATACGGAACGACAAAATTCGGTGTGGAGCGCTTTATGAAAGGTTTTCTGGACCTTTTATCCATAACATTCGTTTCGAAGTTTGGAAAGAGACCGATGCATCTTTTTGGCACCCTGGGCACCATTCTATTTATCATTGGTTTTGTCATCGCTTTTTATCTCACATATCTTAAAATGTTTATGGAGGTATACAATATGACGGAGCGACCCCTGTTTTATCTTGGCGTTTTGAGTATGATTATAGGTGCACAGTTATTCATGACCGGGTTTATCGCGGAGATGATCTCCAGAACAGATTCAGAACGCAATAAATACAGTGTCGAAGAACGAAAAGGGTTCAGGCAAAAGGTGGAATCGAAAAATTAACGGAATGGCGCAAAAGGTTTGTTTGATAGGGCCTGCATATCCCTACAGGGGTGGAATAGCTGCATTTAATGAGCGAATGGCCAGAGCATTTATAGCCAACGGAGGCCAGGTTTACATTTTTACTTTTTCATTGCAGTATCCGAAATTCTTTTTTCCGGGGAAAACGCAATTTTCAAACGAGCCGCTTCCCCATGATTTAGATATCCGGCGAACAATCAATTCTATAGGTCCTTTTTCATGGTACCATACAGCAGATGAGCTGGTTAAATTATCCCCTGATCTGGTTATAATCAATTATTGGTTGCCCTATATCGCCCCAGCGCTAGGTTCGATAGCAAGATTAATCAGGAAAAAGGGAAATTTCAACATCATAGCCATCGCTCACAACATTAAACCACATGAGAAGAGGTTTGGCGACCTGGCTTTGTCAAAGTTTTTTGTTGGCTCTGCCGATGGCTTTTTATCAATGTCTAAATCAGTCGTAACTGATCTTAAAAACATTGACAGTCGCAAACCGGGCATATATTCGCCTCATCCCTTATATGATCATTATAAAGGAGGTAAAGATAAACTGTCGGCACGTGAGGAGATGGACCTGCAAAGAGATACAAAATATCTGCTTTTCTTTGGTTTTATCAGAGATTATAAAGGCCTTGACCTCGTAATAAAGGCAATGAGTCTTTTAAAGAGTCAAATAAAAAATCTTAAGCTTATTGTCGCAGGAGAGTTTTATTCCAATTCTGACAAATACTATGAGCTAATTGACGATTTGGGTTTGCGACAGCATATTATTTTGCAGACAGAATTTATTCCCGACAGTAAGGTGGGGCTATACTTCAGCGTTGCTGATTTGATTGTTCAGCCTTATAAGTCAGCTACACAAAGCGGTGTGACGCAAATCGCTTATCATTTTGAAAAACCCATGGTTGTGACCAATGTTGGAGGGCTCAGCGAATTAATCCCTCACGGGAAAGTAGGGTATGTTGTAGAACCTGACGAAGAGGCCATAGCCAATGCAGTTTATAAATTTTTCAAAGAAAATAAAGAACAAGAGTTTATTGAGAATATAAAAAAGGAAAAGAAAAAGTATTCCTGGTCAACCTTATTGGAAAATCTTGAAACACTCGACAGGAAAATAACGGCGCTAAAGTCTTAATATGATTATCAGAAGTAAAGCCCCTCTGAGACTTGGTATGGCAGGCGGTGGCACAGATGTGGCTCCCTATTCAGATATTTATGGGGGCGCTATTCTCAATGCCACTATCAGCATGTATGCCTATGCGACGATTATTCCCCGTAAGAATGGGAAAATGGGACTGCACTCCCTGGATAAGCGGGAGCAATTTGAATACAGCAAATCAGAACAGCTACCCATTGACGGCAGTCTCGAACTACACAAAGGAGTATTTAACCGTGTGATGCGCGATTTCCCTCCGGAAACCATTCCCGCTTTTGATTTGTATACTTACGTAGATGCCCCTCCCGGAAGCGGATTGGGGACCTCTTCAACACTTACTGTGGCTATCCTGGGAGCTTTTGCCGAGTGGTTTCAATTGCCCCTGGGCGAGTATGATATAGCCAGCCTGGCTTATGATATTGAAAGGGTGGATTTGAAAATGGCCGGCGGAAAACAGGACCAATATGCGGCCACTTTTGGTGGCGTGAATTTTATGGAATTCAAAAAAGATAACATCATCGTTAACCCTTTGCGAATTCGTAGCGATTATATGAATGAATTGGCACATAATCTGGTGTTATACTATACGGAAACCAGCAGGCTGTCATCGAAAATTATCGAAACACAGTCTTCCAACGTCAAAGATAAGAACAAGGATTCCATCGAGGCCATGCATAAGCTCCGCGAGCAGGCCATAATGATGAAAGAAGCATTACTTAAAGGCCACTTGGATGAGATTGGGAGAATTCTGGATTTCGGATGGCAGCATAAGAAGAATATGGCCTCCGATATCAGTAATTCTTTTATTGACGAGATTTATCAAACGGCTATAGATGCCGGTGCTACCGGAGGAAAAATATCCGGCGCCGGAGGGGGAGGATTTATGATTTTTTACTGTCCTCTGATGAGCCGCAACCCGGTAATAACCGCTTTGCATAATAAATACGGCGGTCAGGCCAAAAGGTATGACTATGTTGTGGATGGGTTGAAAACATGGTCGTTAAACGGAAAATAATTCAGGTATGGATATTAGAAAGACAATACAGGCATCCATCGATGTAAAAAGAATGTTGATGGAGGATGAGCAATTCATTGGAAAGATTCATGAGCTTGTAAATGAAATAGTGGACTGTTTTGAGGATGATGGAAAAGTGTTTTTTTGCGGCAATGGGGGAAGCGCTGCAGATGCGCAGCATCTGGCAGCCGAGTTCTCGGGGAGGTTTTACTACGACAGGGAGCCGCTCTTTAGCGAAGCCCTGCATGTAAATTCTTCTTATCTTACGGCTGTAGCTAATGATTATTCCTTCGACGAGGTATACAGCAGGCTGGTGAAAGCAAAAGGCCGCCAGGGAGATATTCTTGTTGCGATTTCGACCTCCGGTAACTCAAGCAATATCCTGAAGGCCGTGGAGCAGGCTAATAAACAAAACATGATTACAGTGGCTTTTACCGGTAAGTCGGGTGGAAAGATGAAAGATGCAGCCGATATTCTGATAAACATTCCTTCAGAAGATACTCCGCGCATTCAGGAAGCACACATTATGGCCGGACACATAATCTGTGAGAATGTAGAATCGAGACTTTTTCCTGAAAAATAATTCAGTTATGGAAGCAATTGTGCTTGTTGGTGGTCTGGGAACGCGCCTGCGCAGTGAGATCGATGAGCTGCCCAAAGCAATGGCTCCTGTGAACGGTAAGCCCTTTCTGGATTATCAGTTGTCGTATCTTAAAACTAATGGAATAGAGCGGGTTGTGCTTGCCGTAGGCTATAAGAAAGAAAGCATTCAGGCTTATTTCTCAGATGAATTTCGTAACATGAAGTTAGTGTACGCTCCGGAGGAAGAACCTCTGGGAACCGGCGGGGCTATTATGAATGCACTGCCATATGTTAGCAGCTCACAGTTTTTTATCCTAAACGGAGATACGATTTTTAATATTCCTCTGGAAACCCTGAAGTCATTTCACAAGAATCAGCAGGCGGACTTAACAATAGCTTTAAGAAAAATAGAAGATACTGCCCGGTATGGGGGTGTTTATGCAGACAAGAGCGGAAGGATCAAAGGATTTTTTGAAAAAGGAGCATCGCAGGGAGAAGGGATGATTAACGGGGGGATTTATTTTGCCAACAAAGAATTGTTTTCCCATTTCCCTTCAGGGAAAAAATTTAGCTTTGAAAGGGAAGTGCTGGAAAAACAATACCGCGAACGTTCTTTCTATGGGATAGCTTTTGAAAATTATTTTCTCGATATCGGGATTCCGGAAGATTATAAAAGAGCACAGCATGAATTTAAGCGACTTGGCTATTGATAATAGCTGGACACTGTTTATCGACAGGGATGGAGTAATTAACCGCCGCATTGAAGGGGGCTATGTTACCAGATGGGAAGAATTTGAATTCCTTCCGGGAGTTTTGGAAGCCTTGAAAAACCTGGCTATTTTTTTTGATAAGATATTCGTAGTTACAAATCAGCAAGGTATCGGAAAAGGATTGATGACTGAGCAGCAGCTAAATGAGTTACATGAGCAGATGCTTCAGGAAATTGCTATGGCAGGCGGTAGGATAGATGCAGTTTATTATTGCGGAGCGCTTGCCGAAGATGAATCTCCTTTTCGTAAACCGTCGCCGGGTATGGCTTATCAGGCCAAAAGGGATTTCCCGGAGATCAACCTGGCAAAAGCAATTATGATAGGCGACACGATGAGTGATATCGAGTTTGGTGTTAGGGCCGGGATGTACACGGTTTTATCTACGCCACAATCGTTTGAGGAAGAGATTATGAGTTTTAAGCCCCATTTTATTGCCGATGATTTATTATCTTTCGCCCTTTTATTAAAAAAATCACTCTAAAAATACGTTGACTTGACACCATCAGCCATATTAATCAGTTTCCTGGTTTATACAGTTCTGCTGTTCACCATTTCATACATTACAAGCCGGAGGGCAGATAATGAATCCTACTTCCTGGGAAACAGGCAATCTCCCTGGTTTGTGGTTGCTTACGGAATGATAGGTGCATCCCTGTCAGGTGTTACTTTTATCTCTATCCCCGGCGATGTGGGCTCCTCACAGTTCTCGTATATGATGATCGTGTTTGGGTACCTGGTAGGATATTACGTTATTGCCAACGTTTTACTACCGGTGTACTATAAGCTGAATCTCACCTCAATATATACTTACCTCGAGAATCGATTTGGATTCTGGTCATATAAAACAGGGGCCTTTTTCTTTCTTTTGTCCCGTTTTATAGGCGCTTCATTCCGAATGTTCCTGGTGGTGAATGTACTCCAGGTTTTCGTTTTTGATGTGTGGGACGTCCCATTTTGGATAACGGTCATCGCTTTTATGATTTTGATGATTCTGTATACCTTCAGAGGGGGCATCAAAACGATTGTGTGGACGGATACCCTGCAAACAACTTTTATGCTGGCAACGGTTATAGTCTCTATCGTTTTAATAAAACAAAACCTCGGACTTGACTTCAGTGAATTTATTCAAACCTTAAAAGCCAGCGAATACACTGATATGATTCATACCGACTGGACAGTAAAAACCCATTACCTCAAACAGTTTATTAGTGGGGCATTTATTGCTATTGTGATGACAGGATTAGATCAGGATATGATGCAGAAGAATTTGAGCTGCCGGAATCTTAAGGAAGCAAAAAAGAACGTATACTGGATGAGTGCGTCACTGGTTCCCGTAAATATTCTCATTCTTACCCTTGGGGCTTCCCTGTATGTATTTGCCCACTCAAAAGGTGTGGATATACCCGTGCGCAGCGATAACCTCTTTCCGGTTATTGCTCTGAAACACCTGATGCCCTTTGCCGGTATCGTATTTATGATAGGGCTCATATCAGCTGCCTATTCGAGCGCCGACAGCGCGCTTACATCATTGACCACATCCTTTAGTGTGGACTTTCTCAATATTCAAAAACGCTCCGACTTATCGCAGCAACAAAAAACGCGACTAAGGTACATGGTTCACTTTGTGGTGGCAGCAATTATTGTGGCTATTATCATCGTATTCAGAGCCATTAACGATCAGTCTGTGATTTCCAGATTGTTTACCATTGCCGGTTATACTTACGGCCCGCTACTGGGCATGTTCTCATTTGGTCTCCTCACGCGGAAAAAACCCATCGACAGGTTTATACCGGTAGTAGGCATTCTTTCCCCCGCAATTGCTTACATATTAAGCGTGAATTCGCAATCCTGGTTCTGGGGCTATAAATTTGGTTTTGAATTACTTATTGTTAATGGATTGATTACATTTGCCGGATTGTGGATTTTACAATTAATTAACAAAGGAAATAATCAAAATACATATATCGATTCTTAACTTTGAAGTTTTTTCCTGATAAAAATTCAAATCAAATCATAAACTAAAGTACTGCATTATGGAAAACTTAAGATTTAAAGCACTGGAAGTTGCTCTTTCCAGAAAGTCCGTTAATTTTAAAGCTCCTGAAAAAGTTACGGAATACTATGGCGAATTGACTTTTAGCAAGTCAGTGATGAGGGAGTATTTACCCATGGAATCCTACAACCAGGTTATCTATTCTATTGAGCATGGAGAGCAGATTGACCGCAAAACCGCCGATCAGGTGGCTGCTTCCATGAAATCGTGGGCCATATCAAAAGGGGCCACCCATTATACCCATTGGTTTCATCCGCTGACAGGCTCCACTGCTGAAAAGCACGATGCTTTCGTTGATCCGCTGGAAAATGGGCAGGCACTCGAGAGTTTTCATGGAAATCAATTGATTCAACAAGAGCCTGATGCTTCGAGTTTCCCCAGTGGCGGACTAAGGAATACCTTTGAAGCTAGAGGGTATACCGCATGGGACCCTTCATCGCCGGCTTTTATTCTGGATGCTACTCTGTGTGTTCCCACTATTTTTATTTCTTACACCGGAGAAGCCCTGGATTACAAAACACCACTTATGAAGGCCCTGAGTGCTGTTGATACAGCTGCCACGCGGGTGTGTAGATATTTTGATGAGGAAGCTAAAAATGTTACTGCAACGCTGGGATGGGAGCAGGAATATTTCCTTGTTGATAGCGCATTGTATCGCGCCCGCCCGGATTTAATGCTTACTGGCCGCACTGTGTTTGGTCATGCCTCGGCCAAAGACCAGCAATTATCCGATCATTATTTCGGGAGAATCAACGAGCGGGTGATGAATTTTATGCAGGAATTGGAATATGAATCCCACCGGTTGGGTATTCCTGTGAAAACACGCCACAACGAAGTGGCTCCCAATCAGTTTGAGTGTGCGCCGGTTTACGAGGAAGCGAATATCTCGGTCGATCATAATCAGTTGATTATGCACCTGATGGATCGGGTAGCTAAACATCATAACCTTACCCTGCTTCTTCATGAAAAGCCATTTTCACGATTGAATGGCTCGGGTAAACACAACAACTGGTCTTTGCAAACTGATAAAGGACAAAATCTTTTTTCTCCCGGAAAGACCAAAGAAGAGAATTTTAGGTTTTTAGCTTTTCTGGTGAATACCATTAAAGCAGTAAAGGATTATTCCGGAATCCTCAGAGGCCACATTGCCTCTGCGGGCAATGATTTACGCCTGGGAGCCAACGAAGCCCCACCTGCTATTATTTCTGTGTTTATTGGGCAGCAGCTAACGAAAATGCTGGATGAGCTGGAAAAGAAAAATAACTGGATCAGCCCTGGAAGCGGCGAGCAGAACATTAATATACCTAAGATTCCGGAGATTTTGCTGGATAATACCGACCGTAACAGGACTTCTCCTTTTGCTTTCACGGGGAATAAATTTGAGTTCAGGGCTGTGGGGTCTTCTGAGAGCTGCTCAAAACCCATGATAGCTCTGAATACGATTGTGGCTCGCCAGCTCAATGAGTTTGCAGACCTCGTAGATGAGAAGATTAATGGCGGAAAAAACAAGAATCAGGCTATAATGGAGGTGATTAAAGAAAGAATAACCGCTTCGCGCGATGTGCGCTTTGAGGGCAATAGCTATAGCGAAGAATGGGTGAAAGAAGCGGGAAAACGGGGGCTGCCCAATATTCCTTCTACACCCGAGGCCTTAAAGACGATAGTAAGCAAGGAGTCTGTTGGTCTTTTTGAAAAAGAAGAAGTGCTGAGCAAAAAGGAACTGGAGGCACGTTACGCCATCAAGATAGAGAAATATACTAAAAAGATTCAGATCGAAGGCCGTGTAATAGGAGATTTGGCCAGCAACCACATTATTCCTATAGCAGTTCGCTATCAGAACACCCTCCTGGAGAACGTGAAAGGCCTGCAGGAAGTGCTCGACCAGAAGACTTTTACCAGACTGGCTAAAAATCAGCTTCATACAATTAAAAAAATCTCGGAACATATTCAGGACATTAAAGACGACGTTAGCGAGATGACCAATGAGCGCAAAAAGGCTAATAATATGGACGATGATGAATCCAGGGCTTTTGCTTACTACGAAAATGTTTTGCCATATTTTGAAAAGATCCGCTATCATGTCGATAAACTCGAATTATTGGTAGATGATGAATTATGGCCTCTTCCTAAATACCGCGAACTACTTTTTGTGAAATAGCTTGCTTTAAGGAGAAGAAAAGGCAGGTTTTGCTTTTTCTTCTCCTTTATTTATACGTACCTTAGCCCTCAAAACAACTCCATGTATTCAGATTTTAACCTGCCTGTCTTCTATGAAGATGAAGCATTTATTGTGGTGGATAAACCGGCCGGATTGCCTGTTCATAAGAACGATTTTATGCCTAATGATGCCGATTACCTGACAAAAGCCATCGGCCGGCTAAAGGGCAAATCGGTGTATAATGTGCACCGCCTCGATTCCAAGACTTCAGGAGTTATAATATTAGCCTTTAGCCGAGAAGCCGCCAGCCTGCTCACACGTCAGTTTGAAGAGAAGTCGGTTGAGAAAACTTACATTGCCCTGGCTAAAGGAAAACCCGGTGAAGGAACATTTGATGAGAAAGTAGTGGTTAAAAAGAAAAGCAAATTCAAAAAGCCGGCAATAACTCATTACCGGACTATCAAATCTATTTCCACCGGGCTTATTTCCAAAGATGAACCGGTTGATTTGAGCTTGGTGGAAGTAAAACCTGAAACCGGCAGGTGGCATCAAATCAGGCAGCATTTTGCCAGAAAGCGGTATGATATTATCGGCGATACCCACCACGGCGATTTTGCCCTGAATCGAATGATTACAGAGAAAACAGGGATAAAACGCTTAATGCTGCATGCTTCAGAAATTCGTTTCATACATCCTTACAACGGAGATGAAATCATTATATCGAGTGAGGCGCCTGACGAATTTTTTCAAACTATCAAGGCATTGGAGCTGTGAGAAGTTATGTTGTAGAAGAGTTAGTTTACAATGGCCTGATATCCCCTGTATCATAATAAGCCTCATTTCCTGTTTTCACTGAAACATTGCTTTTAATGTGCTATTTGTGTGATTTCGGGTCAAAACAATACTCAACAAAGCTTTTTTCATTTTGTTACAAATAGTTGAGAACCAAGAATAATATCATGAAAAATTCTATTCTGGAAAAACATGCAGGATTATATACCGATTATTACGAACTTGCTATGGCCCAGGCATACTATTTACAGGGCAAAGGAGATGACATAGCTGTGTTTGATTATTTCTTCAGAAAGAATCCTTTCCAGGGAGGCTATGTTCTTTTCTCCGGAATTAATGAGCTGCTCGGGATTCTGGAAAATTTTAAGTACTCAGGAGAAGATATTGAATACCTTAAAAGCCTCGGTTTTGATCAAAGATTTCTGGATTATCTCGCCGGTTTTTCTTTTGAAGGCACAATAAAAGCGCCCCGCGAAGGGGAAGTGGTTTTTCCTTTGGAACCAGTGCTAATTGTTAAAGGAAATATTATTGAGCTGCAAATTATCGAAACCCTTCTGCTTAACGTGCTGAACTTTTCATCTCTTATCGCCACTAAAGCTTCCAGAATCAGGTCAGTTGCCGGCGAGAGGGTGATTAGTGATTTTGGTTTGCGCAGAGCCCAGGGAACAGGAGGTGTGATAGCCTCCAGGGCTGCCATTGTAGGTGGCGCCAACTCCACTTCCAATGTCATTTCAGGATATCTTTACGACCTGCCTGTGGGAGGAACCATGGCTCACTCATGGGTGCAAACATTTGAGGATGAAATTACGGCTTTCCGGAAATTTGCAGAAGTATATCCGAAAAATACGGTCTTACTTCTGGATACATATAATACGCTTGATAGCGGTGTGCCGAATGCCATTAAAGTAGCAAAAGAAATGGAAGCAAGAGGAGAAAAAATGAAAGGCATACGTCTTGATAGCGGAGATTTAGCCTACCTCAGTAAAAAGGCACGGGAAATGCTGGACAATGCCGGGCTGAATTACATCAAAATTATGGTTTCCAACCAGCTGGACGAGGCGGTCATTCGTAGTCTGAATATACAAAATGCCCCGATAGATGGCTTTGGAATAGGAACCAAATTAATTACGGGGATGAATTCAGGCGCCATTGACGGCGTTTATAAGCTAAGTGAATTCAATGGTCAGCCGCGAATGAAGATATCGGATAACATTGAGAAAACAACCCTTCCGGGGGAAAAGCGCACTGTGAGGTATTTTAACATTGACGGAACCTTCCATGGAGACGGGATTTTGCTGGAAAGTGAAAAGCAAACAAAAGAAATTATTCATCCATACTTTAATTATAAACGAACGAATGTTGAAGCATTTGAACAAAAGCCTGTCACGCAAAAAGTGATGGAAAATGGTAAAAGGCTGTCTGAGGGTAAAACAGTAAAAGAAAGTGCTGAATACGCCAAAGACAGGTTATCAAAATTACCTGTAGAACATCACCGCCTGGAATACCCTCATCACTATAAGGTGGGTATTAGCCGTAAATTGGCAACAATGCGTGATAGCATGTTTGAGAAAATAAATAAATAGGAGGAGTTATGAGAGCTTTTTTGATAGTTGATTTGCAGAATGATTTTTGCGAAGGCGGAGCACTTGGTGTGCCCGGAACGGACGAGGTCATACCGGTCATCAATAAACTTCAGTCTAAGTTTGACCTGGTGCTGGCCTCAAAAGACTGGCATCCTGAAAAAACAGTACATTTTGAGAAGTGGCCGGTGCACTGTGTTGCCGGGTCAAAAGGGGCTGAGTTTCATCCGGGATTAAATACCGAAAATATTCAGGAAATATTTTTGAAAGGGACCGGAAACAGGGACGATGGTTACTCAGCGTTTGAAGCAACAAATATAGATTTAGCCCGTTATCTGAAGGATAAAGGCGTAGATACCATTTATGTGGCCGGAATGACCACCGATTACTGTGTGAAGAATACAGTCAACGACGGAAATAAGCATGGTTTTAATATGGTAGTAATAGAAGATGGCATTAAAGCCGTGGATTTGAATCCCGGCGACGGGGAGAACGCAATAAAAGAAATGAGGCAGGAAGGCGCTAAATTTATTTCTTCCGATCAGCTAAATTAAAGTCCGTCTATAAATTAAAAATTTTTGCAAATAAAGCACCAAATGATAAATTTCATTCCG